>JAJDYK010000239.1 GCA_022825185.1 Candidatus Latescibacterota bacterium | reverse complement strand
TTAAAGCCGACCCAGTAGTAATTGAACACGACCCCGTACGGCGCGAGCAGACCCACCGCTAGGGAGAGGGCTATCCCGATTAGCAATCCCCTAATGCTGAAAAGCGATTTGGGCATGTGTGGGCCGACGAGTTCCGTCGATGATCCTACTCAGCGGCCGAGGCGGCCAAAAGCCCCCCATCCACCGGCAGGGATGCCCCGGTGATGCAGCCGGCGGCTGACGAGCAGAGGAAAACCACCGCCCGGCCAATGTCTTCGGGGGTTCCCGGACGACGCAGGGGAACTATGTCGTGCAGTCGTTCTTCGAGAATACCCAGCGCCGGAGGCGGTTCATTGAAGACGTGATCGGTGTCCATGTATCCGGGCATGATGGCGTTGCAGCGGATTCCGTGTTCGCCCAAGTCAACGGCCATGCTTTCGGTCAGGCGCAAGACGCCGGCTTTGGCAGCCCCGTACGCCGTGTCGTTCTTCCACGCCCGTCGCCCGTGTACCGAGGAAGTGCTGACGATGGCTCCGCCGCCGCCCTGCGCCACCATGGCGCGCGCCGCTTGTTGCGAGCACAGAAAAAATCCCTTGAGCCCCACGTCGAGATTTTGGTCCCAATTCTCCTCGCTGAGTTCGAGGAAGGGCTCGCCCGTGCCGCCGTAGGGGTTGTTGACCAAGATGTCAATGCGGCCAAACCGTTCGAGAAACGCCGCGAACATCGCCTCGACTTGGGCACCGTCGGAAATGTCGCCAGCGAAAAACTCGGCCTCCCGACCCATAGCGCGGATCAGGTCCAAAGTTTTACCAGCATCGTCGTCCTCGTGCAGGTCGTTGATTCCCACGTCGCAGCCAGCTTCGGCTAAAGACAGGGCAATGCCTCGGCCAATGCGGCGCTTGCCGCCAGTGACGAAGGCTTTCTTTCCATGCAGCGAATATGAATCGGGCATATTGTGCTCCTTATCTAAGAAGTTGTTGGGCAATTCTCCGTAAGACCTACCCCCCTATCCCCCCTTCCTGCGAGGAAGGGGGAACCGCTTCTGCTCCCCCTTTCCGCGTCGGAAAGGGGGCCGGGGGGATAGGTCCTCCGCCGAAAACGGAAACCACCGCCGGATAACTCAGCCGTTTCTAAACGATCTCGGGATGTTCGTGTATCGAAGGGGTGGCCATGATGCGCTTCTGTCGCTCGGTCAGCTCGCCGTACTCGTCGAGGTTGTAAAACTCCTTGGCCCACGTCGAGTACCCAGGACTGTACTTATAGAGCAACGTGCGGCGCTGGTGCTCGGCGCGCCACGGCATGGTGCCGTGGATAAGGGCCTCGGTAAAGAACAGCGCATCCCCGGCCTTGGCCGTCGGTTGGACCACGTAGTGCGCGTCGCGCTCGAAGTGCCTGACGTCTTGCGGCAGGTTGCGGGGGTAGTTGGTCTTGTGGCTGCCCGGCACGCAGGCAAAGCCGCCGTCGCCCTCATTCGCGTCGGCGAGAAAAAAGGTCACCACGCTCAGACCATTGCGCATCTGTCCGTCGCGGTAGCTGAACCAGTGGTCGGTATCTTGGCTCGGGCCGCCGTGGAGACCGCCACGGGCGTCGCCGCGATTCATGATGATGGCGTAGTCGTGGTCGATGCGAACCTTGGGGCCGATGAGTTCGATTAAGTAGGGTAGAATTTTGGGGTGGTCGATCAGATTTTTGGTAGCTTGGCCCCAGCTACTGACCTTGTTCAGGTCGTTGCGGGGGTGGTTGTCCCAGCCGTCGATGTACCGATCCATCAGCGCATTGAGATCGTCCAGCTCCTGCGGGCTGAGGACGTCTTTGATGACCAGATAGCCCTCTAAGTCAAAGACAAATTTTTCTTCCTCGGTCATGGCGTGCTCCTTTCTATTCCGCGTAGATGTCCTGCATCTGATAGGCGTCGAGCGAGAGCAATTCGGCGCTCTGGCCCTGTGCGCGCAGCGAGACCCCGACGCTGTCGGTGCGGTCGGGATAGACGCGTGCGGCCACGCATTGCTGGCCGTTGGCAAAGACTTCGACGACGCTCTTATCGACAAAAACCCGCAGCTTGAGCGTCTCGCCCGGAGTGAGGATGACCGGGGCGGTCTCCGGGGCGCGGGAGAGCACGTCGGGCGCGACAGAAGAATGCGAAGTGTCGAGCGAGATCAGGCTCTGGTGGTGGTCGCTGCCAAAGACGCGGTTGCTGAAGCCCCGGTTTTTGAAAAAGGCAATGCGCGTATGCTCCTCCTTGCCCGGAGCGCACAGGACATTGAGTTCGACCATGGGCGCGTCTTGCGGATCGATTTCAGCGACGATTTCCATGGCGTTGCCCCGGACCGCATCGAGGACGAGTTCTTCGTTGGCGGGAAGAGTGGTTTTGCCGATGTGCTGGTGGTCCCGTCTAAGCGATTTAAGATCACCGGCCGGCTCCATGGCCAAGTCGTCGCCGACCACGGTCAGCCGACGGGGCAAGGTCATAATCTGGTTCCAGTTCTTGGTCGGCTTGCCGGGGTTCATGTTGAAGATGACCAAGACGCCGCCTTGGCCATCGGGGGTCGCCGAAGGGGCGTGGACGCCCGAGGGCGCGGCCGCGCCAAAGTTGAACTTGGCACCGTAGGTCACGACGAACTTGTCGCGCTCAGTGTCGTAGTCGCCGAGCAGGTATTGGCCGCCGCTTCTATGGCTAAAAAAGAGGAGGATGTGGCGGTCGCCGATCGGCCAGAAATAGGGGCAGGCTCCGTCGTCGCCGACTAGCGTGTACCCGTCGTCCTCCACGAAGGGATGGAGGTACTCCCAGTGTTCGAGATCGCTCGACCTGAAGAGGAAGTTGGCGCGCACGGGCTTGCCAGCCGGGCCTTCGGGCTTGGTACCCGCCGACAGCGAGTAGTACGCGTCGCCTTGCTTCCAAATGCAGGGATCGAAGACTCGGTAGGGCACGTCAGGGCGGATGGGGATCACGGCCTTGTTGGCGACCTTTTCCCAGTTGAGCAACAGCGGGTCCGAAGAAGTGGCGACCATGTTGCCGACCTCAGTGCCGTGGTACATGGCGATGACGCGGTCTTCCTCGACTAGCGCAGCACCCGAAAAACAGCAGCGCTCCGGGTTCGGATAGATGCAGTATGGCAAGTCGCGCCAGTGGACGAGGTCGTCGCTTATGGCGTGGCCCCAGTGCTGGCGAGTGTCCTCCGGTGGATAGGCTTGGTAGAAGAGATGATAGCGGCCCTGCCAGAAGCACAGTCCATTGGGGTCGTTGAGATTGGCTTCGGGGTTGATGTAGTGGTAGATGGGGCGGTGCGGGTCGCCGGCATACGAGCGGCGCGCTACGAGCAGGCGCTGCATCAGCGGGTTGGTGGCCAGCGCCTCCTCTTGTTCGGCCAAGGTGTCGGGGAAGGTGTAGTAAGGAACTTTTGACGTATAGTCGGGCGCGGCAGTCATGGAATCCTCCGGTTTGGTGGGCGGTCGTCAGGGACAGCGCAAAGTATAGGTCTTGTACAGGCGTCAATCCAGTCTTGAATAAGGGCCAACGCGCCGCTGCCGATCCAAGCGGATTGACAATCACCGTGCGAATGCGCTCTATTCCCTTAGATCAACGTATTGAGTCAGCTAATTGTTCGACATCAGCGGCTAATCGCGCCATTGCAAAAAGGAATAAATTTTCTATGGTCAAACCCGAAGTACTAGACGCTTTTAAGGAATTCGACTCGCCGACGATATTCAACGCCATCGTGTTAAAGTGCGGCCTGCCCAACGAAGAGTACACCGACCACCGCATTCACTATCTGCTGCCGGAATTGGGTCCGGTCATCGGCTATGCAGTGACCGCGGAAGTAACGACCAACGACCCAGACTCGGTAGCAGTCCCTTGGGAAGGGTACTACGAAGCAATTGACGCCACGGA
>JAJDYK010000328.1 GCA_022825185.1 Candidatus Latescibacterota bacterium | reverse complement strand
TGCCCCGGTGCCAAGCCCGACTATGAGCAGTCGGCCGAAGACCTCATCGAACACATGCGGACCTATGGAGTCGATAAGGTCGTCATCAGCCAGGTGTGCTACTACGGCCGCGACAACCGCTATGCCAGCCACTGCGTACAGCGCTATCCCGACCGCTTTGCCGCCATCGGCCTTTTAGTGGGGTACCGGCTGCACCATCCGGCCGATCCAGAGAATCCGGCGCGCTTGGAACGGGCCATGCGAGAGCAGGGTTTGGCAGGGCTGCGCTTGAGTCCCATCTACGACCGCGACGTGGTCTGGCTCAATGATGAGGTCAGCTATCCACTGTGGCACCGGGCCGAGGAGTTGGGCGCGGTGTTCAACATCTTCCTAGCGCCGCACCAAGTGGGGCAGGTGGCGACCATGGCCGAGCGCTTCCCCGGAGTCAAAGTAGTCATCGACCATCTGGCGATGATCGACATCAGCGCCCCCGATAGCGAGGGCTTTGGGCCACTGCTCGATCTAGCCCGCTGGCCCAATGTGTACATCCGCACCTCGCTGCACAATCCTTCCAAGGAACGACCGCCCTTCCGCGATGTGTGGCCCTTTTTGGAGCAGGTGTACGACCGCTTTGGGCCGCGGCGGATGGTATGGGCCAATTTTTACGAACTGCTCATTATGCAGGAGTTGATTCCCTTTTTCAGTGCTGAAGACAAGACGTGGATTTTGGGGAAGAACGCTCTAGAGATCTACTTTAAAGGTCAGGGCTGACAGCCCATTCCACGGCGGGCATCTCCGGCGAATTCCACAGGTCGCGTTGGGAAATTCCCGATCCAGATATGCACATATCCCCTACGGATCTACCTGCTGATAGAACTCCTTCGCGCCATCCTCAATGGTCATAATGACCGCGCTCTTGGTCGGATGGCGATTTTCGTTGTACCCGGCAATGCGCGTCGCTCCAGAGTACTGTTCGGTAGCCAACAGTTGCTGCCGTATCGCATCTGCGTCGAGCCTATCCGCTCGCTCTGCGGCTTCCAAGAGCAAGCGCACCGCATCGTAGCTCACCGCATCGCCGCCGGTGGGCGCAATCCCGTACAAGGCTTGGTATGTGTCGATGAATGCGCGTGCACTCGGCTCGTCCGTGTCCGGCGAAAAGTGGCTGCTGAAAAAGCTGCCATCCACGACGGCCTCTTCATTGTCCAACAGCGTCGGATTGTCCCAAGCATCAGCCCCGAGAAAGATCGTCGGTTCCCCAGCCGCGTTTTGCAGCGGCAGGGCACGCGCCTGCTTGGTCACAAGCGCGACTTCTGGTGGCAGTCCCGATAAAAAGACCGCCTCGGGAGCCGCCGCCGCGATGGGGGTCAATTGCGCGGCAAAATCCGTCGCACCGCTCTCGTAGAACTCTTCGGCGACGATCTCCCCCCCAAAGCCGCTAAAATGGGCAATAAAAAACTCGGCAATCCCCTCCGTATAAACTTCCCCCCGCTGAGTCAAAACAGCCGCTGCATTTACTCCGAGTGTCTCTTTGGCAAACTGCGCCATGACGCGCCCTTGAAACTGGTCGGTGAAAGCGGCCATGAAGACAAAGTCGCCAGCCGCGGTCACGGCTGGATTGGTGGCCGCTGTGGTAATCATCGGCACGCCGTGGCGCTGGGCTACAGCCCCTACCTCAATGGCGTGCGAGGAGCGATTGGGGCCAACGAGGGCTACTACTTCGTCGGTGAGGATCATGGTCTCAGCAGCCTGTACGGCCGCCGCCGCTTCCTGTATGTTTATCCGCGTGACCAATTCAACGGATCGGCCCAACAGCCCCCCGCGCTCGTTGACTTCATCTACCGCAATTTTAGCTCCGTTCGGATAGGTAATGCGGTCGCCCGAGACGAGGAACCCAATTTTAACGGGGGCACCATCGCCGTCCGCAGTAGGAGCCTTATCCTCACAAGCGACGAACGCGATAACTGCAATACAGGCGACGTAGAACAATTTCATGGCAGATTCTTTCCTAAGAGGTGTGGATGGATTCTGATTTTATCAGATTGACTATGGTTAAATTTACTGAAATCCAAGAAAGAGACCACGCTCCAGGGCGCGGGCGCTGTCGGTGAACCTTTGCCCGCCGATGTCCGCCTTGTAAGGTAAAAGGCAGATGACGTATGACCAGTCCAAGCGATCAGCTATTGGCCGAGCAGGTGCGGCGGGGCAACGAGCAAGCTTTCGTCCGCCTGATTCGGCGCTACGAGCGCACCTTAGCGAGGTTGATCCACCTCCGAGTCGGCTCCGGTGATCACGTGCAGGATGTACTGCAGGAAACCCTAGTACACGCCTGGAGCGGCCTGCGCCGAGATACTCCCCGCGATGTGCGGGCCTGGTTGCTGCAGGTGGCCCGCAACCGCTGCCGCGACTACTTCCGCTCGACCCAGCGCCGTGAGTTGTTCGTCGAGACAGAGGCTTTGGCACCTATGGTCAATCGCTTTGGCGTGGCCCAAGCCCGACAGCGGGAAGCCGCCGCAGCCATCGTCGAGGCCATGGAGGAAGTACCCGACCGCGAGCGAGCGGCCCTGCGGGCCTTTTACCTGGACGGTCTGAGCATTGCCGAAATAGCCGCCCGCCACCGCTGTCCCGACGGCACAGTCAAGCGCCGCCTGTCGCACGGGCGCGACCGAATCCGCACGGCGCTGGGCGTCACCCCCAAGACGAGGAGCAAAACCATGAGTACTAGTCAACAGCGGCCCTTCCCCCAGTACCGGCCCGAAATACGCATTGAGGCGAGCCAAGAAAAACCTTTCCGCATTGATTTCAAAGAGATGGCCTGGTGGTTCATCGAGCCGGAAGTAAGCGACCGCGTCCGCTGGGCCGTCTATGAACCCCTCAAAGAAAGCAACGCGCCTTGGAGGCTGGACGAAACCCTCTCACTAGCGGCCCAACGATCCGCAGTCATCCACGGCCGTTCTTGTGTCGAAATCGAGGTGGAGAACCAGTATTTCGACCAAGACGGTAAAATCCACGAACGCGAAGAGGACCGCCATGTCAAAGTATGGGGCCATCTGGCCGATAACGAGGTGGAGTGGATAGCGATAGAATTGCTGCGCCCCGACGGCACGCGCGAACTGACAACTTTCCTCGACGAAGGATTCTACGACGATTGGACCCCTTCGCCGCGCCTAATCGAGGATTGTGGCTACCTGCGCCCCCAGACCGACGGCTCGTTCGCAAGACAGGCCGACGACGCCCAAATCGCCGGGGCCGGAGTGTTCGACGTGCAGATCGGCGAGCAGCATTTTACCTGCCTGCGCGTCTTTGAAGTCGAGAAGGAAGCCACCGAGCGCGATGTCATGATCGAAGCCTATATCACCCGCGCCGGACGCACAGTGCTGGACCGCCGCTACAATGGCAACCGCTGGGCTAAAAGGGACGCCCCGCCGCACAATTGGGGCGAGGAGATGACTTGGGAAGAGGACCTACCCCACACCGACCGCATAGTTATCGACGGAGTGACCTACGTGCATTACTACGACAAACTGACGGACGTGGCCTGCGGCATCGTCGATTGATAAAAATAAGCCCACTACTGCCGGGTTATTGACTTTTTCCAAGCATCCACGTTCTTTGATTTAGTTCCCCTTTACCAACAGGAAAAGACCCTACTATGACAACGACCAAATCTAAAAAACGCAAACTCTTCAAACTCTTAGCCCCGCAGGCGGAAAGCGTTTACCTAGCCGCCTCTTTCAACGATTGGGACCCGCAGGCCCGCCCGCTCAAAAAAGACGCCCAAGGCTTGTGGAAAACTTCGGTCACTTTGCCTTTGGGCAAGCACGAATACCGCTTTGTGGTCGATGGCGAATGGCGCGATGATCCGCAGTGCCAAGAACGTCGTCCCAACTCCTTCGGCACCACCAACTGCATTTTGCACGCCTGATTCACCGCGTCTAAAGGCGTACCCCTACGCTTCACGCATAACCCTCGCCGCGCCACGCAAAGTCTGAGCGTTATTTCCCACCGCGAGGCCGGTATTCGCCGCGGGCGTTCCAGCCGGGATACTGCGCTTCCAAGGCGTCGAGCGTCTGACGGGTATAGTATGAATGGTCGGGCGGTGGGAAGCGGAAGAGTTGGCGGTCGGCGGCAGTAAGGCCAGCGATAAACTCGCAAAAGTGCGGGTTGCGACCCACGTGGGTGTAGTGCTCGACCCCTTCCCAGTAGTGGTCGGCACGACCATAGGCAAATTTCCAGATATAGCGCTGCCCGTCGGCGCGCCGATAGTCGCTGGCGGCGTGCCAAGAGTAGTTGTGGAAGATGGCTACCGAGCCGCCAGGAGCGACCATTGGCTCCGCTCTGGCCGCGTCCTGATGCTGGCCCTCCCCATCGGCGACAAAGAGAGTCGGGGCCTGATCCTCTTCGACATCTTCGAGGCAGAACCAGAAGTTGAGCTGACTGTGGCGACGGTCGGATTCAGTGGGCGGCAGGAGCGAGTTGTTGCCATTGTCGATGTGGAACGGCCCACCCTTGCGGCCCGGATAGGAGACCAGACCCAGTCCGGGCCGGTAGTGGATTTGGTCGGTGCCGAGCCAGCGGCGGGCAAAGGCGATGCCCTCGCGATCGACGATGGCGCGGTTGAGGCATTGTTCGGGATAGGGAAAATAGTAGAAGCCAATGCGATCGTCGGGCGAATCGTCCGCGATTTCGTCCCAAGGTTTGAGGATGCGGCGCAGGGCAGCGGCCATTGCCGCGCGTTGGGCTTCGGGGAGGTAGTTGTGGACGATGACGTAGCCGCGCGTGACAAGCGCTTCGAATACTTCGTCGTTTAGTCTTTGCTCCTGCATGATTGATTCCTTTAGGCAACGTATTTCTGGATGCCGACGATGAGTGCGATGCCCAGAGCCGAGATCAGCGCGACGCCGACGAGCCCAAAAACAACAAGAGCAACCCGCTTGTCAACATAGATCTTGGCCATTCTAACTATGCAAATGCAATATATTGAGTTACATTTGCATAGATGATAGCCCGCAACATCAAGCCAACTCTGGTGCAGAGGCGGTTTCCCTGACAGCTACCTCGCCCAAAGCGACGAGGCGAGCCTCGACTGGCGTCTCTCCTTCATCCGCACGTACCTCGAACGCGACATTCCCCAGCTCGGGCCGCGCATTCCCGCCGAGACCTTGCGCCGGTTCTGGACCATGCTCGCCCACAATCAGGGGCAAACCCATAACGCAGCCGCACTCGCCCGGGGCCTCGATGTCAGTGGCGTTACTATCGCCCGCTATCTGGACTTGCTGGCCGATTTCCTACTGATCCGCCGCCTGCCGCCTTGGACGAGCAATGTGGGACGGCGACTCGTCAAAGCACCCAAGGTATATGTCAGAGATAGCGGCGTCTGCCATGCGCTACTCGGCATCGAGACGCTCGACGACCTATTCGGGCATCCCGTCATCGGCGGCAGTTGGGAAGGTTACGTCATCGAGAACATCGCCGGTGCCCTGCCAAGACGTGCGTCTTGCGGCTACTACCGCACAGCGGGCGGCGCGGAAGTTGACCTAATTGTCAATCTCGGCGCTGGCGAAATCTGGGCCATAGAGATCAAGTTCAGCTCGGCCCCCAAGGTCTCCAAGGGATTCCACTCGGCCTGCGAAGACCTGCGGCCAGACCAGAAGTTCGTCGTTCACGCTGGCAGCGAAAGTTTCCCGCTGACGAAGGACATCCGCGCCGTGACGCTGCCCGCCATCGTCCAGCTACTGGCGCAATCGCCTTGAGCTATGCGGGACATATCGGCAGGAATAGATACACGCTAAAGCGGAAACGGCACGGGAATCCCGTCGCCGTGCCAAGGAAAGGCGTAGCTCGGCGTATTGCAGAAGCGGTCTAGCCCAGCGCCGACGCGAATCGCCGTTGACGGCGGCAGTTCCACCGAGAAGTACTTCCCCTCTACAGTAGTCGCCACCTCCCCATCCCTCCCCGCAACGCGATATTTGAGCTGCGTAAAGCGGTGCTCGCCAAAGGCACCGGCTTGTACAATAAGGCGGCGCGTCTCGTGCCGCGACGTGTTGACGAGTTGGACACCAACTACGTCCGACCCCAGTTCATCCACCAAGGCGGCCACGTCTAAGGGCAGCCCCGGACGCAGGCGGTCGGCGTCGAAGTAGCGCACCGTGGCGCGCAGCAGGCCGCCGTTATAAACCGACTGCGGTGCCCCCAGCGTCACCTGGGTCAACCCCTTGGTCAACACCGGCTGTGATGGAAGTCGGTTAGTCGCAATGATTTCTATGGGACTGCGCTCGTCGGCGCGCATGGCCTCGTAGGTCTCCAAAGCCTGCTGGTACTCCGCCCGTAGGATCTGCTCCGGCCAGTTCGGGTTTTTGCCGTCGTAGTACTGGAAACGGGCGAATTCAGTATTGCCCCAGTTCTTCTCTCCTAGGGCTGTCCCCACGTCGTTCCAGTCGCGCTCCACATCGCCGTCGCGCACCGAAGTAATCATCTCGTAGTCCTCCTGGGCCATAGAGGCGTGGTACAGATGCATGATGTCCTGACCCCGCAGCGGAGTGGGTTCCAGCCAGTAACCCCGCATCTCAATGCCGTCGCTTACGTGCAGCCCCGGCGCAGAATTCCAGTCCCAACCGTCCGGCCCGTAGCGCACCGGCACGAGGAACTGCCCATCCTCCCGCTTCCTGCCGTTATCGACTTGCAGCTTGATTTGCGAGCGCAAAAAGTCGAGATAGCCGCTGTCGCCGGTGAGCAGTTGGGCGCATTCGACTGCGATGTTGATGCCGTGGTACATGATGTTGTAGCCCTGGTAGTGGTTCCAGCCGTACTGGCCGCCCCACCACACGCCTTCGCGTCCTCCACCAATGACGCCTTTGGCATCGACGTTATCCGGGCAGATACCGCCGTTTTTCTCCGTGCGCTCCATCCACGCCTCAGTGTAGTCGAGAACCCACTGTTTGTACTTGTCGTCGCCGGTGTACAGATAAGCATTGGTCACCAATGCGGTAGCCGCCAAGCTGTTGGGCGTGTCGCACTGCAAGACGAGCCGGTCGAACAGATCGACGATCTGCTTGCGCCGCGCTGGATTTTCAAACCAGCGGGTCTCCAAGTTTTTGACGATGGGATACAGACTCGCGCGCACTCCGTAGTAGTTGGCCTGCCCGCCTAGGCCGCGCCCGGCCAGCAGCATGGTGTTGGCGTATTCCGCGTCCGCGTGGAGCTTGGGTCCCTGGCTCGAATGGAAGGGCGAGCGCAGGATGCGGTATTCGGGATCCCAGTTGGGGGCTTGGGGGTCCTCGCCGATGAACATGGCCGCAAAGCTCCGCGCCCGCCGCATGTTTTCCGATACCGTGGGGTCGGCCACCCCAAAGTCGTAAAAGGCCATATTGCCCTCGCCCAAATGGTGCCACTCCATGGCTTGTTCGAGGTTCCAGAACTCGTTGTGGATGGACGGCCGGAAGACCTTCTTGTGGTCGTTGTAGCGCGTGCGGTGATTGATGCGCTCGTCGCTGATGCGGGTAACGGCGTTCCAGTTGCGGAAGTGGAGGTCGAGCAAATCATCGGCCGCGCCAATCGCGTAGAATAGGCCAAAGTTGTACACCTGTTCGTAGAGGTCATCCACATCCTCGGCCAGCAAGGTGCCGCCGCCGCGCTCAAAGTACTGCCGGGCAAACAGGCGGCCCGATTCCTCCATCAGCGCGATCAAATTCCGCTCCATCAAGGCCCATGCCGGCGGAGCCGCAACCTCGGTCGCCTCAATCTTGGTCATCCTATTTGCCACCATCGCCTACTGCCTCCTGTGCGAGAAAAGGTCGGACGTAATTCTAGGTGGCGTCATCTCCGCAGGCAAGCGGTCCGCTTGGCCGCTCCAGACGCATCCATTACCTTAAAACCCCATGAACAGTAAAGACTACCTACACGACCTCTTCGGCTGCCAAGGCCGCAAAGCCATCGTCACGGGGGCCTCTAGCGGCTTAGGAGCCGAGCTAGCCCGCGTCCTCGTCTCGGCCGGTGCCGACGTCCTCGCCGTTGCCCGTCGCCAAGAGCGCCTCGAAGCACTGGCCAACGAATTGCAAGACCGCGCCGGAACCATCCATGCCCACGCGGCTGACCTCAGCGACAACGCCGCCATCGCCGCCCTGCCCGAGCAAGCGCGCGAGCAACTCGGCGGCTGCGATATCCTAGTCGCCAATGCTGGCACAGCCACCCGCGTCCGTCTCGAAGATATGGCCGAGCAAGACTTTGCCGCGGTCGTCGATCTCAATATCAAGGCCCAGTGGCTGCTCGCCAAAGCCTGCTTTCCCCTGCTCCGCGAATCTGATGCCGGCCGCATCGTCAACATCGCCTCGATCTACGGCTTGGGGGCCTCGGTAATCAACGGCCTGAGCGCCTACACGGTCAGCAAGCACGGACTCGTAGGACTGACGCGCTCGCAAGCGGTGGAATGGAGCAGGCACGGCATCACCGCAAACGCTATCGCCCCCAGTTATTTCCCCACCGAAATGACCGAGACCGCCCTCGACAACGAGAAGATGAGCACCCGCCTGCGCACCTTTACGCCGCAGGGCCGCTTTGGTCAGCCCACAGAGCTAGCCACCACCCTACTCTTTTTGTGCTCAAAGGCCAGTGGCTATGTCAACGGAACCGTCGTACCGGTGGACGGCGGCTGGACGGCGTGGTGATCCATCTGCTGGGAATTGATTGTGAAAAAGCGCAATAGCCGTGCGAGAGCGGTCGCCCAGCGTTCCTACAGCGGCGGCGCTTCCAGAAAAACACGCACCCCCATATCGGCATAGCGCGACCGGCTCTCGACCGTGCCGTTGCGGAAACAGACTGCGGTATCAGTCCCCTGCAAGGCTTCGACCACGTGGCGCACGCAGTCATCGACGCTTTTGAGATGGGGATGTCCCCGGTGATTTAGGTCCATTTGCAGGTCCGTAGGGCCAAAAGAGAGGCAATCGACCCCGGGCCGCGCCAAGTTAAATGCACTCGTCGCGGCCGCCACCGATTCAACTTGCAGCCACAGCACCCCGTACTGGTTCCACCAATCCGCATACGCCTGGGGGCCGCCGCTCGCGTCGCCGATGCGGGCACCGCCGCCGTGGCTGCGCACCCCTTGCGGCAAATAGTAAAAATTAGCCACGGCCTCTTCAGCGGTCGCCACGGTCTCCACTTGGGGTACTTCGATCCCCGAAGGCCCAAAGTCCAAGCAGTTGCCGATCAGGTAGGTGTGGCGAGTGTGCTTGATGCGAAAGTGCAGTGGTAGGTCGAACTCCCCGACCATGCCCGCCAACGCGACTAAGCGGTCTTCGCTATAGGGCGAGTGCTGGCTATCGACAAAGACAAAATCGCACGCGCCCAACTCGGCGATGCGCTTGAGTGCGTCGCGCTCGATATCGCCGCGGATGCCAAACCCCACCACCTGTTCGCCCCGTTTGATCTTCTGCTTCAAATTCACTGCCATGCTCGCGTCTCCTTTAAGAGAATGCCAATGCCTCGGTTAGGCGTATAGCCCCAATAGGCTAGCCACCAACCAGAGCAGGGTGTTGACCTGCAAAGGCCGATCACGCCAGACGACTGCCGTCGGATCGGCCCCCTGTCCCCGGTGATATACTAGATAGAGATAGCGCAACACGCCGTAGAGCACAAAAGGAATCGTCCACTGCAACCGCAAATCTTCTGTTCCGCCCACCCCCATCGCGTACAGCGCGTAACAGATCACAGTCACGGCCGTCAGAACGGCGATCATCTGGTCGAGAAAAGGCAGGCTGTATTCTTCGAGGATAGCGCGGTGATCTGCGGCATCATCCGCCAGTTGCACGATCTCCTGCCGACGCTTGACTGCGGCCATAAAGAGCACCAGCGCGAAGATACAGACGATAAACCACGTGGAAATAGACACCTCAATAACCACGCCGCCGCCGACGGCGCGCAGCAGGTAACACGCAGCCACGATCAGCACATCCACCAACACCACGTGCTTGAGCCGGAGCGAGTACGCCGCGTTGAGCGCCGCGTAGATCACGGCCACCCACCCCAAATGAGGGTGCAGCCAAAACGCACAGGTCAACGCAAGGGCCAACGCGACCAAAGCCGCCCCCCAAGCCAACGCAACCGACAGATGACCGGCGGCAATCGGTCGGTGGCACTTCTCGGGATGCAAGCGGTCGTACTGGCGGTCGAAGATGTCGTTGAACAAATAGACGGTCCCGCTCAGCAGGACGAAGCAGAGAGCCGCGCCTAAGCTATGTATTAGGTAGGAAAGTTCAAAAAGATGTTCGGAAAAGACGAGGGCGGGAAAAACGAAGACATTCTTGATCCACTGCCGGGGACGCATGGACCACAGGATGTAGTAGAGCGACAAAACAGGGCTATGCGTCTGCACAACCGGAGAGCAGGGGCCATTCAGACCTCCATGATCTCCTTTTCCTTGTTCTCGATGATCTCGTCAATGGAGGCCACGTATTCAGCGGTCAAATCCTGCACCCTTTTCTGTGCGCTGCGCGATTCGTCTTCGGAGATATCCCCGTCCTTTTGTGCTTCTTGGAGCAAGTCGATCCCGTCGCGGCGCGCATGGCGCACGGCAACTCGCCCTTCTTCGGCTCGATGCCGGGCGACTTTGGTGATTTCTACCCGCCGCTCCTCGGTCAGTTCGGGAATGGGCAGCCGGATGATGGTGCCGTCGTTGGCTGGGTTGAGCCCCAAGCTCTTGTCGGCGAGAATGGCCTTTTCAATCACGGGAATTAAGGTCGCTTCCCAAGGCTTGATCGCCAACAAGCGCGGCTCGGGGACGCTGATCGTCGCCACTTGGTTGAGCGGTGTTTGTTGACCGTAGTAATCCACCCGCACATTGTCGAGCATGGCAGCCGAGGCCCGCCCCGTGCGGATAGAGGCTAAGTCGCGGCGCAGGGACTCGATGGCCTTATCCATAGCCTCTTGTACTGTTTCAATGACCTCTTCCAACATGGCGGCCTCAGTGTGCTTTCAGGCGTCTTCTCCCAAGACGAACCGCTCAAAGCGACGCACGGTAATTTTCTCGCCGATTTTGGCGGTTATCTCGATGACCAATTCGCCGACGGTCTGGTCGGGATTTTTGACGAAGACCTGTTCCATCAGGCAGTTTTCCTGATAGAACTTCTCCATCCGGCCCTCGACGATTTTCTCGGCAATATGCTCGGGCTTGCCTTCGTTTTTGGCCTGTTCGAGAAAGATGGCCCGCTCCCTTTCCACGGCGTCGGCGGGAACGCCTTCCCGATCGACCGCCAAAGGCTGGGAGGCGGCAATGTGCATGGCCACATCCTTGGCAAAGGTCTGGAAGTCGTCGGTGCGAGCGACGAAGTCGGTTTCGCAGTTGACCTCTAGCAGCACGCCGAGGCGACTACCCTGGTGAATATACGCTTGGATCAGGCCCTCGCTGGCGTCGCGACCGGCTCGCTTCTCCACCGCGGACAGACCCTGCTTGCGCAAGTACTCAATGGCCTTTTCGCTGTCGCCGTCGGTTTCTTGCAGGGCTTTCTTGCAATCCATCATGCCCAAGCCCGTTTTCTCCCGGAGCATTCGTACGCTTTGTGCGGTAATCTGAGTCATCGTCGTTTGCTTTCAAAAGTAGTTGATCTAGCTATGCGGTGGCCTCGGCTACATCCGCCGGGGCCTCTTCGGCTTGTTCGGCTTCTTCGGCTTCTTGCTTGTCGTCGCGCGCCGCTTTCTCGGCCTCGGCTTCGGCCCTACCCTCAATCACCGCGTCGGCGATCAGGCGCGTGATGAGAGCGATCGAGCGGATGGCGTCGTCGTTGCCCGGAATCGGATAGGTCACCAAGTCGGGATCGCAATTGGTATCGACGATGGCCACGGAGGGAATACCCAACTTGGCCGCTTCGCGCACGGCGATGTGCTCCTTCTTGATGTCTATGATAAAGACCAAGCCGGGCAAGCCACCCATGTTGCGGATGCCAGCCAAGGTCCGCTGGAGTCGGGCGCGTTCTTTTTCGAGCAGCAGAACTTCTTTTTTCTTGAGGTTCTCGTAGGTGCCGTCAGCCGAGATGCGGTCGAGATGCTCTAGGTGCCGGATGCTTTGGCGGATAGTCTGCCAGTTGGTCAGCATCCCGCCGAGCCAGCGCTCGGTGACGTGAAACATGCCACAGCGCTCGGCTTCCTGCCGCACGAGTTCGGCGGCCTGTTTCTTCGTACCGACAAAAAACACGGCTCGCCCGGCGCGCACCGTCTGGCGCACGGCCTCGCAAGCGGCCTCGACCTTGCCGACCGTCTTTTGCAGGTCGATGATGTGGATGCCGTTGCGCTCAGTGAATATGTAGGGCTGCATTTTGGGGTTCCAACGCCGGGTCTGGTGCCCGAAGTGGGTCCCCGCTTCCAGCAAATCGCGGATGGTGAAGTCTGCCATGATCGCTCCTCAATGTTAGTTGGGCCTCCGCCTCCTTCATCTACACACAGAAGCCCCGCAGACGCCGAACGCCCACGGGACACTCTCTGCCGTGCATCGGGAAGCGTGTGTATTGGAATGGAACTAGCGCTTGGAGAATTGGAAGCGCTTGCGCGCGCCGGCCAATCCGTACTTCTTGCGCTCTTTCTCGCGGGCGTCGCGCGTCAAAAAGCCGCCTTTCTTCAGCACTTCCCGCTTTTGCGGGTCGTACTGCACCAAGGCGCGAGCAATGCCCAAACTCGCGGCACCGGCTTGACCGCGCAGGCCGCCGCCACGGGTGGAAATGTGGATGTCGAACGCGTGCCGCGTCTCGGTCAGATCCAGAGGCTGCACGAGGATCATCTCTAGGGAATCCCGGCGCAGGTATTCGCTGACCGCGCGACCGTTCATGTAAATACTGCCATTGCCGAGCTGCATGCGCACTCGGGCGACCGAGGTCTTTCTGCGGCCGGTCGCTTCATAGTTTTCTGCGGGCATGGGCGCGTTGCCTTTGGCTTAAAGTTCGAGAGGCTGGGGGTTTTGCGCTTGGTGCCGGTGTTCGCCGCCGGCATAAATGCGGAGCTTCTTTAGCTGCATCCGGCCCA
>JAJDYK010000094.1 GCA_022825185.1 Candidatus Latescibacterota bacterium | reverse complement strand
TAGGGGCTGGGGCAGATCTCGATAAAGTGCTTGAAGCCGTCAAAGCCGCCCATCACGCGATCGACGCCCCTATAGCCGGGCGGCAGCCAGGGGTCGCAGGGATGGCAGGCCATGCGGATCTTGCATTCGGTGGCGACCGGGATGACTCGCTCCAAGAAGTAGGTGATGCGACGCCAGTTTTCCTCTGCGGTGACTGGTTTGTCGTAGCGCGGCGTCTCGGCGTCGGCCTTTTCGAGGTCCCAAGTGCTGTAGATGGAGCCGCCGCGGCCGGGGGGCGTGCTTTCGGTGCGCTGGTTTTCAAGGGCGCAGAGATAGTATTTGATGGCTGGGATGCCGGCTTCGGCCGCCTGCCGCACCATGTTGATGACCAGTTCGATTTCCTTATCACCCTCTTCGTAGTTGCCCATCATAAAGTTGGGCACGCCATCGCCGTTGATATTGAACTGGGCTATGGGCAGGGCGACCATCTCCATGTTGATGCCGAAGCGAGCGCACTTCTCCTTCTTGGCGACCAACTCTTCGACGTCCCAACCGTATTCGCGGTGGCATGTGATGAAGTTTTCGTTCTTGTTGAAGACCCCGTGACGGGCTAGGTATTCGAGGTCTTCATCCGATGTAGTGAACTGCTGGGTGCCGACGTGCATGAGGGGCTCCTTGGTGGGGTGGATATGTTGGGTCGGGAACGGTACGCAAGCTGCGCTGGGTTGGCAACTTTTCAGGCTGCTGCGTTGGGTGCGCTGTTGAGCATGGAAACGGTGGGAGTGTCTAGCCTGCGTCGAGAATCTGGCCGCGGCGGAAGCAGTCGAGGACGTGGTCGTTGACCATGCCGGTGGCCTGCATGTGGGCGTAGATGACGATCGAGCCGATAAATTTGAAGTCGCGGCTTTTGAGGTCTTTGCTCAAGGCGTCGGACTCGCGGCTGGTGGCCGGTAAATCGGCGAGGGTGCGAAACTCGTTGACGATAGGCTCGCCATCGACAAAGCGCCAGATATAGGCACTGAAGCTGCCGAATTCGTCCTGTATGGCGAGGAAGTGCCGGGCGTTTTCCACGGCTGCGCTGATCTTGCGGCGGTTGCGAATTAGCCCGGGGTCTTGGAGCATTTGTTCGACTTTGGCTGCGTTGAAGCGGGCGACTTTGGCGGGATCGAATTCGGCGAAGGCTTGGCGGTAGTTGGCGCGCTTGCGGAGGACGGTGTACCAACTGAGGCCGGCTTGGGCGGATTCGAGGGTAAGAAACTCAAAGTGCTTGCGGTCGTCGTGGACTGGAACTCCCCACTCGCGGTCGTGATATGCGACGTAATCGGGTTTGTCGAGATCGAGCCATGGGCAGCGTTGGAGGGTCATATCAGCGTGCATCAGTGGGAAAATCAAACGCAGCCTTGCACTCCGGCCCTAACTTCAACCGCGCGTCGAATTTGTTGCCCTTTTTGCTCTTGAAGCCCTTGATCACGCCGGTTTTGCCTTTGGCGATCAGGGTGTGGATTTGCTTTTCGGTCAGCTTCTTGCCCGCCATTTCCTTCCACACCACAAAGTCGCACCCCTCGCGATAGCGATTGCAGCCAAAGCCGCGCTGGCCCTCGATGATTTGGCCTCGTCGGCACTTGGGACAGGTGAGGGGGGAGGTGGATTGGGCGACTTCCGCTGGCGGCTTCTCTTGGGATGAGGGGCGTCCTTCCGACTTTGGGGAGCCATTCCGCGGCCTGTCATCAAACTCGAAGACGACCTTGAACTCATCGTCGAATTTGAGCTGCGCCGCAAACTTCTTGCCGGCCTTGGAGACAAAGCCCTGCATCTTTTCGGTACGGCCGTTGGCCATCAACAACTGCGCTTGCTTTTCGGTCAGCTTCTTGCGCGCCACCGTCTTCCAGATAGTCAAGTTGCAGCCCTCCCGGTAGCGGCTGCATCCATACGCTTTGGCGTTTTCTACTACTTGGCCCTCTTTGCACTTGGGACAAGGTCCCAAAACCTTGCCGTTGCCTTTACCGCGGCCCTTCTGCTTGCCTCGTGCTTGCGCCGCCTGCTCGGGCGAGAGTGCCGGTCCCTGCTGGACCTTGGGCACCAGTGTCCTCACCAAGTCGGCGATTCCTTCGTAGAACCCCGCTACCGGCCGTTGCCCTTCCTCGATTTCCTTGAGTTGCTGCTCCCACTCGCCCGTCAGCTCTGGGCTGCGCAGCGATTCGGCCACCAAACTCACGAGTGCTTTGCCCTTCTCCGTCGAGGTGATCGCCTTGCGGTTGCGGACTACAT
This sequence comes from Candidatus Latescibacterota bacterium, assembly GCA_022825185.1. The sequence goes on along the minus strand of JAJDYK010000094.1, from coordinate 1,085 downwards.
AGCCGGTGCGAATCAGCTTTTCGATGGTCTCGGCCCGCGTGGCCGGCGTGCCTAGCCCCGATTCCTTCATGGCCGCGGCTAATTCGTCGTCTTCGATTTCGCGGCCGGCGTTTTTCATCGCCGATAGAAGCGTGGCGTCTGTGTAGGGTCGCGGTGGCTTAGTCTCCTTTTCGACCACATCCATGCTCGTCACGTGAACTTGCTGGCCTTGTTGCAGCGGCGGGAGCGCCCGCTGGTCGTCTTCTTCCTTCTCTTTACTCTTTGCAGCGTTTGGAGGCCGTATGGTGACGACCGTCCAGCCCGCCTCTAAGACGACAGACCCTTTGGCGACAAAGTCGGCACCGCCGATATCGAGCAAGACGGTCGTCTCTTCGACCTGTTGGTCGGGCAGGAAGATGCCGACAAAGCGCGCGACCACTAGGTCGTACACCTTCTGTAAGTCCGGTGCGAGATTAGGGGCGGGTTGTTGCCCGGTGGGAATGATGGCGTGGTGATCGGTTAGTTTGGTGCGATCGACATACGCTCTGCTGAGCCGGTGTCCGCCGCGCAGGCGCTCCAATGCGACTGATGCCTGCGGGTGTGCGAGCTTTTCCAAAATGCCGGGCAACTTGGGCACCATGTCCTCGGAGATGTGGCGGCTCTCGGTGCGCGGGTACGTGATGAGCTTGTGGGTTTCGTACAGGGCTTGGGCGCGTTCGAGGGTTTGCGCCGCGGTAAAGCCAAAGCAGCGGTTGGCGTCGCGCTGGAGGTTGTTGAGGTCGTAGAGGGGGGGAGGCCGGTTTCTTTTGACTTTCTGCTCAATTTTGCGAACGGTGCCGACCTTGTTGGGGCTGAGCTGGCGATGTAGGCGCTCGGCTTCCTCCTTCTTGTCGATGCGGGTCTGGCCGTCCTTGCAGTACTTAGCGGCAAAGCCCTCTTTTAGCTGCGCCACCAATTCGTAAAAGTACGCCTTTACAAAGCTGGCAATCGCCGCATCGCGCTTGACGACCATGGATAGGGTTGGCGTCTGCACGCGGCCGATGGTGCAGAGCGCCTTGTTGTGGACGGTGTAGGCGCGGGTCAGGTTCATGCCCATCAGCCAGTCG
>JAJDYK010000110.1 GCA_022825185.1 Candidatus Latescibacterota bacterium | reverse complement strand
CGCCCAAGTTGCTCCGCTGGAGGAACTGCCCGACGCGGTGCGCCACATCCGCGCCCTGATCTCGCGCTTTGACTCGCTGACCCATTACTGCGCCTTTGACAACCTCGACCTGATCGTCCGCGCCATTGGCGAGGGCACCTATTCGGGGCGGCCGGCCGTCGATGTGCTCACTCGGGCTTGGGAAATGGATGACCCGCGCCGGGATCGGGCTAAGACGTATGTGCAAACTCTGCAAGCGTGGTCTGCAGGCAAGCCTGTGGAAGAAGCTCAGCAGGTGGCTGGTGATTCGGAATTGTGCGCTGAGTTGTACGCCACTTTGGGTTTGATTGAAGAGCACAAGGCTTGGTTGGCCGCCTCTTTAGCCCATACTCTCAAAGCCTTTGCCTATGAAGCCCAAGACTTGCTCGACGAAGCGGACGAGGCGGATTTCGTGCGCGGGGTCTATCGCGCAGCGCTCGACCGCGACCCCTCGCACGACGACTTGCAAAACCGCCTAGCCGAACTAGCCAATGGCAAAAGCCGAGACCATTTAACACGCGAGGTCTTCGACTCGGCCGAAAGCCGTCAGCGCCAACAATGGCGGGTGTTGGAAAAGCTGAACGCCGACGAGGATGAGGGGTGCTAGACGTGGGCGTTTTTCCCACGGCAGCTATTTTTATCTTGAGAGGAACTCGTGATCATTGACACTCATCTGCACGTGTGGAGCGACGACGCAGAGCGTTATCCCTTTGCCGAGGGCCGAGCTCAGGTGGGCGGTGGATCCGTGGAATTGCTCAACCAGACCATGGACGAGGTTGGGGTCGATAAAGCGGTCATTGTGCAGCCGATTTACTATTTGTTCGACAACCGGTACGTAGCCGATTGTCTGCGCCGCTTTCCGGGCCGCTTTGCCGCCATTGGCCTAGTTGACCCCAAGGCCCCGGATGCGGCCGACCGGCTGGAAAAGCTGGTGCGCGAGGACGGTTTTGGCGGTTTGCGCATTCACTCGTCGCGGCTCGATCACCCCTCGGAATGGGCCGCCCCCGACCAAGATCCGCTGTGGCGGCGGTCGGAGGAACTGGGCACTTGTTTTATCGTCCACGGCCCGGCGGCCAATCTGCCCCACTTAGAGCCTATCATCGGCCGCTTTCCCGAGGTGCCGGTGGTGTTGGACCACATTGGTGGGGCACCGACTGATGAGGACCCGCCCTTTCCGCTGTTGAACCACGTGCTCGACTTGGCGCGCTTCCCGAAGGTGTACGTGAAATTGACGCCGCAGGCGCACAAGTCCGAGTTGCCCTTTCCGCACGCGGATACGTTTCCCGCCTTCCGCCGCATCTACGACGCCTTTGGGCCGCAGCGGCTGATGTGGGGAACTAATTTCCCCGGCGTAATGAAAGGGGTGGGGTACGGGCCGGCCTTGGAAATGTTCCGCGACCACGTCGATTTTCTCACCGACGACGACAAGGCGTGGCTCTTCTACCGCACGGCTTTGCAGGTGTGGAGCTTTGCAGGAGTCGCGGAGTAGTCGCCAGTTGAAAAACTTCTCGTTCCAAGCGGTCGGATATTGAGCGAGTGATTGACCTGCTTTGTCGGCTAGAGTATTATTAAAACGTCATTGTGGTAATACCTAAGAGGAGCAATGAATACTATTTCGCTAAAGATGCCCGATCCGCTCGCGGCTGAACTCGCTGAAATGGCGCAGCGGAGGGGCGTGAGCAAGTCGGCGTTGATTCGCGAAGCGCTGGAGGCATACCTGCAAACGGACGGAGCTGAACCAGCCGGTTCTGCCCTATCGCAGGTGGGCGATCTCAGGGGTATACTTTCCGGGCCCGAAGACCTGTCCGCGAATAAGGACTACCTGCGGAAATTCGGGCGTTGATCAAGGATGTCATTCTCGACACGGGGCCGCTGGTCGCGCTGCTGAATCGCCGTGACGAGCATCATCGCTGGGCGAAGGACCAGTGGGCGCGTATAGTTCCGCCTCTGTTCACCTGCGAAGCGGTCATCGCGGAAGCCTGCTTCCTCGTCCAACCATTCGCTGGAGGGCAGGCGGCCGTGCTCGAGTTGGTCCGGCGCGGCGTTTTGGACTTATCGTTTTCTCTGGCCGAAGAAACAGCAGCTATCTCGCGGTTGCTGAAGAAATACCGAGACGTTCCCATGTCCCTTGCGGATGGCTGTATCGTTCGGATGTCCGAACGCCATGCGAAAGGGGTCGTCTTCACTTTGGATCGCGATTTTGCGATTTACCGCAAGAACGAGCGTCAACTCATCCCAACGTTGATACCGGCCTCATGAGCGCCTTCTTCCAAGACGCGCCCATGGAATGGTGGCGTACCGAATTCAAATCGACGTTAAAAAACGCTTCTAAGAGGAGGAAACCGTATGAGACTGCGGATGTTTGGGCTAGCGGCGGTCCTGCTGCTAGCGGTGCAGACGGGACATGCCGAAGACAAAAAGATCACCATCTGGTGGGCGCAATGGGATCCGGCTGCGGCGCTACAAGAGCTGGGCCACGAGTTCGCCGAAGAGACCGGAATTGCCGTTGTGGTGTACCAGATTCCCTGGCCCGCTTATCAGGACCAAGTCTTTCTCAATTTCGGCAACAAGCAGACCGACTTCGACATCGTCGTCGGCGACAGCCAGTGGATCGGCCGCGGCGCGACCAAGGGGCTATATCTGGAGCTGACCGATTGGCTGCCCGAGGCCGTTGACGTAGGCGCGATCCATCCGCGTGCCGCGCGCTATTTGTGCGAATACCCGCCGGGCAGCAGCCGGTTTTTTGCCGCGCCCTGTCAGACGGATGCCATTGGCTTTGTCTATCGCAAGGACTGGTTTACAGACCCGGCCGAGCAGGAGGCGTTTGCCGCTCGCTACGGCCGCCCGCTCGCCGCGCCCGACACGTGGGAGGAATTCCGCGACGTGGCCGAGTTTTTCCACCGCCCGGAGCAAAAGCGCTATGGCTGCTCGCTGCTGACGGGCCGGGGCTACGACTCCATCGTCATGGGGTTCCAACCCTTTTTGTGGGCTTGGGGCGGCGCTTGGGGCGATCCGCAGAGCTACAAGGTGCAGGGCCACCTCAATACCGAAGGAGCTGTGGCCGGGCTGGAGTTTTTCAAGTCCCTGCTGCAATTCACGCCCGAAGGCGGCACCAATGCCGATTACTTCTTCAACTTAGAGGCTTTTTCCAACGGCTCTACGGCCATGGTCTTGGACTACTTTCCATTTTATCCGGGAATCGTCGCCAGCATGGGCGACCAAGTTGGCTTCTTCATGGTGCCGCGCCACGGCGACGCGCGCGTTATCTCGCTGGGCGGGCAGGGCTTTAGCATTTCGACCAAGACCACGCCGCAAAAGCAGGAATGGGCCAAGCAGTTTATCGCTTGGTTTTCCCAGACCTCCGTCCAGGAGAAGTGGATATCGTATCCTGGATCGTTTACGGCTAATACCGAGTTGCTGGCGAGTGAGGAGTTTGCCGCAGCCGCGCCGTACAACGCGGTGTTCGCCGCGTCGCTGGATCACTTGCAGGACTTTTGGAACGTGCCGGTGTACAACGAACTGTTAGCCGCGGCTGTGCGCCATTTGGGCGCGGCCCTCGACGGGACGAGTGCGAGCGCCGATGCGCTCGATGCGCTGGCTGCTGAGCACGAGATGATTCTGATGGAAGCGGGCTTGCTAGAAATGGAATAGGAGGCGGCGTGAGGAGTAGTACGGGCCGGTGCCGCGATTGGACGCCATACGCGTTCGTGGGGCCGGCCCTCATTTTGCTCATCGGCATAAACGTCTTCCCACTGCTGTACAGCATCGCGCTCAGCTTCACCAATGTCGATTTGGTCGGCGGGGCGTGGAAATTCGTGGGGGGATTCAACTACGCCGTGGCGTTCAAGTTCGCCAAATACGGGGCCGCGCTGCGGACCACTGCGCTGTTTGTCTGCGTGGCCGTGGCCGTGGAACTGGTCTTGGGCTTTGCCTTGGCGCTGGCGCTCAAAGATCGCTTCGGTGGCCGGGCGTTTGCGCTGACTGCGCTTTTGGTGCCGATGATGTTGCCGCCGGCCGTGATCGCGCTCTTTTGGAAGCTGGTGCTCAACGGGCACTACGGCATCCTCAATCAATGCCTCGGCGCGCTGGGGCTGGGCCAACCCCAGTGGATTACAGCTCCCGACCTCAAGCTGCTGTCGATTTTGCTGGTTGACGTGTGGATGTGGACGCCGTTTATGATGCTGATTGCACTGGCGGCGCTCAACGCCATCCCCGGCTATTTGTACGAGGCTGCGGCCATTGACCGAGCCTCGCGGTGGAAGGTCTTCCGCCGGATTACCCTGCCTTTGTGCGCGCCGCTTTTGGGGCTGGCCGTGCTGTTGCGGGCTACGGACGCGATCAAGCAGTTCGATTTGGTCATGGCCATCACCGGCCCCAACGACCCCGCGACGCAAACGGTGAGTGCGCTGCTCTATCAGGTGGTGTTCCGCGACGGCAAGGTGGGGTTGGGCGCGGCGTACTCGTACGTGGTGCTGGTGTTGGTGCTGGCGTTGGCCAGTGTGTTTGTGCGCTACATGAGCAGAGTGCAGCGGCGCGAGGAGGCCGGGGCACAGTGAAGGCGCTGCGCATCGCCTTTGTCGGGGGCTACTTTTGCGCGGCCATGCTGCCGCTGATATGGCTCTTGCTGACCTCGTTTAAGACGCGGGACGACAGCATTGCCGTGCATCCGAAGTTCGCGCCCACTTGGGCCGAGGAGGTCGCGGACGACGGGATATACTTCCGCGCCAATCTCGACGGCTATCGCCAACTGGCCGCGGTGTACGCCGGTGGGGAGCACGCTTTTTTTCACTACTTGGGCAACAGCTTGGTCATTGGCCTGCTCAGCACCTTGTGCTCGGTGCTGATCGGCACCTGCGCGGCCTATGGTTTTAGTCGCTTTGCCATCCCCGGGGGACGAGACTGGCTGTTCTTCATCCTCTCGACGCGCTTTTTGCCGCCTCTGGCCGTGGTGGTGCCGGTGTTGATGATGTATCGCGAATTCGATCTCCAGAACAGTCACATGGGCCTAGTTCTGCTGTACACGGCGTTTAACATGTCGCTGGCCGTGTGGTTGATGAAGGGTTTTATCGACGAAATACCCAAGGCGTACGAAGAGGCCTCGCTGGTGGCGGGTTATACCCGCTTCCAAGCCTTCCGCTTGGTAGTTCTGCCTCGGGCCGTGCCCGGGATGGCGGTAACTGCGGTGTTCTGCCTGATCTCCGCGTGGAACGAGTACGGGTTTGCCATGACGCTCAACAATCAGAAGGCCGTTACAGTGCCAGTTTACTTCGCTGGTTTGCAGGGCAATGTGTCGGGTTTGCCGTGGGCGCAGATCAGCGCGGGGATGCTGATTTTTGTCGCGCCGATCATCGTCTTCACGGTATTGGTGCGCAAGCATCTGTTGCGCGGCGTTACCTTTGGGACGATCAAGCGATGAGCCGCTGGGCCTTTGGTGGAGCGGCTTTTTCTTCGTCGATTCATTTATCTCACAATTTTACATAGGGAGCTAGGAATATGAAGTCTGTCGCAATAGGCATGATGAGTCTGCTGGTATTGGTCGCAACAGGTGGGGCCGAGCAACCGCTTGTTGCGGGGCAGGTGCGGCTGGTGGATGGGCAGCCGGTGGCCGGGGCGCAGGTGCTGCTGTTTGACTTGGCAGATTTGCGGCGCGGCCCGGTAGCACAGGCAACGGCGGACGCGGACGGGCAGTTTGCGCTGTCGCTGGGTGGGTCGGGGTTGCCGCAAGAGTTTGCGCTGGGGCAGAATTATCCGAACCCGTTTAATCCGGGGACGGTGATACCATATCAACTGGAGGCAGATGGGTATGTGCGTTTGGAGGTATTTAACCTGCTAGGGCAGCGGGTGGCGACGTTGGTGGATGGGGAGCGAGCGGCTGGGTCGCATACAGCGGTTTGGACGGCGACGGATGCGTCGGGGTGGGCGGTTTCGGCCGGGGTATATTTATATCGGCTGACAGTGGCCGAAGGGTCTCAGACCGGGCGGATGGTGCTGGTGGATGGGCAGGCGGGCTTGGGTCGGACGCTTGGGTCGGCTCAGCTTGGTGCGGGGGCAAGTTTACGGAGCGCCGAGCCTGCAACGCCGAGTGGAGCGTATGGGTTGGTGGTTGTAGGGGAGGGGGTGAAGCCTTATGTGGATCCGGCGTTTCGGGTGGAAACGGGGCTGGTGGCAGGTGACTTGGTCGTCGAAGGGGCGGTGGGGTTGCCGCGGATGAAGGTGACGGCAAAAGTTGGGGATGTAAACGGCGATGGCCAAGTGGATGTGTCGGACGCGCTGTTGGTGATGATGTACCTCGTGTTGCTTGATGTGTCGGTTTTAGACCTCCGCGACTTGGATTGGCGCGACCGAATGGACGTGGTGTTTTTCTTAGAACGCTATTCGTCGTTGGCGACCGACCTCAGTAGGGTGGATTTGGGCGATGTGGACGAAGATGGCGATGTGGATTTTAACGATGTGCAGTTCATGCTGACTTACAGTATTAATCCGTTCGATCCGAGGTTGCCAGCGGGGATTGGGTTGCAGCCGAGGTTTGGGTTACCAGCGGTGGATCCGGGTGATTTGCTGGTATGGTTGCCGGGAGGAGCGCAGATGGCGTTTGTGCGGATTGAGCCGGGGGTATTTCAGATGGGATCGCCTTTGGGGGAGTTGGATCGTTGGGATCATGAAGGGCCGGTGCATGAGGTGGAGATCAGCCGGGGGTTTTGGTTGGGTAAGTATGAGGTTACGCAGAGGGAGTGGGAGTTAGTGATGGGGGACAATCCGAGCCAGTATGGAAGGAATTCTCGCCTTCCGGTGGATTCTGTTTCGTGGTATGATGTGCATGAATTTATTGGTCGTTTGAACGAGTCGGCGGGTGATTCGTTGTATCGTTTGCCTTCGGAGGCGGAGTGGGAATATGCTTGTCGGGCGGGTACGCAGACGCGGTGGGCGTTTGGGGACGATTTGGGTCAGTTGGTACGTTATGCTTGGTATGATGGTAATAACAGTCCTCATAGTACGAAAGCGGTGGGTTTGAGGCGTCCGAATAGTTGGGGTTTGTATGATATGCACGGGAATGTTTGGGAGTGGGTTCAGGATTGGTATAGTGGTAGCTATTATAAGAACTCGCCTCGTGTTGACCCCCAGGGGCCTTCGTCCGGCTCGCTTCGCGTTGCCCGGGGCGGCGACTTCGACAATCTCGCCCGAGGCGTGCGTTCGGCGTATCGCAACGGCGAATCGCCCAACCACCGCAACGACAGCGGTGGCGTGCGTCTTGTGAGGATTCGTTAGCCCGTTAGCCTTTTTACCCTTGGCGGGGATCGAGGTGCGGTATCCACCAAGCATTTCTACAAAGACTGGTTGGCCAAGAGGCAAAAAAATGATTCGCTGGTTGGATCGCTGCGCACGCGTGGGCATGGTGGCCGGAGTGGGGTTGATGTTGCAACCGTTCTGGGGAACGGGGCTGAAATATGGGTTTTTTGTCGCGATCGTCGGCACGCTGTTACACGTTGTGACGTCGCGGCAGCAGATGGAAGAGCCATGAGCTTTCTCGAGTGCCGGAATCTGGTCAAGACTTTTGCCGACGGCACGCGTGCCGTCCGGGGCATTGATTTGCGCTGCGGCGAGGGCGAGTTCGCCGTGCTGTTGGGGCCTTCTGGGTGCGGCAAGACTACGACGCTGCGGATGGTCGCGGGCCTCGAAAAGCCGACGGCTGGGCAGATCGTGTTGGCCGGCGCGGACATCACCGACCGCTCGCCTGCCGAGCGGGACGTGGGGTTCGCGTTTCAGTTTTACGCGCTCTATCCACACCTGAAGGTCGAGGACAACATCGGCTTTCCGCTGGAGAGTATGGGGTTGAATCGGCGGGAGCGACGGCAGCGGGTGGCCGACATTGTCGAGCGGTTGGGGCTGAGCGCGTTGGTCGGGCGCTATCCTCGGCAGCTATCGGGCGGCGATCAGCAGCGGGTGGCCTTGGCGCGAGCCATGGTGCGGCGGCCGCAGATTTACCTGATGGACGAGCCGTTGGGCACGCTCGATGCGGGTTTGCGGCTGGAGATGCGGGAGATGATTCGCGCCCAGCAGCTCGACGCGGGGATCGCCACTTTGTATGTGACTCACGATCAAGAGGAGGCCATGAGCTTGGCCGATCAAGTGGTGGTCATGGACGCGGGGCGGATCCGCCAGAGTGGGGCTGCGGCCTTGGTGTACGACCAGCCGACCGATCTATTTGTGGCGCATTTTATCGGCAGCCCTAGTATGAATTTCATCACTGGGGAAATCCGCGAGGACTGCTTTGTTGCGCCTGGGTTGGTCTGGCCGCTGACCGAGCCAGTGCGGCTGGGGCCAGCGACGCTGGGGGTACGGCCGGAGTTCGTGCGACCGGACGCGAAAGGTCGGCTGCGGGCTGAGGTGGTGCGCGACGAATACCAAGGTGCGTGCCGCTACATCCACTTGCAGGCCGAGTGTGGTCGGCTGGTCATGCGGGTGGCTGATCGGGAGCGGGAGGCCGTGGGAGCGTCTTTGGGCTTGGACTTTGCTCGGGTGTTGCTATTCGATCCGACGAGTGGCAAACGGCTCTAAGAAACTGCTTGCAAATCCCCAGCGAACCGCGTTGGACAAGGGCCGAAAGAATCTAAGACAAAAAACTTGACCTAATAGTCCGCTATGTTGTATAGTATGTAAACGAATACATAAGAGTGAGGTTGACCCGGTTTGGTAGGTATTTTATCCCTTGCTGCAAAGGAGTTCATTCAACTGTAGACGTCCAGAAATCTCAAGTCCAAACCTGTCCACCAAAACGGGGTAATTCCAACAATTATGAAAACAATAATCGGCTGTCTCATCTTAGTATTCGTCGTCTGCG
>JAJDYK010000167.1 GCA_022825185.1 Candidatus Latescibacterota bacterium | reverse complement strand
GAGTGAATGGTCCGATAACGCCCAGTATTGGAAAGGCGAGTGCTATTACGGGCTGCGCCAATACCAGCAGGCGCTGATCGAATTCACCAAGGTGTTTGCCTTCAGCAACACGGATAAAGCCGACGACTCCCAGCTAAAAATTGCCCGCTGTCACCTCGCTTTGGACAAGCGCGACCGGGCGCTTGCGGCCTTGCGCAAGCTGGTCGATGAGTATCCAGACAGCGAATATGTGCCCACAGCCCGCGAACAGATAAAACACCTCGGCGGTTGATGAGAACTATCTTGCTGCGAATTTGTTATCGCCTTTTGGCCGCGCTGATGATCTGTGCCACCGCGTCGGTTGCCGTTCCTTTTCCCACCAATATGGACTTGTTGGTCGAGACGGTGGCGAGTGCGGTCGATGAGAGTTTGGGGCGCATTGAAATGCCGGCGGATGCCGCGTCGGCTCCCTTGTTGATCGTGGCGCAGAGCAAGCACGACGCCAATTGGATGGTCGAACACCTACTGGCCGATCGGCTGCTGACGCGCGGCTTTAGCGTGACCTTGGATTCGACTGCGACCCAACCGGCGAGTATGCGCCTGTCCTACCGAGTGCTCGACTTGGGAGTCTCCGCGTACTCGGGACTGCGCGGCAGCGAGGTCAGCCGCCAGGGCCGAGTAACGCTCGCCCTGCGCCTGAGCGACGAGCGCGACGATGTGGTCCACTGGCAGGACGAGATCACTCGCACGCAGCGCGATCAGATCCCCAAAAAGCAGCTAGACATACTCCAGCACGACCAGTTCAAATTCGCCAAGACCGAGTTAGAGGAACAAACGTGGAGCAAGTTCGTCGAACCTGTGATCGTCTCCACCGTGCTCGGTGGGCTTATCTATTTGTTCTTTTCTAATCGCTAGCCATGAAATACCTCGCTTTCCCGCTCGCCCTGTGCGTCGCCGCCTGCGCCAGCACGCCGCCGGAGAAACTCCAAGGCGCGGATTACTACTTTGAAGAAGGCCAAAAGGCCATGGAAAAAAACCGCTGCCTAGAGGCCTCCGAGCACTTCAAACGCCTAGTCAGCAACTTTCCCGGCTCGCGCCGGGTGGCCGAGGCGCAGTTTCTCCTCGCCGAAGCGCACTTTTGCAATCGCGATTGGGTCAACGCCGCCTTTGAGTATCAGCGCATCGTCGATATTTACCCGTCTAGCGAGTGGGCGGTTGAGGCGCAGTTCAAGGTAGGCGAGTCGTACTTCAAGCAATTGCGTCGCCCAGAGCTGGACCAGAAGGAGACCTTTGAGGCCCTGACGGCTTTCCGCAACTTTATCGAGGACAATCCCGACGCGCCCTTGGCGGAACAGGCGCGCGAGCGCATCGCCGAGTGCCGGAGCCGCCTAGCGCAAAAGCAGTACCTAAGTGGCCGCCTGTACCACAAGCAGGGCCATCTCGACGCAGCCAAAATGACCTACGAGGAAGTTTTGCGCGAGTACCCGGATGTCGGCGAGTGGTATTACACCACGCTTTTCCGCATGGGCGAAATCGCCCGCGAGCAAGGCGATGTGGATCTAGCGGTGCGCTATTGGAAGGAAGTACTGCAAGACAGCGGCGATCCGGAACTGGTGGAGGGCGTGCAAAAGCACCTGTCCGGGCTGAGCCAATCGCCGGGCTGAAGATGCGGCGCATCGGCGTCATCGGCGGCAGTTTTGACCCCATCCACCACGGCCACCTGCTCTTGGCTCGCTTCGCCTTAGAGCAAATCCCCCTCGACGAAGTGCTTTTCATCCCCGCAGCCGATCAGCCGCTCAAGCAGGGCGCGTACGCGCCGGCTGAGGAGCGCTGGACCATGGTTGAACTAGCCGTGGCTGACTGCGCTGATTTTGCAGCCTCGCGCTTGGAGCTAGATCGCCCGGGCAAGTCCTATACCGTCGAAACCTTGCGCCTGTTGCACCAGCTTCATCCTCGTGCTGAGCTATTTTTCATTATCGGTGAAGACAACATCGGCCAGCTAGACGAGTGGCACGATCTCGAAGGCATTTTGGCCCAGTGTACGGTGGTAGTAGGGGCGCGTCCGGGGGAAAGGGCCGGCGACGATCTGAAACTGTCGGCGCGCCTGCATTTCATAGATACTCCGCTCATCGAGCTATCCTCGACCGAGATTAGGACGCGCCGGGCCGCTGGCCTGCCCATCCGCTACATGGTGCCCGAAGCGGTCGAGGCCCACATACTTGCGAAAGGATTGTACGCCGCCCCGTGTTCATGACGCATTTAGAGTGCTCTCGTACGGGCGCGCGCTACGACGCCGACGTGTTGCAGAACCTGTCGGAGGTCGGTGCGCCCCTCCTCGCTCGCTACGATCTCGACCGGGCTGGTCACGCGTTGGACCGCGCTGCGCTCAGCAGCCGCCCGCCGACGATGTGGCGCTATCGGGAAGTCATGCCCATCCGCACGCCCGAGGAAATCGTCTCTCTCGGCGAAGGCTTTACTCCGTTGCTGCGTCCGGAGCGCTTGGGTCGCTGGGCGGGATTTTCTCAACTCTACATCAAGGACGAATCGCCCAATCCCACCGGCTCCTTCAAGGCGCGCGGCCTCTCGGCTGCCGTCACCTGCGCCCGTGCGCGCGGTGCGAAAAAGCTGGCCATCCCCACCGCGGGCAATGCCGGTGGCGCGATGGCAGCCTACGCAGCCGCCTGTGGTCTGCCGGCGATTGTCTTTATGCCCCGCGATACGCCGCCGGCTTTTGTCGCTGAGTGCCGGTCCTGTGGTGCCGAGGTCGAGTTGGTTGACGGGCTAATCAGCGATTGCGGCCGCATCGTCGGCGAGCGCAAGGAAGCCGAGGGGTGGTTTGAGGTATCGACGCTCAAGGAGCCGTACCGCATTGAGGGCAAGAAGACCTTGGGCTACGAGCTGGCCGAGCAGATGGATTGGTCGCTGCCCGACGTGGTGATTTATCCCACCGGCGGGGGCACGGGGCTGATCGGGATGTGGAAGGCATTTGCCGAACTGGAGCAACTCGGCTGGATTGGCGAGCACCGGCCGCGGATGATCTCGGTGCAGGCCGAGGGCTGTGCGCCGATTGTCCGGGCCTTTGCGCACGGCGATGAAGCCGCCGAGGCGTGGGAAGACGCGCACACTGTAGCTTCGGGCCTGCGCGTTCCCAGTGCGGTCGGCGACTTTCTGATGTTGCAGGTGTTGCGGGAAAGCGGCGGCATGGCCATTGCCGTCAGCGACGAGGAATTGATCGCGCATTCGCACAGTATGGCGGCGCACGCGGGCATTTTCCCCGCGCCCGAAGGCGGGGCGACACTAGCGGCCCTAATCAAGCTCAAGGAGCAGGGGCTAGTGGCTCCGGACGAGCGCGTGGTGCTGTTCAATACGGGGTCGGGTTACAAGTACTTGGAGGCTCTGTCCGAGGGGCTCGTGTCTTGACGAGTGTGGGGGCGGCGTCTATTTTATTACACTGCTTTGCACCCATAGCTCAATTGGATAGAGCACCTGACTACGGATCAGAAGGTTCGGGGTTCGAGTCCCTGTGGGTGCGCCATAAAAAACAAGGACTTACGGCAAACATACGATAGCAGCGAAAAAGCCGTGTCAGCACTATGTCAGCAGCAAGGGAAAGAGCCCAATGATATGGATGCTGTTCAAGCTGTTATCGCTATCCGGTCGTGGGTTACTTTGAAATCTGAGAGAACCGAAAAACCCCCCGTGCCAAATCTATCGGCACGGGGGGTTTTCTTTAAAACAGTTCTCGTTAAAAAATCTTCCTCAAGGATTTAACAGCGATAAGCAGCGGACTAAACCCTATTTGCTACTCGACCCGTCAGTATAAGATCCGAAGGGCGAAGACCATCATGGTCTTGTCTTCGTACGTGCTGCCATAGAAACCGACAATCTCACTGCCGTCGCCGACAGCGGGATTGCTTATTTTTTTACAGATCAGCACAAGGGCATTGGCTCCTTTCTTTTGCCCTTCTTTCTGCAATGCTCGTAGTATCTCGCCCCAGTCGTGCCAGCCCCGTCCATGTCCGACGAGGACGCCCAACTCGATATAGGCTTCATCGGACGGCATTTCGTCTAGGATACGGACCGTTCCGTCCCCTGAGTCATAAGACTGCTCGTGTGTGGCGACAAACGCGATCCGTGGGCCGCAACCTGCGACCACCAGCGCGCAAGCCAATCCGGCGGCGTGAATAAACCTATGGGAGCGACTATACCTCATCATCGAACTCCAACAAGGCCTCGACTTCCAGTGCTCGCTAGGGCTTGCTGGGAGCGTGGGATTCATCAGTTGGTCGTCTTTGTTGGGCGGGCTGACGAATAGACCGACTATCTCTTAGGTATAGCCAGATCCACCTTGCGCCATCAGCCCGCCCGTTTAAGGATTAGCAGCTAACTTACCCAGACATTATGCTTTGTTTATCTATAATAAGGATCAGGCGTGATTTACGTGTGATTTGACAGTCTGTTTTCTGTGATTTTATTGTGATTTTTGCTCGATACAGTTATGATTGGCTCCGCTAGGGCCTACCTCACCTCAAATCCCGTTGTATTGTTAGTCGCCGCCCGACGACAACCACGGGTATCCCGCAATCCTGATGGAGGTTATGAGTTGAAAAACACCGACGAGCGTGACCAACAGAAAGAGGCATCGCGCAATCGCCTCTCTAGGCTGAGCGAGGCCAGCCTTCGCATCAACGAAAGCCTCGACCTCGACACGGTGTTGCAGGAGATTTTGGATAGTGCCCGATCGCTGACCGACGCTCGGTGCGGCGTGATCGTTAGCCTAGACGACAAAGGGCAGGTGGAGGACTTGCTGGCCTCTGGCCTGACGGACGATGAGATCCAACAGTTATTTGCGATGCCCGAAGGGCTGAAGACCTTCGAATACCTAACCGCCATTCCAAGACCGCTGAGAGTTCCGGACTTTGCCAGCTACCTGAGATCGCAGGGCCTTTCCGAGTTCTGCCCGCCCATTGAGGTAAGCGCATGCGCCTACTTGGGGGCTCCGATTCGCCATCGGGGCGAGAATGTGGGCCATATTTATCTGGCAAAGAGCGAACCCGGACAGGAGTTCACTCGCGAAGACGAGGAGACCTTGGTCATGTTCGCGTCCCAGGCGGCCTTGGTCATCGGCAACGTTCGCAAGTACCGCGACGAGCGGCGAGCCAAAGCCAACCTAGAAACGCTGATCGACACCTCGCCGGTGGGCGTGGTGGTCTTCGACGCCCAAACCGGCAGGCTGGTGTCCTTCAACCGGGAGGCCAGAAGGATTATAGGGGGGCTACAGACGCCGGGATACTCCGTGGAGCAACTCCTTGACGTGATCACCTTGCGGCGTGCGGATGGGCGCGAGATAGCTCTGGATGAGTTTCCCCTTGCGCAGGCGTTGAGCACTGGCGAGACCGTCCGCGCTGAGGAGATCGTCATGCAGGCCCCCGACAGCCGGTCGGTGACCACGCTGGTCAACGCCACGCCCATCCGTGCGCAGGATGGCGAGCTCGAGTCGTTCGTCGTCACGCTACAGGACATGACATCGCTGGAGGAGTTGGGGAGACTGCGGGCCGAGTTCCTGGGGATGGTAAGCCACGAGCTACGCGTTCCGCTGACTTCTATTAAAGGCTCCGCAATCACCCTACTGGACGACTCATCCGACCTAGACCCCGCCGAGCTGCGCCAGTTCCACCAGATTATCGTCGATCAGGTCGAACACATGCGCGAGCTGATCGGCGACCTGCTCGACGTGGCGCATATCGCGACGGGCACGCTGCCGGTCAGTCCCGAACCAATGGAGATCTCCAGCTTGGTGGACCGGGCTAGGAACACCTTCCTGAGCAGCGGTGGAAGGCACGACCTCGACTTCGACCTTGTGCTAGACCTGCCCTTGGTTATGGCGGACAGGCAGCGCATCGTCCAGGTCTTGGGCAACCTCCTGTCCAATGCGGCACGACACTCGTTGGAGTCGTCCGTCATTCGGGTGAGCGCCGTGCGGGAGGATTTCCACGTAGCGGTCACCGTCACCGACGAGGGCACCGGGATCTCCGCCGAGCAGTTGCCGCACCTGTTCAAGAAGTTTTCCCGCACCGCCGAGGACGGTTCCGAATTCCCCGTCCTCGGCGGTGCGGGTCTTGGCCTTGCCATCTGCAAGGGCATCGTGGAGGCGCACGGTGGTCGCATCTGGGCTGAAAGCGACGGGCTGGGCCAAGGTGCGCGGTTCACCTTCACCATACCGGTAGTCGAAGAAGCCGAGAGCGGCGCAACAACCCAGCCCCCTCGGCGCGCTACCCGCTCACAGCAGGAGGCGAGCGAGGAAGTCCGCATTCTGGTGGTGGACGACGATCCGCAGGCACTGCGGTACATTCGGGACGCCCTCTCGAAGGTGGACTTCACACCGATAGTGACCGCTGATCCCAAAGAGGCTCTCCTCCTCACGAAGGAGCAAAAGCCCCACTTGGTCTTGCTCGACATGGTGCTGCCCGACACCGACGGCATCGACCTGATGAAGGACCTCTTACGCCTGGCCGATGTGCCAGTCATCTTTGTCTCTGGGTACGGCAAGGATCAGGTCATCGCCCAGGCCTTCGAGCAGGGCGCTGCCGACTACCTCGTCAAACCCTTCTCGCCGACGGAGTTGATAGCAAGGGTTAGGGCGGCCCTGCGCAGAAAGGCCGATCCTTATCGGGTCGAGTCGTTGGAACCCTACGTGCTGGGCGACCTGACTATTGACTACGCCGAACGCCGCGTGACGGTTGCCAACCGGCCAGTGGAGCTATCCGCCACCGAATACGAACTGCTCTTTGAGCTATCGGTCAATGCCGGACGGGTGGTGACCTACAACCAGTTGTTGCGAAGAGTATGGGGCTCGACCGACTCTGACGACGTGCGGGTGATCCGCACCCCCGTCAGGCAGCTCCGCCGCAAGCTAAATGACGACGCAGACAACCCCACCTATATCTTTACCGAGATTCGCGTCGGCTACCGGATGCCGAAAGGACAGAAATCCGGAGAGGGGGCGGAGTGACCGTGGTAGCCTCTTACTGGCGGCTTTTGAGCCGTCCCCAAGACCGATCTTCGACCGACGTAGAAGCGGTTGCCGGATAAAAGCCAGAACCTAAGACAAAATCTTGGCCGAGCGCAGAATAGGGAATAGCGTAGCTCACTTTAGGCGAGCCGGTGTCCCCTTCTATCTCTGGATTGGGCCAAAGGTACTCGACAAAACCGCCGCCTTGAGCCGCCGCCGCGATGAGTTCTTGGGTCAATTTGACGCCGTTGGCGTCTTCAAGGTCGTAGATGTTTTGGCCTTCAAGGTCTGGATCGGCTCCGTTAAGGATTAGGACCCCATCGGTCGTCCCAGCAAAGAGGTAGATAGATCCCTGCTTCCAAACCCCTTCGGTTCTGAATTCCTGCAAGGTAGCCAGATACTCGGAAAGGCTTGTGGCGTTATCCAAGTACGCCTTCGCCGCATGCACAAAGGCTTTCAGGGTTTCCCGATCCACCACATCGCCGGCTGTTACCTCCGAGTCTTGAGCGCTAGCGGGATGCGCGGCGGGTAAGAGGATGGCTAATGTTATAATGAGTACTGCTGTTAGGTGTTTCACGACGACTCTCCTTTTTGAGAAGCTAAGCGGCGATCTTGGCAAAGTGCTTGGTGGTTGCTGCCGTTCCCGTGCTGGTGAACGCCCATGCCTTTCTGTCGATAGTTTTCAAGATCGCGTCCCGACCAACGACAGGCTTACTGCTGCACTAAATGCTCCGTTGACAACGCCTTTATCTCCCCCGTATGTTTTCTGATGTAAGCTAAGGCATAACCGCCCTCGCCGCCCGTCGGAGGCCCAAGATGTCGTCTGTAGATATAAAGATTGAATGCCCTGCCAACATCCTGAATGCGCTAAAAGAAACCCCTGATGAATTTGCACAGGAAGCACGAATACTTTTGGCAGCAAAGCTTTATGAAATTGGTCGCTTATCCTCAGGGCGAGCCGCAGAGCTCGCCGGCCTGGGCAGAGTAGCTTTTTTCGATATTTTGAAGTCGTATAAGGTCCCTGTTGCGAATTTGACCCGCGAAGAGTTGAAAAAGGACTTCGAGAGTGCCAGAAAGATGCGTGGTTGATACATCTGCACTACAGTATCTTTTTCGCATCGGCCAATTGGATATTCTCCAGATACTCTTTGATGAAGTTCTAGTTGCTGATGCTGTTGAACAAGAATTAAATCAGGGGAAATCAACAGGGTATTTGGTGCCGAACATAACGGACTATTCTTGGATCACCCCTGCAAAACCTGATAGCCATTCCATTCCAATCGAATTAAAATCCTTGGGCGATGGTGAGTGTGCATCAATTCTATTGGCAAGAGAAACATCGGCTGACCAAATTATCCTAGATGATCTGGATGCACGCTATGTCGCTGAAACACTAGGGTTACACGTCATAGGTACCATTGGCATCTTGATGCGTGCCAAAGAACAGAACCTAATTCCAAAGATCGCCCCCTTGCTCGAGCAACTCATTGACGCCGGTATGTGGATATCTATTGAAATTAAACAGTACGCACTTGAGCTATCTGGAGAGGGAAACTAAAGAACGTTCGATCCGCGCGTGCCTGTGCTGTCGGTGCTAGACAGCAAAAGGGCTGGCTTCCGCGGAGAAGCCGGCCCTTTTGCGTACCAACGAGATGTTCTCTAAAAATCCACACTGCGACATGGAACGGGAGCGCGAATCTGAGCCATCTGGCGGGCAAGGCGATCAAACTGCGCATCTTGCTCGAAAAGGCGCGGCTCTATTCCTTACTGGTTCAACTAGTGGGCTGGACCGCGTTACTCGGCGCTCAGGATCCACATAAAAGGAGCTATCTATGGCGAATATACCTGTTGGACTAATCGGCTGCGGCGGTCGCGGTCGCGGCCACGTGCGCGCCCTGCATGAGTTGGAGGACGTCGAGTTGATCGCCGTCTGCGATCCGGTTGCGGCAAGCCGCGAACAGGTGGGGGATGAGTGGGGGATTGAGCGCCGTTACGCGGATGTCGAGGCTATGCTCGACGCCGAGGAATTGGCTGCGGCGATCGTCGCGACCCCGGCTCATCTCAACGCTGAGGCGGCCCTGCCGTGTTTGGAGCGAGGAATCGATACTTTGCTGGAGAAGCCGCCGGGGATGAGTTTAGACCAGACCCGTGCCCTTAAAGAGACCGCTGAGGCCAGCGGTGCCCGTGGCATGGTCGGCTGGAATCGCCGCTTTGATCCGCTGGTTTTGCAGGTGCGCGAGGAGATCGAGTCTCGCGGCCCGATCTACCAGCTAGTCGGCGAGTTCCACAAGAGCATGAGCGGTTTTATCGCCGGTGGCCGCTTTCCCGAAATCGTCATGGACAACATGCTGCTCGAAAGCCCGATCCACGCGATTGATCTGGTGCGCCACTTGGGTGGAGCGCCGGTCGCCGAAGTTCACAGCTTTGTCCGGCGCGCATCCGCCTACAAGGACGTCCACGCCGCGTTGGTCGTCTTTGAAAACGACTGCGTCGCCCAGATCTGCGCCAACTACACCACCGACGCCCGCCTAGAGCGCTACGAAATCCACGGCCGCGACATCTCGGCCTATATAGAGGGGATTTCCACCTGCGAGTTGGTCTGCGACGGAGAGCGCAAGCACTTGCAAAAGGAGGGTGTGGACAGCACCCTGGCACAAGCCACCCACTTTTTCGACTGCATCAAGGCTGGTCGTCCCATCGACCCACCGGCTGCGGACTTGGACGAGGCCATCGCGACGATGGAGCTTGCGACGGCTATTTTGGCGGGCCTGCGAGACCGTGCTTAATCGCCCCCCAAGACACCTCCGCTACGGCTGTAGCCAACCGCACGGCCTCAACGGTGAAACTACAGGCGATGTCGTAGAAGAGCTGGTCGCCCGCGACGCGCACATTGGTCCACACCGCTGGCAACCCAACGACCCCGGCTTCATCGGCCTCGGTCGGCCAGTGGACTACGCCCGACCCCGCTCGCGACCACACCCCGCTGTGCCCGACGCCACCCAATTCTAGCTCGTAGGTCCCATCGGCCCGGAAGACCACGTGTCCGGCCAGCGTCCCATCGGCAAAATTGACGATACCCCACCGACCCAATAGTTCGTCGCCTAGTTCCTCTGCTCGCGCCAAGGCGATTGCGGGTTCGGCTCCCCAATACAGGGTGTCATCCTCTAGCTGGAAGGGCACCGTCTCGCTTTGTTCGGCCAGCACCCCGCTGACGTTGGCGGTATAGCGCAGGGTGACAACGCCGTCAGCAGCTTCGTACTGGCCTTGATTTTCCGTCACCGGCCGCTCGGAATCGTCCCTAAATGCCACGCGGCGGAAGCGCCCATTGCTATTGAACTCGATATAGAAGTGCTCTACAAAGGAGCCAAACTCGCTCTGGCAGCTCTCCCAGGAACCTACTAGATTCGCCTGCGCCCCAGCACTGTCGTTTGCCAGCAGCAGGGCAGCCGATAAGATGCTTGCGCGTATCCTAATCATCAGACAATCTCCACGCCCCAAAAGCCCAACATGGGCAAGAATCGCTCCATATCCGCTGGCACGGTCGCTGGATCCTTGCCGTAGCCGCCGTGGACTTTAGCCGACCCTTGCAAGGGCCGCTCCAAGACCAGTTCGACGCGGTGGTCTTGGGGATAGACCACTGCTGCGATTGGCACCTCGCCGGCTTCATCTTCGACCCGGAAGCTATTGGCCTCTAGGTCGATGCTGTCCATGCGGCTCTCGACGGCAGTAAACTCCAATTCGACGCGGTCTCCCCGCCGCCGGGCCGCCGCTAAATCCGGTGCTTGCCAAGCTACCGCCTGACCATAGACCAGCCCCAAAGCCGCCTGCGCCAACCGCTCGCCCAAGAGCATATTGCCGGCGGGACTGGTGTGGATCAGATCTGCAAGCGGCAAGTCGAGCGCGGGCACCACGCCTATGCCCGGCACTTGCCGCGTCACCTGCCGCTGGGCCTCGCGCACTTGGCTCCAGCGCCGATCGACATCCGGGTCGGCGGGTTGGTACACGCGGTTTAGCTGCACGGTGAGCACCGGCAACTCCGTGTCGGCGAGGGCCTCCCGCCAGGCGGCGACTGCTTGCTGGAAACGCTGCGCGTAACTGGTCGCGTCCGCGTCGGTTCCTGTATCGCTTTCCCCTTGGTACCACACAATCCCCCGCACCTTTCCACCTATCTTGTCCACGCACTGCACCATATTGTCGAACAAGTCCGCCGCGCCTGGCTCGCCGGGATTCCAGCGAGTGAGCGGAGAGCCTCCCAACGCCGTCTGCACCAAACCCACCGGGTGCGCGAGCACTCTTTTGAGCGTGCGGCCAAATTGCAGGTAGGGCGAATGTCCTGGGTTGGCGGCCTCGCGGTTCACTGCGTGTTGGGTAGCGGTCGATTCGTTCATCGGATGCGTCGCCAGTGCCCAGTGCTCGCTGTTCCTAAATAGGTGTACTCCCAGTTCCACTGGATCTTCGTAAGGCCCGCGCCCGTATCCGGCCGAATTGCTTTGCCCGGCAATCACCCACAAATCGCCTACCCCCAAAAAGTGCCGCATATCCCCGCGTGGCGACCATTCCCCAGCCGGGTTGTCCGCCGTCCGCAACCGCGTCTCCAGCCGGTAAAGCCCTCCTGCGGGTATGTGTTCCAAAGCACCCTTCCAAGTACCATCCTCCGCTGTCGGTACCGCCTGCCAGTCCAAACTGGCCGCAACGGCCACCCCCGTATCCTCCCACACCAAGCGCACTTCCACTTGTCCGGGGGTTTCAAACTTCCATCGACCCTCTAGCTCAATCCTTCCTTCCCCACGTTCGTCCTGCTGTACAATCTGCCAGTCCTCTGGCCCCTGTTCAATAATTGCACCGATTTGCTCTGCCATTCGACCTCTTTCCGTTAAGTAACGCGCATTCGTCAGCACCTAATTTGCCAAACGCTCCTCTTGTCATGCAAGTTTTCTCCAATTCGCTTGGCTTCTCGTTGGTTGCCGACGATTGATGTCGTGTCCTAATTATTGAAAAAGGAGATTTTTGATGTCGCTTGAAGGCAAGGTAGCTCTCATCACGGGTGGCGCACGCGGCTTGGGTCGCGCTTACGTCCTCCATCTGGCCCGCTTGGGCGCGGACGTTATCATCGCTGACATAGACCTACAGGCCGCGCGCGAATACGGCGAAGAACTCACGGCCGAGACCGTGGAAGCCGAAGTAGTAAAGCTCGGTCGCCGCGGCTTGGGTGTTGCCCTAGATGTCACCGACCGCCAAGCCGTAGATGCCTTGGTCGCCGAGGGACTCGATACTTTTGGCCGCATCGACATACTGGTCAACAACGCCGGCGGGAACTTGCGCTCGCACGAGGAGCAAGCCGCCTCCTTGGCTGGAGAAGACCACTACCGCTACATCATGGACATCAACCTCACCGCCACCATCCACTGCTGTCAAGCGGTCAGCGCGGCGATGAAGGAAGCCCAATCCGGCAAAATCATCAACGTGGCCTCACAAGCGGGCTTGTGGAGCGGGCGCGATGGCGGCGGGATGCCCTACAAGGTCGCCAAGGCCGGCATCGTCCACTACACGCGGGTGCTCGCCGCCGAGCTAGGCCCTTATGGCATCCACGTCAACTGCATTGCTCCGGGCCTAATTTTGTCGTCTCGCGCCGTGGCCCAGGGCCGCAACAGCGAGGAATCGCGTCGGCACCTAGAGCCGCAGATTCCCCTGCGCCGCTTGGGCACGCCCGAGGACTGCGCTAAGGTGGTGGAGTTTTTGGCGTCCGATCTGTCGGATTACGTTACTGGGCAGTGCATTCCCGTGTGCGGGGGCTTTGTGGCGTTTTGAATTAGGATTGGTGGAAAAGGGCAACCGCCCCTATTCGGGGTGCCTGATGCGGGCTACGAGCCTCATTAGGGCGAGTCGTTCAAAATCGCGTGGGTCGTCGGTGCGGATTAGAAAATTTCCCTCTACGCGGCGCGTTTCCCCGGCGTTGAGGACGACCGGCTGCCCAATGGGTATAAACGCGTCGATTAGGAATTCCTCCTGGTCGAAAAACCGCAAGTCGTAGCGCACCCACACGGTTGCTTCGCCGACATTGCTAAACACGGCCACAAAGGCCCCCTCGAATTCCGCTATTGTCCCGAATCCCGGCTGTGGAAAAAACGGCAACCAAGTCAAGCTGTCGATCGACACGCTGCCCTCTAATCCCGCGTCCTCGACGAACTCGACCTCGCTGCGGAGGGCTTCTACTGCGCCGCTTGGTCCGTCCTCTGCGGCAAAGCATCCGCCTAGCAACAGCACTAGGGCGATCCCGATGCTCATGGCTTGGTCCTAACTCCCGGTTTGCGTCTGTATTTCTTCGTGTTGTTCTTTAAAAACTGATGTATGCTTGGACTTCTTGGGAACGAGATGCTTCGACTCCGCTGCGCTCCGCTCAACATGACAAGGAAAATGCGTAACGTCATAATAATGCTATGAAAAAAAATCAGTTAATCCAGTGCCTAGCGCTAATCCTGATCGCCGCAGCCGCTCGCGCCGACGATCCTGAACCCCGCTATCAAATGCCCCCCATCGAAGTCACGGCGACGCGCGCGCCCCGCGAGGGATTTGACCTGCCGCTGGCTACGACCGTGATCGCGGAGGTCGGGCGCGCGCGCCCCGGACTCTCGCTGGCCGAGTCGCTGCGTCCGGTGCCTGGGCTGTTTATCGCCAACCGCCACAACCTCTCCCAAGGCGATCGACTCAGCGTACGCGGCTTGGGTGCGCGCGCGGCCTTTGGCGTTCGCGGGATCAAGGTCTTGCTCGACGGCATCCCCCTGACCATGCCCGACGGCCAGAGCCAGCTCAACAACCTCGACTTGGGGTCAACGGGCCGCATTGAGATTTTACGCGGGCCGAGCTCGTCGCTATACGGCAATGCGGGCGGTGGCGTGCTCGCAGCCCACACCCAAGCTCCGGCAGAGGCGGCTTGGCGCGTAGAGCCGAGCTTGATCGCTGGTAGCAACGGCCTGTTCCGCGCACAGACGAGTCTTGCGGGGCGAACTGATAATACTCATGCGTTCGCTAGCTTGTACGAGCTGCGCAGCGAGGGCTATCGCGACCACGCCGATGCCCGCGCTCGTGGACTCAACGCACTCGTCGGCCACGCCCTCACCCCTAATACTGAGTTGACGCTCCTGCTGCATTTGTACGATGCTCCGTACTTGTTCAATCCGAGTTCGCTCGACGCGGAAGTTGCCCGAGATGCTCCACGTAGTGCGCGTGGGTTTGTGGTAGGGCAGGGGGCATCTAAGCAGGTGCGCCAAGGCCAAGGCGGCATCCGCCTTGAATATCGTCCGCCGCACGCGCCGCACCACCGCGCATCGAGCCTCGTGCTATACGGTGTTGGCCGCGCGCTCAAAAACCCCATTCCGGGCCGCATTGTCGAGCTAGACCGCCGCGCTGGTGGCCTGCGCACTGAGCACCAATTTGCCTGGGCTGGTACGCGCCTCGTGACTGGCCTCGACTTGGACTTCCAGCGCGACGACCGCCGCGAGTTTGCCAATGAGGGCTTGCCCGAGGGTGTGCGCGTAGAAGACGAGCGCGTATTTGAACTCGTGCAATACGGCGCGGAGCAGGTGGATCAAGAGGAACAAGTGCAGAGCTTCGGGCCGTTTGTCTCTTTGGAACAGGACTTGGGTGATGCGCTGACTGCGACCGTAGGGGGCCGCTACGACCGCTACCGATTTGCCGTGGACGACCAGTCGCGCGATATGGATCAGTTCAGTCCGATGGTCGGCGTGGTGTACCGCTTCGATCCCTTCTCGCGCTGGTACGCCCATGTTGCCACGGCCTTCCAGACGCCTACCACCTCTGAGTTGGGCAATCGGCCCAGCGGCGAGGGCGGCTTCAACCCGGATCTAGGCCCTGAGCGCGTCCTCGGGTTGGAGACGGGCTTGCGCCGCCACGTGCGCCGGGGG
>JAJDYK010000066.1 GCA_022825185.1 Candidatus Latescibacterota bacterium | reverse complement strand
AATGGCCACGTACTGCTCGGCGTCCAACCCGGCGAGAATGAGATACCACTTGCTCCAGGCCCCCCCCAGCGGCGGCAAGCCAATGATGCTCAGCGAGCCGACGAGAAAGGCCCCCATCGTCCACGGCATTTGCCGACCAATTCCTTTCATCTCGCTGATCTCGGTCTTGTGCAGGGCAACCGCGATGGCTCCGGCGCAGAAGAAGAGGGTGATCTTGCCGAAGGCGTGCATGACAATGTGCAGGCTGCCGCCGAGGACGCCCCAACTATTGGCTAGAGCCGCGCCAAGCACGATGTAGGAAAGCTGGCTGACCGTGGAATACGCCAAGCGGGCCTTGAGGTTGTCCTTGGTCATAGCCACCAGCGAGCCAATGAGAATCGTGGCGCAGGCCGCGTAGGCCAAGTAAGTGCCCAAGCCCGTGTCGGCGAGCAGGTCAATGCCGAAGATATAGACGACCACCTTGAGGATGGTGAAGACGCCCGCCTTGACCACGGCGACTGCGTGTAGGAGTGCGCTGACTGGAGCCGGAGCTACCATAGCGGCAGGGAGCCAGCGGTGAAAGGGCATGAGCGCGGCCTTGCCGGTGCCGAAGGCATAGAGAAAGAGCAGGACGCCGATGGTCCATGTCGAAGCCTTGCCAGCGAGAATCCCACCGGAAACGAAGTCAAGAGTCCCAGCGACGTAGTAGGTAGCGACCAAGCCTGTGAGCAGGAAGCCGATCGAGGTCGCAAGCAGCACCCCCATATAGACGCGGCCCCCCGCTTTAGCTTCCGCGCTACGGTGGTGCGTAACCAGCGGATAGGTCGAAAGCGTCAGCGCCTCATAGCAGAAAAACAGCGTCAGCATGTTGCCGGCAAATGCCGCGCCCAAGGCACCGGCGATCGCCAAGGCGAAGAAGGCGAAGAAGCGGGTCTGGTTTTCCTCGTGATGTCCCCGCATGTAGCCGATGGAGTACACCGAGGTCGCCATCCACAACCCAGCGGCGATCAGCGCAAAGAGCGCGCCGAGCGGTTCGACTTCAAAGGCTAGGGACAGACCCGGAAAGACCTCCACCAGATGTACCGACGGCCGGGCACCTGCGGCGACTTTTGGCACCAAGGTGCAAACCGAGGCAAAAGTGCCTAGCCCAGCGAGCAAGGTCGCCGTCTCGCGCAAGTTGGGACGGCGGCCCAAAAGGGCGATCAATGGCGCGACCCCCAAAGGCAGGAGCACAGCCACGACAATAGCAGTCGAAGCACTCATGGAGCAACTCCCAAGAGCCAATGCGCCGCCTTGCGGGCGACCCCAGCCGTCAGCGAGGTCTGTACCCCAAAACCAATGGTAAGCGCGATGAGTAGCCACACGGGAATCTGCATCGAGAGGGGAGCTTCGGCGACGTGCTCAGCATCTTCGGGCACCGGGCGGAAATAGGCGATTTCGACAAAGCGCCAGATATAGACCAGCGCCAGCAGCGAACTGATCACTACCAGTGCGGCCACTGGCCACCAACCGCGCTCCAGCGCGCCCAAAATCAAGTACCACTTGCTGATAAAGCCCACGGTAAACGGCACGCCAACTAGCCCCAAGCCGGCGAGGACAAAGGCGCACGAAGTCAGCGGCAGGCGCTTGCCCAACCCGCTAAGGTCGGCCAATTGCAGGGAATTAATGCGGAGGAAGATACAGCCAGCGACCAGAAAGAGCGCCGCCTTCATCAGCGCGTGATTGAACAGGTGGACGATCCCGGCCGTCAGCCCAGTGGCCGATCCCAAGCTAACGCCGAGCATCACATAGCCGATCTGCGCCACGCTCGAATAGGCCAAAAGCCGCTTGAGATCGGTCTGGTAGATAGCCACGGCTGAGGCGATGAAAATGCCCAAGAGCACCAGTGGCAAGAACAGGACATCGAGGTGCATGGTCCCAAAGGCAAAGTCCGCGCCAAAAATCGTAAAGACAAAGCGCAGAAAGGCGTACACTGCGACCTTAGTCGCAGTCGCCGCGATAAAGGCAGTAACGGCCGAAGGCGCGTACGTGTACGCATTGGGCAACCAGATATGCAGCGGAAAAAGCGCCATCTTGAGTGTGAAGCCGACGCTGATAAAGGCAAAGGCCACGTGGATGGTGCGGGTGTCGGCGACAGCTTTGATACGCACGGCGAGATCGGCCATGTTGAGCGTGCCGGTCATCGCGTACATCAGGCCGATGCCGATCAGAATAAAGGTCGCGCCAATCGTGCCTAAGATCAGGTAGTTATACGTCGCCATAAGGGCGCGGCGATCCCGGCCAAGACTAATCAGCCCATACGCCGAAAGCGACGAGATCTCCATAAACACGAAGACGTTAAAAGCGTCGCCAGTAATGGCAATGCCCAGCAAGCCAGTGAGACAAAGCAGAAAGATCGCGCAGAAATACGGGCGGCGCTCTGCCTCGACTTCGCGCGCCGCACTCGCCGGGGCGTAGGTCAAGACCACGGCACCGATTAGCGCCACCAGTAGAATCAAATACGCATTGAGGACATCTACCCGGAACTCAATGCCCCAAGGTGCGCTCCAGCCGCCCAAGGCATAGGAGATGGGACCGTAGGACAGGACTTGCTGCAACAGCAGCGCGGCCAGCGCCAGCGTACCCCAACCGACGGCCACGACAAACGGCCATAGCAAGTGCCGCGGGCGCAGCAATAGGCAGAGCGGCGCAGCGACCAGCGGCAAGACGATCTGCAGGGCGGGTAGATGGGCGGCGCTCACGACCCCTCTTCCCGGCGTTGGATCTCGTCTTCTTCAATGGTCCCGTAGGCCGCGCGGATGCGCACCACCAGCGCCAATCCCACCGCAGTAGTAGCGATGCCTACTACAATGGCGGTGAGGATGAGGACGTGGGGCAGTGGATTGGAGTACGCCGTCACGCCTTCGGCGAGGATTGGCGCAGTCCCCCCCTCGACTTTGCCCATGCTAATGTAGAGCAAAAAAACCGAGGTCTGGAAGATATTGAGGCCGACCAGCTTTCGGATCAGATTGCCGCGGGCAATGACGTTGTAGAAGCCGGCCATCATCAGGAAAATGACGATCCAGTAGTTGTACAGACCGAGGAACGAACTCATGGTCGCCCCCGGCTGGCAAAGTGGCAGAAGATGCTGATTACGACCGCGGCCACGGTAATGCCAACCCCTAGCTCAATCAGCAAAATGCCATAGTGCTCGCCATGGGTGGGATCGCTGGCCAGCACCTTGTATTCGAGAAAATTGCCCCCGGCCAACAGGCAGGCCACGCCCGTGCCGATGTAGAGCAGGAGCCCCAAGGCAAAAAAGACTTGGACGCGGCCCGCAGGAGCCACCCGGCGCGCCTCCTCAACTCCGTAGATCAGGGCGTACAGAACAAAGGCCGCGGCAAAGATCACACCCGCCTGGAACCCGCCACCGGGACCGAAGTCGCCGTGGAACTGCACGTAGAGCGCAAAGAGCAGAATCAGCGGGATGAAGAGCTTGGAGACGACGCGGAGGATCATCGCGTGTCGCATTGCTTGGTCGGCGGCTGCATCCAGTCTAGTGCCGCTGCCGCGCAACAGCAACAACACGGCCAACCCAGCGGTGAAGATCACCGTCACCTCGCCCAAGGTATCGTAGCCTCGGTAGCTGGCTAGCACAGAGGTGACCATGTTGGGAATGCCAATTTCCTCGGGAGACTCGGCGATATAGCGCGGGGCCACGTGCTGGTGGACCGGAGCGTTGGGATCGCCCAAGTGCGGCATATCCAGCGTGCCATAGATGAGCGCACCGCCAGTTAGGAGGCAGACGCAGAGGCCACGCCAAGAGTGGTGGTGTCGGGTCTTTTCCCTCGGCCCGGTCGAGGAGAGCGCGGCCAAGAAGAGGACCGTCGCCAAGCCAGCACCCACCGCCGCTTCGGTGAAAGCCACATCAACCGCGTCGAGCGAGGTAAAGATACAGGCCGAGAGCAGACTAAAGATGCCGGTGAGCACCACCGCAGCAAAAAGGTCCCGCACCTGGATAATGGCCACGGCGATAACGGCGAGGAACGTCATCAGCGCGATGTCAACTAGCGCGACAGTCACTGTTCCTCCCCAGCGCCTTGGGGCGCAAGCCCACTGTGCCGCGCCGCACGGGCAATGGCGTGGCTGGCGACCGAACTAGCCAGCAGCAAGAACAGTCCGATCATTACCAGCTTGACAGTCGCCAGCGACAGACCGCTCTGGAACATAAGCCCCAAGAGGACCAAACCAGCACCCAACGTATCGGTAACGCCGCCGCCGTGTATGCGGCTGTAGAAGTCGGGCAAACGCAGGAGGCCCACGCCGCCGACGAAGCAAAAGCCAGCTCCCAACAGCAGACAGACCCAGCTAGCGAAGTAGAGCAGAGTTTCCATCAGGCTTGGGCCTCCTCCTCGCCAACGGTCGAGACGTATTTGAGGATGGCGATGGTGCCGATGAAATTGATTAGCGCATAGACCAGCCCCAAATCGAGAAAGTCGGGCCGGCCGGCCAAAAAGCCGATGACCGATAGCAGCAACACGGTCTTGGTCCCGAACATATTGACGGCGAGCACGCGATCGTACACAGTGGGGCCTTTCAGCGCGCGTACTAAGGCCAGCAGCATAGTAGCTAATACCCCGACCATCGCAGCGGCGAACACTAGCGCTCCCCCTCTATGTCGGTTACGCGGCGATCCATGACCCCAGAGCGCACGTCCTCGGCGGTTTCGCGGGTCAAGGCGTGTACATCGATGGTGCCCTCGTCTGTCTCAACGGAGACCGTGCCTGGCGTCAGAGTGATGGAGTTGGCGTAAATGACTTGCCCCAAGTGGGTCTTTTGGCTTGCCTCGGCTCGGATTACGCGGGGTGCTATCGGCAACCGAGGGTGCAAGATCCGCCGCGCAACATCGATATTGGCTTTGGTTACCTCCCAGAGGAACCAGGGCATATAGCGCAGCAGGCCGGGGATCAGGTGGATGGGATGCCCTTCGGGATCGACGATCTTCATGCGGCGACAGACGGCGACGACCACGAGACAAGAGAGCACGCCTAAGCCCAAGAGCAGACCCGTGTAAATGCCTGACAAAAGTAGCCAGATCAAAAACAGTAGAAAGAAAAGACTAAGCGTTCTGCGTGGTGCGTTTGGCAAAGTAAGCCTCGATTCTCCTTGCAATGAGCGGACATAATTTCTGCATTTGCAGGTTCGGATGCAAGAACATGGCCGGGGCTTGGCGGCGTGCCTCGGCGACCAGCAACGAGCGGGCAGCAGCCGATTTCAGAGGCGTTCATCGCCTCGATCCACTCAGCGATCGACGACCCAGTACGTCGTCCCAATATCTTTTGCACCTGCGTATGGCTGGCCGTCATGGGTGCCAAAAAGCTGCCAGCGGCTAAATCCTGCTAGGCGCAGCAATAGCTGAAATTCTTCTTTGTAGATCCACCGCGCCGTCATGGACTCTACCGCTGTTTCTCCGTCGTAAGTAAAAAACCACTGGTAGTGCTCAGTCTGCTCGCCCAGATCGACGATCTTTTTGAACCGGACGCTGATTCGGCGGCCTGTTTGGGGGTGGGGGAATTCGCCGAATGTCTCCAGCGATGGGGACGGATCGATGTGGGCAAGCAGATCGTCGGCAAGCGACGGAATGTAGAAGTTCATCAGCAACCGCCCACTAGGTGCCAGATGGGCGCGGATGCGTTCGAGGCAGGCGATTTGGGCCGCCTGTGTGGGCAAGAGCATGAACGAACTGGCCGGAATTAGGATGGCCGTAAAGGACTGGTCGTAGCAGAAGTCAACCATGTCCTGACAGCAGACGCGGCAGTCGATATCGTCCAGCCCCAAGGCCGCTGCCTTGCGCCGCAAAACGGCCAGCATCCCTGCGGCGCAATCGAAACCTTTGATGTCAACGCCCTGGCGCAAAAGGCGGAGCAGAATCGAACCCGTGCCGCAAGCTGCTTCGAGGACTGGACCCGCCTCTCCGGCGAGCTGCATGCTGTAGAATTGGAACTCGCGCTCGTGCGTCTGCTGCCTGTCGCCTAGCTCGTTCCACTGGTCGTATATCAGCGGCCACCAAGAATTGTCGTAATTTGGATCAGTCACAAGTGCAGGCTCTCCATTCGGGCACGGTCGTCTGCTTGCCCCAGGACAATTTCTTGCCTTGCGTACCAACCGTCGGCGCACATTCAAATAAAGAGATGATAAACAGCAACACCAGCAAAGGGAAACACATCATGGACGCCCAACAACAGTACCTCTTCGACTTGTAGGGCTAGTCAATACTTCCGGTCGCCCTCGCCGGACCCTATATTATTGCAACAGCACAGGATATATGCCCGACTGGGGCGGACAGCACCTGCGCTTCAGCAACGAAATCTACGAGGCATTACCCGAGCAACAGCGCGAAATACTCAGGCTAAAATAACGGAGAAATGTCCATGCTGACTCAAGAACAAATCGCCAGCTACCACGAAAAAGGCTACCTCGGCGTCGAGGGCGTATTGTCCCCCGGAGAAGTAGCGGCACTGCGGCAGACCACCGACGAATTCGTCGAGCAGTCGCGCACTGCGACCGAAAGCGACACCGTATTCGACTTGGAGCCGGGACACGCGCCCGACAACCCCAAGCTGCGGCGGCTCAAAAGCCCGGTCGCCCAGCACGAGATTTACCGCAGCACCCTGCACCACGAGCGGATTCTGGACATCGTCGCCGAGTTAATCGGCCCGCGCATCCGCACCAACGGCGACAAGCTCAACATGAAATCCGGCGAGTTTGGCAGCCCCGTGGAGTGGCATCAAGACTGGGCTTTTTACCCCCACACTAACGACGACCTGCTCGCCGTGGGCGTGTGCATCGACGACATGAACGAGACCAACGGCTGCTTGCTGGTCATCCCCGGGTCGCACAAGGGACCGATCTACAACCACCACCTCGACGGCCATTTCGCCGGTGCCGTGACCATAGCGGATTTCGACGACTCTGCCGCCGAAAAGATCGAGCTAGCCGCCGGCGGCATCTCCATCCACCACGTCCGCGCCCTGCACGGCTCTCTGCCCAACACCTCGCCCTATCCGCGTCGGCTCCTACTCTTGCAGTATTGCGCTGGCGACTCCTGGCCCTTGGTGCCAGCGCCCGATTGGGAGGGCTACTGCCGGACCTTCGTGCGCGGCGAGCCGAGCCGCCACATCCGCGTCGCCGACGTGCCCGTGAGCATGCCGATGCCCGGAGCCAAAGTCGGCGGCTCCATCTACGCTACCCAGACCGTATTGCGCCACTCGACCTTTGGATCGGTAAAAGCCGCGCAGCCC
The DNA here is from genome assembly GCA_022825185.1 of Candidatus Latescibacterota bacterium. The sequence continues at coordinate 7,559 of JAJDYK010000066.1, read as the reverse complement.
ACCTAGCGCTGCGCCCATGAACCTGCAACACCTGCGCTACTTCCTCGCCGTGGCGCGCACGGGCGGCTTTACCCAAGCGGCGCGCCAGATGAACGTAACCCAGCCGACGGTTTCCAGCGCGGTTTCGGAACTGGAAAAGAGCATGGGAGTCCAGCTCTTCAACCGCGACAATCGGCACGTGGCCCTTACTACCGAAGGCCGCCTGCTGCTGAGCTATGCCGTCCAAGTCGAGGACTTGCTAGAGGAGGCCAGCGAGCGGCTTCAGCGAAGCGACCTAGAACCGGGAGGAGGCTTTCAGTTCGGAGCGGTAGATGCGGCCGTCATCTATCTCCTGCCGGAAATTCTCAAAGAGTACATGCGCCGCTATCCAGGCGTCGCGCTCAAGACCCAAGTCGCGCCCTCACGTTACCTCATCGACGACCTACTGATGCAGCGCTCTGAATTCGCGCTGGTCCACCTGCCCTATACCCATCCCAAAATCGACGCCGTGCCGATTTACCGCGACGACATGCCCTTGGTCGTCGGGCCAGCGCATCGCTTCGCCCAATGCGAGTCTGTCGCCCTCGCCGAAGTGGTGGAAGAGCCGCTGATCCTCTTTCACGCCGACTCGATTTCGCGCAAGGTGATTGACGAGAAGCTCGCCGAAGCTGGCTTATCTCCGGGCGCGGTGATGGAACTGCGCAGCCCAGAGGCCATGCGCAAGTTAGTGGAGGCCGGGGTGGGCATCTCGTTTTTGCCGCGCCTGACCATCCGCGATTCGCTGGCCAGCGGCGCGCTCAAAACAGTAGAAGTGCGCGGCGTGGCTTTTGAGCGCGAAATCGGCGTGGCTTGGCGACGGGGCCGCTACTTTGGCCAAGCCGTGCGGCTCTTGCTCGAAGCCGTATTTGCCGCCTACGGCGGGCGAGACGAGTGGCTGCAAAAGATCGCCCCAAAAAGCTAAGGCCCCCGCGATATTGCCACGATTCGCGCCAGCGGCGTTCTTATTTTTAATCCATTTTTGACCCAAAACTGAGAGCGAGCATTATGATCGACCCAAAGGCCGTGCGCACCGATCCCGACGCCATGCGCGAGGCAATACGGGTGCGCAAGGTGGACCCGGCCAAAGCCAATGTAGATCGCTGGTTGGACCTCGACGCAAAGCGGCAAAAGCTGCAACGGGACATCGACAAGCTCAATAGCGAGAAAAAGCAACTAGCGCAGCTCGGCCGCACCGACCCGGATGCAGCGCGAGAAAAGGGGCGGAAGTTACGCGAGGAAGGGCGAAGGCTAGAGCTCGACTTGAGAGACGTCGTCAAAAATTGGAAGGGAATCATGGATTGGTTCCCCAACTGGCCGCATCCCGACATGCCCGCCGGTGCTGGCGAAGAAGACAACGTCGAGGAGAATGCTTGGATTCCGGGGCAGGGCTACCTAGCCGCCGACAAGCTAGGCCGTGGGAACACCAGTGCCCAATACATGCCCACGCGGCCCCTCCACGCCCAAAACGACGCCTTTGAACCGCTGCACCACTCAGACCTCGGCGTCAAATTAGGCGGCATCAACACCCTACAAGGCGGCCAAGTTTCCGGCTCGCGCTTTGCCTATTTGCGCGGCGATGTCGCGCGAATGCAATACGCCCTCAGCCAACTGCTCATCGACGAGCTTTTAGCGCGCGGGTACGAGATGTTCGTGCCGCCGCTCCTCGTGCGGGAGCGCTCCCTGTACGGCACTTCGCACTTTCCCGAAGGGCGCGACCAAGTCTATGCCATCAAGACCGATAACGTAGAAGAAGGAGCCGAGCTTTTCCTCGTCGGCTCCTCCGAGCCAGCCAATTTCAGCTACTTCATGGATCAAACCTTGGACTCGGCCGAACTGCCCGTCAAGCTCTTCGCCTATACGGCCTGCTTTCGCTCGGAAGCCGGGTCTTGGGGCCAAGACGTCAAGGGCATCAAGCGCATGCACCAATTCGACAAAATCGAAATGAACGCCGTGTGCCTGCCCGATCAATCTGAAGCCCTGTACGAAGAATTCGGCCAAATCAACGAATGGCTCCTGCAAAAGCTGGCCTTGCCCTACCGGGTCGTCGATAAGTGCCACGGCGACGCCGGTTATCTGGCCAGCCATCGGCAGCGGGACATGGAAGTGTGGATGTCCGGGACGGGCGAGTTCATGGAGGTAATGACCGACACCAATGCCACGGACTATCAGGCCCGGCGCTTGAACATCCGCTACAAGGGCGCGAGCGGGCGGGGGTTTTGCCACCTCGTCAACGACACGGGCTGTGCGATGGGCCGACTGCTGATCGCCATTTTGGACAACTATCAGCAACCCGACGGCGCAGTACAGGTCCCCGCAGCCCTGCAACGGGTCGTGCAGAAGAGCGTCCTGCAACCGAAAGGCGCGTGATGGGCGAGCGACTCGATGGCCGGGCGATTGCGGCCCAAGTGCAAGAAGAACTGCTGGTGGACATCGCGCGCTTGAAGCAGGAGCACGGTCTGGTGCCGGGCCTAGCAGTCGTGCTGGTGGGAGACGACCCAGCCTCGCAGTCCTACGTGCGCGCCAAGGGCCGCGCCTGCGAAGCCCTCGGCATTCACTCCGAGCAAATAGATCTACCGGCCAGCGCCACCACCGAGGACATGCTAGCCACTGTCGAGCGGCTCAACGCCGACGACGCAATCCACGGCATCTTGGTACAGCTACCGCTGCCGGGCCAAGACGAGCAGCAAGTCCTCAACGCCATTGACCCAAACAAGGATGTCGATGGCTTGCACCCGGTCAATTTGGGCCGCCTCGTGCGGCAGGAGGAGTGCTTCTGGCCCTGTACGCCGCATGGGGTCTTGCAGATTCTCAGTCGCAGCGGGATCGAGGTAGAAGGCCAGCACGTGGTCGTAGTCGGCCGCAGCGCGCTCGTGGGACGGCCTGTAGCCATCTTGCTGGGGCACAAGGCAGCCGGTGCCAATGCCACGGTAACTCTGTGCCACACCGGTACCCGCGACCTCGGGCACTTTACGCGCCAAGCGGACATCCTAGTGGTGGCGGCTGGATTTCCCCGTGGCATCACGGCGGATATGGTCAAAGAAGGCGCTGTGGTAATCGACGTGGGCACCAACCAAATTGACGACCCCTCGCGCGAGCGCGGCTGGCGACTCGTCGGCGACGTGGACTACAAACAGGTGCGCCCAAAGGCTCGCGCAATCACGCCCGTGCCCAACGGAGTCGGGCCGATGACGATCGCGCTATTGCTCTACAACACCGTGTGGGCGGCCAAGCGGAAAGTGGGATTGGCCGGGTAAACAGTACACCACTACCTCACTACCGCCCTCTTAGCAGCCTCTGGCTCCCGGTAGATGATTTTCAAAAGTGCTTGCGCCGGACCACTCGGAATCCGCCGGCCTTGTTCCCAGTCCTGAAGAGTGCGGATGTCGATGCCAAAAGTCTGGGCAAATACGCCCTGAGTCATGTTCAGTTGCGAGCGGATCAAGCGGGCGTTGATCTCGTCGGGGAGGTGGACGCGGTAGCTTTCTGGGTCTGCTTGACCGTGCGTGATTTCCAGAGCCTCCGTTGCGGCCTTGATAAGTTCCTCTCCAGCCTTGGTCATGGTTGGGTCCTCCGTCGGTATTCGTCTGCCAGTGTGCGCAACACAGTCCGCAAAACACTAACTTCCAAGATCGTCGCATAGACGAAGAAGGTCGGTGGCGATTCGTCTTGCAAGGCCAAGCGTTTCTGTTTGATCGGCGCGCCCCTTACCCCTTCGCCCAATGCACCAACCCCATTTCCAACGGATTTTGCAAGTCGGGATGCGAAGGCACCACGCGCAGGGTGTAGCCGTGCGAACCAGCCGCCGCGCACGTAAAGGTGCCGACGAAATGGTAGGTGCCATCGCCGTTGTGCCCATCCAATTCCAGCGGATACACCTCAGTCTGCGCAAATTCGCGCTGGGCATTGAGACGACCGGCGTAAATCTCGACGCGAACATCCTCTGGCGTTAGCTCGCCCAAGGCCACTGCGGCGCGCAACGGCACCTTCATCCCCACCTTGAGCAACCGAGGAAATTCAGCGTCCACCGCGCCGATCTGCACCTGCGACCACTTGGAGCGCACGTGCGACTTCCAATGCGTCAGCCGCTGAACTCGCTCGCGATCGTCCGCCAATTCCGCAAAGCGAGCTTGCCCGGGCAAGTAGAACCGCTCGACGTACTCGCGCACCATGCGGTGCGTGTTGTACTGCGGCACAAGCTGGGCAATGGTCTCCTTCATGCGGGCGATCCAACCGCCGGGCAATCCGTCCGCATCGCGCTGGTAGAACAGCGGGATCACCTCGGTCTCTAGCAGATCGTAGAGCGAGTTGGACTCGACCTCGTCTTGGTACCGCTCGTCGTCGTAATCCTCGCCGCGGCCAATGGTCCAACCAGCGTGGTCGTCGCAGGCTTCGTCCCACCAGCCATCGCATACGCTGACGTTGAGCACGCCATTGACCGCAGCTTTCATACCCGACGTGCCCGAAGCCTCCAAAGGGCGGCGAGGATTGTTGAGCCAGACATCGCACCCTTGCACCAAGTAGCGGGCGAGGTTCATGTCGTAGTCCTGCAAAAAGAAAATCCGGCCATTAAAGGGCGCTTGCCGCGCGAGGTGGACGATTTGGCGGATCAACTCCTTGCCCGCGTCGTCGTGGGGATGGGCCTTGCCAGCGAAGAGAATCTGCACGGGCCGCTCCGCGTCGGAGAACAGGGCCTTGAGCCGCTCGATATGGCGGAAAATCAGGTTGCCGCGCTTGTAAGTGGCAAAGCGGCGGGCAAAGCCAATAGTCAGCACCTCGGGGTCGAGCCGCGCTAAGGTCTGTTCAATTTTGGCCTTCGACGCACCCTGGCTCCGCATCTGCTGGCGCAGGTGATGGCAGGCGACGTCAATCAGCCGCTTGCGCCGCTGCTGGTGCGTGTCCCACAACTCCCGGTTGGGGATCTGATAGACCGGGTCCCAGTCCCGCTCGTCAGCCGATACCAACCGCCAAGTGTCGCCGAGATAGCGGTCGAACAGCTCGGCCATTTCCAGCGAAACCCACGTGTGGAGATGGACGCCGTTGGTGACGTGAGCGATGGGGATTTCGCGCTCTGCAAAGTCGGGCCACAGCCCCTGCCACATGCGGCGACTGACTGCGCCGTGCAGGCGACTGACGCCATTGGCTCGGCCCGAGAGTCTCAGCGCCAAGACCGTCATGCAGAAGTCGGCGTGGGAATCGCGGGGATCGACCCGGCCTAGGCCAATAAATTCCTCGTGCGACAGGCCGAGCCACTCGCGAAAATAGCCCAAGTGCGCCTCGACCAAGTGCGCGGGAAACCAGTCGTTGCCCGCGGCGACCGGCGTGTGCGTGGTGAACACATTGCCGACGATGCTGGCCTCGCGGGCCGTGGCAAACGAATAGCCCTGCTCGGTCATTAACCGCCGAATCCGCTCTAGGGCCAAAAAGGCCGAGTGCCCCTCGTTCATGTGACAGACAGTGGGTTCAACGCCCACGGCCTGCAGGGCGCGCAAGCCGCCGATGCCGAGGAGAATCTCCTGCCGAATGCGCATGGCTGCGTCGCCGCTGTAGAGACGAGCGGTAATATCGCGGTCCGCTGGGGCGTTTTCGTCGAGATTGGTATCGAGCAAATAGAGCCGCACCCGGCCCACCTCCACCTGCCAGATCCGCGCCTGCACCGAGCCGTGGGCAAAGGGCACCTCAATGGTCAGGTGCCCTCCGTCGCCGCCGTGGACCGGCTGCACGGGCATCTGATAGAAGTCGTTCTCTGGGTTGCGCTCTATCTGCCAGCCATCGGCGTTGAGGGCTTGGCGGAAATAGCCTTCGCGGTAGAGCAAGCCGACCCCGACGAGGGGAATGCCTAGATCGCTAGCGGCCTTGAGGTGGTCGCCAGCGAGCACGCCCAAGCCCCCGGAATAGATGCGCAGACTCTCAGTCAGGCCGAATTCCGCCGAGAAGTACGCAACCTGCATTTGACTCTCGCCGTGCGTCTGGCCAAACCACGTCGGCTGGGACAAATAGCCCTCGAATTGCTCGACGACGCGCTCGATGCGGCCCCGCAGTTGCTCGTCGGCGATTAGGGCGTCGAGCTGGTCTGGCTGCAGGAGGGTCCAAAAGCGCAGAGGATCGCGCTGGCTCTCGACCCACGTTTCCGGGTCGATCTGGTAGAGGGTGCGGATGGTTTCCTTGCTCCAACTCCACCAGAGGTTGTGCCCCAGCTCCCACAGCGGCGTCAGTTGCTCGGGCAGGGACGGAATGATATGGAGGCGATATAGCGGTTTCATCCTTAGTTTCTTCTATAGGGTTGGGTTGCGAAAAGCCCTAAGACAGCAGTGAAGGTGAATTTTGTCAAGGTCTGCACAAGCTCTATACTTAGGAGAATTTCCAGGAGAATCTCATGCGCGAAACACCCAAGGTGATCATCAGCGGCTTTGCCGACGAGGGACCGGAGGACAAAAAGGCCGAAGCCCAGCTAGCCATGCTCGCGACGCTGGGCATGTCGCACTACAGCTTGCGCTTTGTCGATGTCGGGCAGGGCGTCAAAAATGTGATGCAGCTAACGCCGCCCGAGATCGCGCGGCTGCGCCAATTGCACGGCGAATTTGGGATTGCCGTGGCCTCGATCGGCTCGCCGATTGGCAAGGTCAAGCTGCTCGATGTGGAAGACGGCTCTTCCAATACCTACATCCCATTCGACCAATACTTGCAACAGGACGTGCAGCGGGCCGTGGATCTGGCCGGCGAGTTTGAGACGCGGCTGATTCGCGGGTTCTCGTTTTACCATCCCCAAGGCGAAGAGCCAGCGAACTACGTGGAGCCGACGGCCGAGCGGCTGGCGCAAATCGCCGAGGTTTGCAGCCGGGGCGGGACCATTTTCGGCCTGGAGGTCGAAGCCAATCTCGTCGGCCAGAACGGGCAACTCCTGCAAAAGCTCTATGAAATGGTGGACCATCCCAACTTGTGCCTGATTTTCGACGGCGGCAATCTGTCGAGCCAAAACTTCACCCCGGTCGAAACCCTAGCCGAGTATCACGCGATGCGCGAGGGGATTGGCTGGATGCACATCAAGGACTACAAGATCGACCCGGCTCTCCAATGGGAGGGCGTTGTAGATGAGGAGCGGCTCAAAAACTTCGTGCCCGCCGACCGTGGCGACTCTGCGCACGAGGCCATACTGCGCGACTTCCGCACCCGCATCCCAGCCCTAGAACGCGAGTTGAAGCAGCAGGGAGTCCCCGGCGTGTTCCTCGACCTAGAGCCGCACCTAAAGGGCGGCGGACAGTTCGGCGGTTTCAGCGGCGTCGATGGGTTTGGGGTCGCGCTGCGGGCGCTGCTCAACCTGCTCGACTACGTGGGCATCGGCTACGCGCTGACGGATTACGAGGCCATCGCTCGGCAGCGGGACTAGCGCCCTTGCGCCAACAGAGCCTCGTGCCGCTTTTGGAAGGCCGCGCTGTTGTCGTCCTCGATTACTTCCAAATCGACGCCTTGCTCAAAACCGGGGATGTTGCCAGCGTAGAAGGCCTGCTGGTAGTGGGATTCAGCAGTAAATTCCCACTCCCGCT
>JAJDYK010000063.1 GCA_022825185.1 Candidatus Latescibacterota bacterium | reverse complement strand
CGTTCGACGAAGAGCTGGCGCGTTGCTAGGTAGAGGCGGTTGGCTTGGTGGTACGCCGGGCCGACGCGCTCGTAGTGGTCATAAGCCTCTCGCAGGCGCTTGTCGCGGAGCGGGGGGATGCCCTCGTGAATGGTGCCGATCAACTCGGCGCGGCGCGTGAGCGCGTCGAGGTCGCTGCCCACCGGCCAGATGATTTCGCTTGGATCGCGGTCGGTAAAGTGGCCGTCGCTGATGGCGACTTGCATCAGCTCCTCAGCCGCCTCGTCGTAGAGGCGCAGCATTTCGTCTAGATCCACGTCGCTCAGCAGTTTGTCTAGGTCCACTTTGCACCTGTCTTTCGGTTCGCGTTGGCAGCCTAGAGTGAGTTAATGCAAACCGCCTGCTTGGTCAAGCTCGTGTGGGGTGGTTTGAGGTGCAGGGGGAACCTATTCTCCGCGGTGCGCGACAACGCCACGGGGATTCTCAAAGGCGTCGATCCACAAGCGGCACCATTCCTCGTAGTTGGTCAGCTCGCTGGACGGGTCGCGGCGGGAGCGCGCGACGAAGTCGGGGTGGCCGGTGCGGCCGGTGTGGTGGCCGGTGGGCTGGTAGCGCAGGTCCAGCGACCAGCGGCATTGGTCGGAGTAATTGGGGGTGGAGCGATGGGGCGTAAAGCGGCTCATTAGCACCACGTCGCCGCGCTTGCATTCCAAGGGGAAGGGTTCAATGTGGGGCATGGCCTCGGGGGCGATGGTGGTGCCGCCGGCTGCCAAATGCCGGAGATAGCCGGTTTCGACGAGGCCGGGCAAGACCTCCATGCAGCCGGTCTCTACCGTGGCCTCGGCCAAAGGCAGCCAGCAGGTGACGACGTCAGAGCCTTCGGCTTCCGGCATCATCACGCCGGCGTCTTGGTGCCAGGGCGCGTTGTGGAAAGAAGGGCCTTCGCGGTTTTCGTACGCTTGTGGCGGTTTGGCTCGCAAATGTTGGATGGGGTTGCAGATCAGTTCGGGACCTAGCAGCGATTCGAGCAGGTCGAGCAGATTTTCGTTGCGGAGGAATACGAACATCGCCCGCCCCCGATAGTGCATGATGTCCATGCCGTGCCCGATCTCAGGGCACTGTTTGAACAGCAAGCCGTAGCGCGTGGCAAACGGGGCGTCCTCGTGCAGGTCTGCTATTTTGCCCTCGTCGTGCAGCGTCTGTGCGCGGGCGTCGATCCACGCTGACAGCTCGTCGATGACTGGCTGCAAGTCGTCATGGGTAAGCGCCTCGCGGGCGATGATGACGCCGCGGGTGTTGAATTCTGCGATCTGTTCGGTCGTTAGTTTCATCGCGGTTTCCCCCCAATCCGTTGTGCGAGCAAATTAAAGCAATCCCCATTGAACTGTAAATTTCTCGGCGTCTTCCCGTTCTGCAGATGGTGCATCCCGAGATTTGGCGGTGCCCCGAGCGCCGCCGTTGGATAGTTTACTTTCTGTAAAAGCTTACATATCTTTATTCTTATCCACCTTGCGCAGGGAACCCGCATGTAGGTTCCCTTGTTGTACATAGTTCAGAATGCTTAGTGGAGGGGTCGCTCCCCTTTGCTGAGCATTAAGCGGAATGCTCTGATATTCTGCGCGAGGAATCCACATGTTGGATGCCTTGTTGTATAATATAGTCGGAATGCTTAGTGGAGTGGTTGCTTCTCTTCACTGGGCAATAGGCAGGAAATGCTCCGCATACTCTGTGTAATTATGCAGGGAGCCGCATGTCGGGTCACTTGCTGAATACAATAGCCAGAGTACTTAGTGGAGGGGTCGCTCCCCTTCGCTTGGCGAATAGGCAGGAAATGCCCCGCATACTCTGCGTGAGGTGGATATGGCCCGGCCCCCACTTTTTAGGGGGCCGATTCACCCATCACACAGAGGAGGCATTACCTTCATCATGCGGAGTAGAAAATTTCTTGTCTGCGCGCTTTTCACCACCCTCGCATTATCTTCCACTCCAACGCTCGCCCAGCACTCCGTAGCACGCCAGTGGAATGAGGCCCTGTTGGAGACGATTGGCCATGATTACGCCGATCCCACGATCCAAGCCCGCAACCTCTTTCACACTAGCATAGCCCTATACGATGCTTGGGCAGTGTACGGCGACGGCCCCGAGCAGACCTATCTGCTGGGCCAAACTGTAAGCGGCTTTACCGTTCCCTTTGCCGGGGTGCCTCGTCCCGATGACGTAGAAGAGGCTCGCCGCCAAGCTATGAGCTATGCGGCCTACCACCTCATCAAGCACCGCTTTGCCAATTCTCCGGGTTCGATGGCGATATTCAGCCCCATTGACGTACTCATGGCAGACTTGGGCTACGATCCGGCCTTTACCTCCACGGACTACGCCGATGGCAACCCCGCGGCCTTGGGCAACTACATTGCCCAAAATCTGATTCAATTCGGCTTGCAGGACGGTTCCAACGAGCAGCTCGCGTACAGCAACCGTTTCTACGAGCCTTTCAATTCGTCTCTGAACCCTGCCCTGCCAGGCCCCAACGGTCTTTTTGACCCCAATTTCTGGCAGCCCCTCTATCTTGACACCTACAAATCGTTTCTCACCGCCGACTGGGGTTTCGTGACTCCCTTTGCCCTCAGCGAAGAGGACCTAACGATGTACCGACGGGACGGCAACGACATGCCGGTGTATCACGATCCGGGACCGCCGCCCCATATACAACAAGATCCACAATTCTCCAACTTGGCCGACTTGTTCAGAGCGTTCAACGGCCTCCGCGACCACCGCGATCCCACTGGATTGAGAATGGCGTCTGAAGAATATCAATGGGGCTTTGTCCTCGTCGCGCTCTGGGCGTCCCATCTCGATCCGGGCGATGGCGTCCTCTGGGATATTTCGCCCGGTGCCATCGGCAACGCGCCCGAATTGCCTCAGACGTTAGCCGAGTACCAAGCATTCTACAACATGCTCGAAGGCGGCGACGCCAGCGAGGGCCACCTGCTCAATCCCCACACTGGCCAGCCTTATGAACAACAGTGGGTGCCGCGCGCCGATTACGCCCGAGTGCTGGCCGAATTCTGGGCTGATGGCCCAGAGACCGAGACGCCGCCAGGTCATTGGTTTTCCATCCTCAACTACGTCAGCGACCATCCGCTCTTTGAAAAGCGCTTCAAAGGCGAGGGGCCAATCCTCGACGACCTCGAATGGGATGTCAAAGCCTACCTTGCTATGGGGGGTGCCATGCACGACGCGGCCGTGACCGCTTGGAGCATCAAGTGCTGGTACGACTACGTTCGTCCCATTTCGGCGATTCGCTGGCTGGCAGGCCGTGGCCAGAGCAGCGATCCCGATCTGCCGCATTATGACCCCCTCGGCTTACCGCTCATCGACGGCCATATCGAGTTGGTTCAAGCCGGAGATCCCCTCGCTGGTGAGAGTGGCGAATACATCGGCAAAATCAAGCTGAAGTCTTGGCGCGGGCCGAGCTACATTGCCGATCCGGCCACCGACATAGCGGGCGTCGGCTGGATTTTGGCCGAGAACTGGTGGCCGTACCAACGGTCCAATTTTGTCACCCCGGCCTTTGCCGGCTACGTCTCGGGTCACTCGACCTTCTCAAGTGCCGCTGCCGAAATTCTGACCCTGCTTACCGGCGATCCGTTTTTCCCTGGAGGCTTGGGCGAATTTCGCATCGAGCGCAATCGCTTTCTCGTTTTTGAGGAGGGCCCTAGCGTCGATGTGGTGCTGCAATGGGCTACCTACCGCGACGCCTCAGACCAGAGCAGCCTATCGCGCCTGTGGGGTGGTATCCATCCCCCCGTGGACGACATCCCCGCCCGCCTAATCGGCACCCGCATTGGTGAGGACGCCTTTGCGCTGGCCGAAGCGTATTTCAACTCGCCGGCTCAAGGTGCAGCTCGCCGGTCCGCCGCGCTGATGGAGAATTCCGCCGCTGAGTTGCCGAGGGTATTCGCCCTAGACCAAAACTACCCCAATCCCTTCAACAGCGGTACGGCCATTGCATTTGATCTGCCCTACGGAGAGATGGTGGACTTGACCGTGTACACGATCTCTGGTCAGAAGGTGGCCACCTTAGTACGCGGAACCCGGGCCGCAGGGTATCACCAAGTGTTGTGGGATGGACGGGGCGAGGATGGGGCCGAGTTGGCTAGCGGCGTATTCCTGTATCGCCTGCAAGTCGGCGACCAACTAAAGACGCGGAAAATGCTGTTGCTGCGCTGAAGCCGCCTGACCTCTACCGCCATCAGCCCAAATCCTCGGCGTGTTCTGCGATGTAGCGCTCGATCTCCGCTGCGCTCATCGCGCCGGTAAAGGTTCCGCCGGGCGGCATGTAGTAGAACGCCTCGGCGTAGTCCAAGCCATAAGGCTCGCCGATGCGTTGGTATTCTTGCAAGCCAAAGAGGCGGATGTACTGGCGGTCGGCTCCCTCATCGTCGTCGCCCAAGGCGGGCAGGTGCTTGCCTTGACGCGCCAGCCGTTCCTTGAGGCGGCGGCCGTGGGCACCCGCTGGCCCTTGGGCCTTGTTGGCGCTCATGGCGGCGATCTTTGCGTCGAGATGAGGCGCTATATCGACGACGGTGTTGTAGGGCTGTCCTGGGCGGCAGGTCCAGTAGTAGAGGTCTTTGACCGAGTGAGGCTGCATGCCGCAGGCTAGTTGTTCGGGATAATCCTTGTTCATGCCGGCCATCCAGCGCGCCGCTTCGACGGCTTGGCCGGTGACGTAGTGATCGGGATTTTCCTCCCAGTGGCCCCAAGGACTGAACGTGGTGATGGTGTCGATTTTGAGGGCGCGGATCAGAAAGACCAGCCGGGCTCTCAGCTCGGTGGGGGCGGCTTCGTCGAGGAAGTGATTGCGGTAGCCGAGGTGGATGACC
>JAJDYK010000146.1 GCA_022825185.1 Candidatus Latescibacterota bacterium | reverse complement strand
AATGGCCCGCCTCGAACCCAACGCGCTCTACCGCAACATGGGCGACGGCACTTTCGCCGACATCACGGCCACTGCGGGCACCGGCAGCCTCGGCAAGGGCCACGGGGCCACCTTCGCCGACTTCGATCAAGACGGCGACTTGGACCTCTACGCCGGCTTGGGCGGCCACTACGACGCCGACACGTGGGACAACGCGCTCTATCGCAACGACGGCCCGGCGCAGCACTACCTTTCCATCGAACTCGTGGGCACGCAGACCAATCGCAGCGCCATCGGTGCGCGCGCGGTCGCCTTTGCCGCCGGCCGCATCATCCGCGCTCAGCGCCAAAGCGGATTTGGCTTCGGCAGTAGCAACGAGCCGCTCTTGCACCTCGGGCTGGGGTCGGCCACCCGCGTCGATAGCCTGCACGTGCTCTGGCCCGGTCAGCCCCCACAGCGCTTCTTTGACCTGCCCGTCGATTGCCGCATCCGCATCGCACAACGCGAGGCGCACTACCAGATGCTTAGGAGGCCACCATGAAACTCTTAGCGTTTCTCGTCCTCTGCTTGGCACCACTGATCGCAGCCGACGCCCAAAAGGGCCACCGCGTCACCAGTCGTTCCGTAGTGGTCAACACGGCCGCGCACTGGAACAATTGGCAACTCCCTATCCACGCCGTGCAGGTGTCACCGGACGGCACAGTTGAGCCGCACTTTTTCCGCGAACGCTTCAACTTGATTGACGATATAGCGACCTATACCCGTCCCATCGTCGATCTGCGTCGCCGCAGCAACCAGACCGCCATCCTCAACATCGACAGTACCCAGACCCGCGACGTAAAAGGCGAGATCATCCTCGATCGCAAAGACAATCCCATCTACTCCTATTTCTTTCGCCCAGGCATCAGCCGCGTCGGCTCAAATGCAGCCGCGGCTGCCAATATCCTCGACGACGATCCCACCACTTTCTGGGAGCCCGACCCGCAGGCACCGATCGACGACTGGTGGATCGAAATAGACTTAGGTCGCGTCGTGGCGGTCGATTCCCTCGTCCTCCACTTTGTCGAGGAAGAGTTGGGCGATCCCTTTTTCCAGTTCCGCGTCCTCGCCGCGCCCGACCAAGAACCGGTGCGGGAAAACGCCGATAAAATCACCTTTGAACGAGTCGCCCATACCAAGGCCCCCAACCGCGATCAGCGCACCTTCCGCATTGGCCTCGAACAACTCGACGCCGATCCCAACTGGCAGGGTAAGATGGTACAGACCATCCGCATCGTGGTCAGCGATACGCGCGGCGAGCGCGGTGAGCGCATTAGCGAAGAGGAATGGCAAGCTCTGCCAGCCGACGAGCGTGGCGCAATCGTCTATTTCATCCGCGACGAACAGGGCTTTGAAGAGCCGGTCGAGCAAGCGATCTATGAAAGCCTCGACCTCCAGCGTCAGGGTCGCTTGGATTACTACCGGCGCGAGCGACCGCGTCTAGCCGGAATCGAGGTGTACGGATTTGGCGACAATATCAGCGGCGGCTTGGTGGCTGGCGGCGGAAACCTCAATCTGACCGGAGACGGTTTCCTGCCGGGACCAGCTTTTGACGCGGATTTCAACACCAACTTCCTGCACCTCGTTTGGTCGCCGACTATCGACCGCGGCGTACTCACCGTTGACATGGGCGCGTCGTTTTGGCTCGACGCCATGCGCATTTCCTCGACCCGGCCCTATCCCCTTATCGATGGCTATTTGATCCGTGGCTCCGACGGCTCGCGCGACACGCGCGGCAAGATCAAGTGGGCGCGCCTCAGCCCCCGCTCCCGCGAAGACAATAGCACCGACCGCTTTGAACACATCCTCGACGCCTATGATCCTAGCCCCAAGCTCCGCTTCCTCGAAATAAGCATCGTCTCGGCGGACCCGCGCCGCCGAGGTGGGTACAACACCGGCCCGACCATTGCCGAGTACCAGCTCTTTTCTACCGGCTACCCAGCGCAAGTAGAACTAACTTCCGATCTGATTGCGCTGCCTGGAGCGCGCAACTTCGGGGCCATTACTTGGGAGGCCGAGACGCCCCCGGGCACAACCGTCGCAATCCGCACCCGCACCGGCGACTTGTTGGGCAAAGTCATTCGCTACTTCGACAAAACGGGCAACGAAATCACCTATGACGCTTGGAAAAACCTCTTGGGTAGCTTCAAGGGGCCAGCCGACACCACCTTCGTGCCCACCAGCGGCTGGAGCCCTTGGAGCCGCGCCTACCAGCAGCCCGGTGACATCGTCACCTCTCCCGGCCTGCGCAAATTCATGCAGTTCCAAGTCGAGATGATTACTACCGACCGCGAGGCCGCAGCCTCGATCCGCTCGCTCGCGGTCGAATTGCTCAATCCCGTGGCCGAGCGCATCGCGGCCGAGCTATGGCCGGCCTCGGTAGAGACCTCCGGTGTGCGGGAGACCTTTGACGTCTTTGCTCAGCCCTACTTCATCGAGTCGCCGGCGGCCTCGCGCAGCGCTGGTTTCAACGAAATCCTGCTGACCATGCCGGCCTCGGAAAACCTCGAGCTCTTGGAGTTGGGCATTGGCAGTGCAGACGGCGAAAAGGTCTTTCGCCTTGGGGCCGAGCGGGGCGTACTCACGGCTGACGACCAGACGCAAGTCGCGATTTTGGCCAACGGTGGGGACTCGATCAGGGTGCGCCTCAACGATCCGCTCAACATCCTGCCCGCGGCCGGCCGCACGTACAACCGCGTTACCCTTGAGGGCGAAGAAGTTCCCGTGACCCAAGACGGCCTGACCCTTACGGCCGCGGCGTACGGAACTCTCGACAAAGACGAACGAGGGGCCATCCGCTACTTCCGGCATAGCGACGGTCGGTTCAGCGAGATCGACCAAACCAGCTACCAAGACCTGCCCAACGAGGAGCAAGGCCCTGTCCGCTACTTCCGCATTCTGCGCGGCGACGGCGCTCAGTTTCCATTTGACGCGCTCGGCGACTCGCTCGACTCGGTCGCGTATAACCGCCTCTCCACGTCCCAGCGCGGCGTTGTTACCGGGCCGGGGCAGCGCTTCCGCTTGCGCCTTTCAGCACCGGTCTTTCTCAACGGCACGACCTTGCGCCTGTTCGTGCGCAATGCAGCAAGCGCCGACGCCGAAGAGGCGTGGCAGGCCGTTGAAGCGGGCAATGCCGACGAAGGCGTCGCCAGCAACACGCTGTCGATCAACGTCCCGATCGACAGCGATCTCGTCCATGGGCTCGTGGTCGGCCCCAACCCTTTTACCCCCAACGGCGATGGGATCAACGACGCGGCTGAAATCTCGCTAGATATCTTCAAGCTCACCTCCAGCCGCCGACTCCAAGTGCGAATTTACACGCTCGATGGGCGACGGGTTTGGCAGCGCGAGGAAATGGTGCTGAGCGGCCGCACCACCGTGCGTTGGGACGGCGTCGATGACCACGGCCGCCGTGCGCCGCCCGGCCTGTATCTGTGCCAAGTCCAACTCGACGCCGACGCCACCCAACAGCCGACAACCCAAGCGCGTATTATCGCCGTGGCCTACTAGTTATTGCTGGAACGCCTAGGGCCGATTATCATTGAGATGAAGGAGGGATTGCAGTGAACCGGAAATGGATATTCTGGACGGCAATAGCCATTCTATGGCTCGGCAGTGCTGCTAACGCCCAGGAATACGGCGCACGCCTCGGCACCGTCAAAAGGGGCGGGGTGGTTTCCTTTGAGCCGCAGGGGGCCGGAGTCCTGTTCGGCGCTCTCGACCCGGCCAAGCGCCGGTGGTACGTGCCGCAGGAGCTTTTTAACGAATACCAGTGGCGGCAGTGGGAATACTCCAATTACGCCCGCGATCACTACCAGCGCTACGTCAGCGCCATCCGCGAAGGCGATTACTACTACGACCTCTACGGCAACCTCGTCACCCGGGGCTGGCTGGTTTTCAACAACTCGCAGACCCAGCCTCGGCAGTTTGGCTCTTCGGTGCTGAAGTCCAGAAATTTCGAGGGTTGGTTTAGTGGTCTGGTCATCTCGGCCGACTCCAAGGGCCAACACCACTACGCCCTGACGGCCGGCACTAAAATTCGCTCGACCCTGACGCCGATGACCTTTTCCAAGCCGCGCTGGGACGGCATTCAATTCGACTACGCAGCCGACAAATATCAAGGCACCCTGATCTACTCGCGCATCAGCCGCCCCGGCGGCACGTCAACCAACGATCAAGAGAGCTTGGTCACCAACGCCACCTCCATGTTCGGCAGCCGTGCCACCGCGCAGGTGGGCGATTTCGCCACCCTCGGGCTAACCATGGTCAACGCCCACCAGTCCAATACCCTCATCGACGGCTTTACCGGCAACCCCTTCACCGGCGAGCTTTCAGTCGATCAGAACCAAACCGTTTCGATCATCGAGATCGTCTTGCGCGACGACAGCCCCGAGGACGGCGTCGGCGGCGCGGCCTTCTTCAGCGCCGGTTCGGACATCATCATCACCTATCTCGACGGCACCCAAGACAACGGCAAGGCCATCCGTTTTGAGCCGATCGTCGAGGGTGGCCTCGTGGGGGAGGGCTTCCTTTCGGCCGATGGTGCCGAGGAGATCCGCCTGCGCTACGACTTTGATAGCCCGGCCTTTGTCAACCGCGCCTCGGGCACTAAAGAAGAAATCAAAAAGGTCGAATTCCGCCTCGTGCTGGGCAACGACTATCAGGTCTGGGTCACCTCCGACAGCCAACTCAACGCCAGCGGTGAGTCCGTGCTCTTGCTCGTCGCCCAAGCCGAGGGCAACGTCCGCGACAACACCAATTTGCAGATCGTCAGTTTTGACTACGGCCTGCCAACCTCCACCCAGATCTGGGGCGCAACCCTAGAGCTACAACAGGTCTTCGGCTTCGATTTCTATGGCGAGTACGACCTCAACTACAACTATACCAAGTACCCCAATATCGTAGCCAAAACCCACACCACCTTCTCGGGTATCCGCGGCGACCGCGCCGCCGCTGCGTGGATGATGAACCTCTCGCGGGTCGCGTTTCCCTTCTTCTTCTTTGGCGAGGCATACAGCATGGATCCTCGCTACTCCACCCGTACATTTACCGCCCAAGGCGATGGCTTTATCGACTACGAGGACGAACGCATCCACGTCGTCGAACTAGTCGAGGACAACGACGACCAAGACGAATTTCCCGACACCGTGCGCAAGGATTGGCAGACCGGCGACCCGAGCGTCTTCCCCGGCTGGGACGAGAACAACGACTTCATCTCGGATTTCAACCAGAACGACAACCGCTTCTTGAGCAACCTCATCCCGGACTACGAGGAGCCGTTCCTGCGCCACAACGTCGAT
>JAJDYK010000159.1 GCA_022825185.1 Candidatus Latescibacterota bacterium | reverse complement strand
CCCGTACACGCCGACCTCCTTCTCGCCTAAAAAACGCTCTATCAAAAAGAGGTCGCTCTTGAGCAGCAAAAACATGAGCACCAAGCAGACCTCGCCACGCGAACCAATGCGCAGCATTTGCCCGAGCGCGCGTCGCCCTCCCCACCGAAAGCGAAATCCCCGGTACAAGAATAGGGGAAAAATAGCCAAGCCCGTTATTCCTACTGCTCCTACCCACACCCCCATCACTCGTTCCAATTCGAGATACCCTAGCTGGGAAAGGACTAGATTGCCGCCGAGATAGATGGCGATGAAGACTACGGGCAGCAGTGCGTAGGGCTTGAGCCGATCTTCACCTAAAAAGACGGACAAACCCGCCCTTTGTAGCACGGTGAACGCAATTACGCAAACGCCTAAGACCCATTGGACCAAGGTAATACTGGGCACGAAGACCTTTGCGAGTGCCAAGCTAAAAGGGGCCGTCAGCAACAGGAGGGCACCCAAGACGAGGCAATACAACAAGGTGTGGTTGATCGCGGCCTCCCGCTCTCGCTCTCGCCCCACCACGTAAATGTTCCCCTTGCTGAGCCACTCTCCTAAGAACAGGACGCCCAGCATGACGAGCGCGGTCCATAGCCTTAGGGTGCCATAGTGCTCCGGCCCTAGCTGATCGGCTAGCAGAACCGAGTTCACAAAGCCCAAAGAAAAGACCAGAAAGGAGCAGGTTGTGTTGAGCGAAAAGCCGCGAAAAAAGTTCATTGAGATGGCCGGTGGGAACTAAAGCGGCGACGGAGGTGGTCGCTGCTTATCAAGCGAAAACCTAGGGCATGGCGGCGCATCCGTCTTGGCGGAAGGATTCTAGGTCGGCCGGAGAGAAGCATCGAGACGGAAGCGAAAATTCACGCGTACGGTCCTTCCATCATCAAGGCAGACTCAGCGCCACCAACTCGGCCGGCTGGTCGGCCCCGCCGGTGGGGATGGCGATGTATTGCTTGCCGCCAGCCATATAGGTGATAGGCTGGCCCGAGGCATTGCGCGGCAGCTCGACTTTGCCCCTCAGCGCGCCGTCGTCCGGGTCAAAGGCCCACAGATAGGGCGCATTGGGATTGGTTTTGACCTCGACGGCGTTGCCTCGGGGCGAGTTGTTGATCACGTCCCACTGCGCCTGAGTCGCGGCGAAGAGCAAGCTCTCGGTGATGATAGGGAAGTTGCGCTGTGCCCAGCCCAAGGGCGGCAAATCGAGATGAGCAAGGCTGGGGTGGTCGCGCGGGCCCTCGCCCACGGGGACCTGCCAGCGGTGTTCGCCGGTGTTGAGATCAATGGCGGTGATCCGGCCGTAGGGCGGTTTGAGCAAGGGTAGGCCGCGCGGCCCATCGGGACCGAATTCTACCCCGCCGGTATAGCGGAAGGGGGCACTGAGGTCGGTGGCTTTGGTCAGGGTCAGTACAGCAGGGAACGTATAGGAAGGAATGTAGATTATGCCTTTGTGGGGATCGACGGCAGCACCGGCCCAACTAGCTCCGCCGATAATGCCGGGAACGAGGATCGTCCCCTTCTTATCCATGCTCTCCATGGTCTGTGCTATGTAGAGCGGGCCGTAGCTATAGTCGTCGGCGATGGTCTTGGCCATCTGGTGCAGGGTCGGCGTAAAGTCGATCAGATCGTCCTCAGTCAGGCCTTGGCGCTCAAAGGCGGCTGGCTTGCTGGGAATGGGTTGGGTGGGCGAGGACTTTTCGCCGGGAATGTCGGATTGTGGTACAGGTTTTTCCTCGATGGGCCAGATCGGCTCACCCGTTTGGCGGTCGAAGACGAAGCAGAAGCCTTGTTTGGTGACTTGGGCCACGGCCTTGATTTCCCGGCCTCCGACGTTGATATCGACGAGGTTGGGCGCAGCCGGCAGATCGTAGTCCCACATTCCGTGGTGGGCGATCTGGAAGTGCCAGACGCGCTCGCCCGTAGCGGCATTCAGGCAGACGAGGCTCTCGGCGAAGAGGTTGTCGCCGGGACGATGCCCGCCATAGTAGTCGTTAGTCGGGGTGCTGACCGGCAAATAGACGTAGCCTAATTCGGGATCGGCACTCATCAGGGTCCAGACGTTGGTATTGCCGGTGTTTTTCCACGAGCCATCTTCCCAGGTCTCGTTGCCGAAGGCCCCTTCTTGGGGGATGGTTTCAAAGACCCACTTTTGGGCACCGGTGCGCACGTCGAAGCCGCGCACATCGCCTGGGGGCATGGTCTCGTCGGGCGGACGACCAACGGCAAAGGCGTCGAGGACCACCGCGCCGACGACGGCGATGTCGCCGCAGATGACTGGCGGCGAGGTGACTGCGTAGAGTTCGCGTTCGATTGGCCGACGCAGGCCCTTGGTCAAATCGACGCGGCCGCCATCGCCGAAGCTTCCGATGGGTTGGCCGGTATCGGCGTTGAGGGCGATGAGATAGGCGTCGCCGGTGCCAAAGAGGATGCGCCGGTCGTCGCCGTCCTCCCAGTAGGAGACGCCTCGGTGGACTAGGCCGACGTTGGCTGGCGTGCCCGACCTCCAGGTGCCTGGGTCGTAGGTCCAGATTGTTTTGCCGCTTGCAGCGTCGAGGGCGATGACTAGGTTGAGCGAGGTGCTGACGTAGAGTCTGTCGCCGATTTGGAGCGGCGTGCCCTCAAAGACCATGGTCCAGATTTCTGGATGGGCGTCGAGAATGGGCTGGTCGGCCGAAGCCCAGGTCCAAGCTATTTCTAGCTGGGCGAAGTTGGTGGCATCGATTTGGTCGAACGGGGCGTATTTGGTGCTGGCCGCGGTCGCGCCGTACGAGCGCCACTCGCCGGTGGAATCGGCCAGCAACGGCGAAGCGAACAGCGCGAGGGCAAGGAGCAGAGTCATGGCGTATCTCCTCGTGGATGCTGTTTAGCGGATGGCGATCGGTCGCCCCGGCGACCCCGTGCCGCCTTTGAAGCGGGTCGGCGTGAATATGAAGAGGAACTCGTACACTTCGTCGGCCAACACTTCTTCAAAGACCATGTTCTCCAAGTTGAAGATGCCGTTCTTGGTGATGAGTTCCTGGTGGACCGGGAAGACCAATTTGGGGTCGGGGCCGGGCACGACTTCAGTGGTCCACTGGTCCGAGCCGATCATCGAGGGTTTCATAGAGATGATCCACTCGCTCGCCTCCATGCCGATGCCGGGCGGGTTGGTGTTGTAGGTTTCCGGATCCGTCCACAGCTTGGACCAGCCGTAGTTGAAAAGCAGGGCGTCGCCCTCTTGGATGCTGCTCTCGGCGATCCCCTGCCTTGCGAGTGCGCCGCGAATATCGGCGACAGTGACCTCGTAGCTGTGGTCGAGGTGTTCGACGCCCTTGTAGCCGGCAATGTCGATGAGCACGCCGCGGGTGATGAAGGAGCGCACGTGTTCGATGCCCAGTTTGGTCACCCCATAAGGAGTGGCCATCTCGTCGGCGGTAACGCCATTGTAAAACACGTCTTGGGTCGAGCCGTCGGCCATCTCCATGCGCGTGCCAATGTGGGCTAGCCCGTCGAACTGGGTGCCGACTTGGCCGATCTCGGCGCAGAGGAACTCGTCGAAGTACATGAGCATGTTGTTCTCGCCGAAGGGGCCGCCAGTGGGCGCGCCGGGAATGATCATCGCATACGTGCGCTCGCCAAACAGCGGCATGCCGCGCTCGTATATCTG
>JAJDYK010000113.1 GCA_022825185.1 Candidatus Latescibacterota bacterium | reverse complement strand
CGCAGAGCCTCTTCGGAGACTTCGATGGCAATCTCATCGACGCGCACGCCCTTGAGTTCGACCTGCGAAATGACGCCACTGCTGCGCAGGTCGTCGCGCACTCGTTCGGCCGCGACTTTGAGAGCCTTCTCCTCGACATCGCCGTAGAGCACCACGTCGATGGCTTGATTGCGGCGAGTCAGTTCCTTGATCACCGGCTCTTCGACCTCAGCCGGGAAGGTGTCGATGCGGTCAATTTCGTTTTTGATGTCGTCGAGGAGTTTGTCCATGTCGGCACCGCGCTCTAGCTCGACGCTGACTGAACCCATGCCCTCAGCAGCCGTAGAGCGCACGCGGCGCACCCCCTCTAGGCCGCGCACTCGCTCCTCAATGCGCTTACAGACGGCGTCTTCGACCTCGGCTGGTGTCGCGCCCAAGTAGGGCACCTGGATTTGCACCTGGTCGAGCGACATCTCGGGGAAGGTCTCTTTCTTGGTCTGCATCATGGCAAACAGACCGCTCAACATGATGAAACCCATCAGCAGATTGGCGGCGACGTGATTCTTCGCCATCCAAGACACAGGCGCTTTCACAGTTGACCTCCTGCGTTGCCATCCGCGAGACGCACCTGCATACCGTCGGTAACGCCGCTGAGCTGCGAGACAATGATCCGATCTTCCGGGGGCATGTCGATATAAGCGAGCACTTCATCCTCAAGCGCGCGCACCACTTGCACTGGGCGGATGCTGAGGACGCCGTCGCGGCCCACCGTCCACACGCGATCGCCCTGGCGCAAAGCCACGCGGGGCAGGACGCGGACGCCATCGACCGTGCGGCCGGCAATGGCCACCTCGACGAACATCCCCACCGTCAGCGGCGGGATTCCATCGGCAATGCCGCCGTAGGGCGCTTCGACTTCTACTACTAAGCGGACCATGCGGCTTCGCGGGTCGAGCTCGCCTTCGGTGCGGACGACGCGCCCGCTCCACTGGTGACGGCGACCGGCAAAAGCGCCACTGATTTCGGCGCTAGCCCCCTCGCGGCTAAAGGCAAAAGCGCGGGAGCCGCCCTCGGCGTTGAGATCATAAATGGTCCCGGCGTTAGCAGTACTGGCCTCAGCGACATCGATGGGCAGCGGCAGGGTGAACCACCCGAGGTCTTCGTCGGGGACGGGGACGACGATCTCGGCCTTTTCAATACTGTATAGTTGGGCAATGGCTTGACCGGCGTTGAGGTGCTGGCCGACATCGACGCGCGCGGTGCGCACCCGACCGGCAAATGGGGCGTACACATTGGTGCGGTCCAAGCGCAGCCGCGCTTCGGCGAGCCGCGCTTCCGCTCCTTGGAGGCTAGCCTCGGCCGCGCGTAGCTGGGGTTTGCGCAACACCAAGTCGGTGGGAGCTTCTTCGGCGTGCAGCCGCTGCCACTCCTCCTCGGCAATGGCGGCTTCCTCGCGGGCCAAGTCGAGTTGATAGCGCGCCTGCGCCACTTGGACCTCGGCCTGTTGGACGACGAGTTCGTAATCGCGTGGATCAATCCGAAACAGCAACGCACCCTTGGCAAAGGTGCCGCCGGGCTTGAAATCGGCATCCTTCCACACCACAATACCCGACACCTGCGGCACGAGGTCAATTTGGGCGTCGGGACGCACCGTGCCCTGCCCTTCAACCACGACTTGGACCTGTTGCAGCGGGGCGGCTACAGCTTCGACGAGCGGCCCGGCATAAGAGCGGGAGACGCGCTGAGGCGGCTCGCGCATCGAGGCCAGCAGTTGAAAGGCCCCAAAGCCGAGGGCGAGAATGAGAATCGGCAAAACTATTTTGAAGACGCGTATCATTGAGGAATCTCCGCGTGCGGCTCGACTGAGCTCGCCGAAGTCTGAGAGGCAAGGGTAAAGCCCCCGCCAAGAGCTAGGTGCAAGTCAATGCGCGTATCGAGGCGCTGGCGACGGACGGCGAGCAAGCGGCTTTCAGCGTCAAAGGCCCGGCGCTGCGACTCTAGCAGGGCGATGAGATCGGTGAGCCCTCTAGCGTAGCGATCTTCAGCTAGCGCGCGCGCCGCCACGGCTTCTTCCGCAGCCGTGGCTAGTGCTCGCTCTTGGTCGGCGAGCAAGCCTTCGGCATTCAGCGCCGCCTCCACCTCGCCGTAGGCTCTAAGGGCACTTTGCGCGTAGGTAAAGAGAGCTTGCTCGGCCGCAGAAGCGGCCTGATCGACGCCAGCGCGCAGCCGCCCACCCTGCAGCAGTGGCTGCGCGATATTGCCCACGAGGTTCCAGACCGAAAAATCGCCGTCGAGCAAATCGCTCAACGCGCTCGACGAGCGGCCCGTAGAGGCTGTGAGGCTGATGCGGGGCAACAAGGCACGACGAGCTTGGGCAAGCCGACGGTCGGCCGCGGCAAGACGGCGCTCAGCAGCCACGAGGTCGGGCCGTCGGCCCACGAGCTGGGCGGGCAGGCCGGCTGGCACTGGACCGCCGACTGCGGGCAACTCGTCCCCGACCTCAATCCGGGCGCTAGGATAGCGGCCCAAGATCAATTCAAGTTGGCGCAGCGCAGCATCCCGTTGCTGGCGGCGCTGGGCGAGGGTCGCTTCGGCCGCGGCCAAGCTCGACCGGCCCAAGCGCACGTCGAGCGACGAGCGCAAGCCGCGGCGATAGCGATCCTCTATCTGCTCGGCCGAGAGCCGGTAGTTTGCAACAGTCGCACGCGCTAGCTCGACTTGGTGCCCCGCTTCGACCGCAGCGAAATAGGCCCGCGCCGTCTGCGCTGCCAGCGAGAGGCGCGCCGCGCGAAAATCAGCGGCTGCGGCATCGGCGTCGGCGAGCGCAGCTTGGGCACCAGCGCGCAGGCGACCCCACAGGTCAGCTTCCCAACTCGCAGTCAAATCGACGCCAAAGGACGTACTCTCGGAGGTCAAGACCTGATCCGGGGATCTCCCAGGAATGGGTAAGCCGACGAAATTCTGTTTGCGCTTCGAGCCATTGGCATTGGCGCTGAGTTGAGGCCACAGCGGCGCACCAGCTACTCGGGCCTGAGCTTGGGCTTGGGCCAGACGCGCACCGGCGATCTTGAGATTGTAGTTGTGCTCCAAGGCCAACGCCACGAGGCTATCGAGGCGCGCGGCCCCCATATCGAGCCACCATTGATCGGCGACGGTACCCTCTGAGACCCCAGCCGTCCATTGGTCCGGCTGGGCCAAATTGAGGGCCGAGTATTCGACTTTGGGAGATGAAGCACAGGCGAGCAGAAACAGCACCGGGAGGCACAACAGCCTCATGGCAATTCTCCGGGAGAAGCAGCAAAGTCCGCGTACAGAGATTCTATTTGTGTGGGACCGGGGTCCTGATCTAAGACGAAGAACGCGTGGTGCAGTTCCAAGCACTCGCCAGCGGCTAGCTCTAAGTCGCCTTCTATCAGCAGGCCCGTACCCAGCAAGTTGGCGCGGGTAAACCAAGTGACCGGGTGGCGCGGGTTGCTCGGGTGATCCATGAGCGTGACAAAGCCGCCGCTTTTCCCGCGCGCCCCCACCCAACGGGCGCGCTGGTGCATAATATCCGCGTGGCCTTGGCGTCCCTCGCTGCAATAGTGATCGGCTTCGGCAAAGGAAGGCCCCATGCGCAACACGAGACCCGAGTAGCGCGCCGCCCGCGAGGCCCCCATCACCAGCCGGTCGCCGACTGGCTCAACGCGCGTGGATATCCGCAAGCAGTAGCCGCCCTCGGCACTGCTAAAACCAAAAGAGCGCGACTCCCGCGCCATGAGCTGGTCGTGGCCGTCGAGCCAAGAAAGCGACTCAGTCACATGGTCCGCGCTCAAGGCCGTGAAGCCATCGTGCCGCTGCACGCCGTGGCTGTCGGCGACGTGTTCGTATTTCTTTGTCTCCGGTAAATACCAACGCCCACCCCACAAATTCGCGTCGTTGACGTGGACCCAGCCGAAGAACAGCCCCGTATGCCAAGCGTGGTCGGGTGGACGGTACTCGGTCACGAGCTGACCGGAAAGCGTGTACAGCGGCGCAAAGCAGGGTTTGGGGGATTCGCCGCGAGGCAGTTCCTCGGTGGCGCGGTACAAGGCGAGCAGTTGATCGCCCGCGTGGATTTCAACGCCGAGGGCGTTTTCTCGCAAATCAAAAGCACACATAGTTATTTCTCCAATTCTCGCATTAGACAACCTCGAGCGGCGATTCATTCCCTTTCGGGTTCAAAGACGCACGTAGCTATTTCTCCAATTCTCGCTTGAACCATGCAATCGTCCGGCCCAACCCTTCGTCCGGCCCCACGCGGGGCGTCCAGTCGAGTAGAGAGCGGGCCTTGGCAATGTCGGGCAGGCGCACCCGGGGATCGTCCTGCGGCAACTCGCGGAAGGCGATGCAGCTCTTGGACTCGGTCATGGCGATGATTTTGTGGGCCAAGTCCAGCATGGTGATTTCACTGGGGTTGCCGAGGTTGACAGGGGTGGTCACATCGGACAGCATGAGCTTGTAAAGGCCGGCGATCAGGTCGCTGTAATGGCAGATGCTGCGCGTTTGCTCGCCATCGCCATAGACGGTCAGATCGCAGCCCTTGAGGGCTTGGATGATAAAGTTGGGCACAGCACGGCCATCGTCTTGGCGCATGCGCTCGCCATACGTATTGAAAATACGCGCAATGC
>JAJDYK010000142.1 GCA_022825185.1 Candidatus Latescibacterota bacterium | reverse complement strand
TCGGTATTGTCGATTAGCGCATCGCGCTGCCAGCGGCCAGCGAGGATCGCCTGCAAGTTGCCGATAAAGACCCGCTCCTTGTCGCCGTCGGGCACGATCAAGTAGAGATAGCCCTTGCGCGCCTGCGTCGATACGGTGGCCTTGCCGCCCAATCCCTCAAAGTCGAGGGCGATCGTCAGGCCGAACGAGCGATTGGGCGGCAAGGCGTGGAGCGATACCGCTTGGATCACCTGCTCGGCGACGCCGGCTTGCTTCAATTCCACCAGGGCATCTACCGAGGCGTCGCAGACGCAGCGCCGCTCTTCGAGCATTTTGACGATCGCATCGGTATTGAACTTGTTGGCGCTCAGCTTGCGCACGTCGTCGAGGCTCATCGGTAGTTGATCCGAGCGCTCGTAGTAGCGCTTGGGTAGCTGGCCGCCGTCCCAATCGACGATATTGATGATCGCCCCTTCCTCCAGCGGATCCGTGACCTGATCGGCAGCCCGCGTGCT
Organism: Candidatus Latescibacterota bacterium; assembly: GCA_022825185.1. The sequence goes on along the minus strand of JAJDYK010000142.1, from coordinate 7,744 downwards.
CTGCTGCGCCGCAACCGGCAGCGCCAACGCCAGCGCGGCGAACCATAGTTTGACGTACATGATTGTTTGCTCCTCAGCGAAAAGTGCGAAAGTTTAAGAAGACCTTTTCTCCGTCCGCCACCGCCACTTCGGGCAATGTCTCTACCGCTAAGACCCTTCCCCGGTCGTCGAGCAACTCTAGGGTAGGCGCGGCCGTGCCTGGGGCTACCGCCAGCCGGGCGATGCGGATGGCGTGCGGCAGCGCCAGCCAGCCGCGCGTGTCAGCGGCCTCGGTGGCCACGCCGAAGAGGTTGACCAAGCCTCCGAGCGCTTTGCCCAATCCCTCCTTGGCCCAGTCATTCTCGTCGTCGTCGTCATCGTCCTCAAAGGCTTTTTCAATGCTCTTGGACGCTAGATACTTGGCCAAGTTGCGGGCGACGGCGCGCAGCAGGATGGTATCGAATTTCTGCGCAAAGGTCCGCTGGGCAATCGCGTCCAAGTCCTCGGCTGTGGTCGCCAGCGCACTCTGGTCGCCAGCGCGCAACCGCACCCCGGCCACCTGCGAGGGCACCTCCCGGTATTCGGGCAGCGCAACCCTAAGCCAGTAATCCACGTGCCGGCGCTTGTACAGGTGCGGGTGGTGATAGCGATGGACGGCCCGCTCCGACACCGTCCACACCTCCCACTTCCCTTCATCTTCCAGAATCGGCACGCTGAACTCGACTTGGTGCTTGCGGGGCACAAAGCCGCTCTCGACGAAGACGACCAACTCGCCACCGGAGGCCGGCTGCAGTTCCTCTAACTCAAGCTGGTAGCGCTCGGTGTATTCCGCAACCTCGTCTTCGTATCCCAGCCGCTGGGCCAGTCGCGCTAGGTCAATTATCAGCATCCGGGGCGCTTGCAAATCAAAGGCCGCTTCGTACGCGCGATAGCCCTTTAAAGCATCTTTGTAGGAAATGTACGCGTCGTTCCACTCGCCCTCAGCCTCAAAAAAGAGCCCCGTCATGTACTGCAAAAAGGCGTCGTTTTTATAGCTGAGTTCGTATTCAGCTTGTTGCGCGTAGTTTTCGAGTTTCAGGTTGGCCTTGCGGCACTCGACTAACGCCGCCTGCCGGTCGCCCAGTCGGGCGTAGTTCATGGCGCGGTAGTAGTGGATTAGGGCTAGCTCGAACTCCTCGCCTCGGTAGGCGACAATCGAATCATTGGACAACAGGGCCGCGATTTCGCGCGAGACCGAGCGGGTGTAGAGCTGGTCGCTTAACCGCTCGGCCCGTTCAAACTCCACGTTGGACGCCTCGTATTGGCCCTGATAGTGCAAAATCAATCCCTTTTCCAAGTGGTAGAGCAGCTTATTGGTCTTGCCAGAGGGCTTTTCCAGCTTGCCGAGGGCCTCTTCGTAGTTGCCCTTTTCTAGCTGGTTGAGCGAACGGGACACATAGCCCGAATAAGCGGCTCCGCAACCGCTCAACAAGAGCAGCAGGACGACGCTGAGACCGATGACCGATCTGCTGCTTCCCTGCATAAGTGATTCCATCCATCGTCCTCGCGCCGGCAACATCCACGAGTAACCGTGTGCCATATATAACACCTAAGCGCGGGAAAAGTGTCCCTTCTTATTCGACTCGTTCGACCCGAATCGACGCGCCAGCACGCACCGCAATCGCTTCGACCGCGCCGTCATCCCAGCTAATCCGAATCCGCATTGCAACCCTCCTGAAAACTTGCCCAAGCCTTTGAATTATCTTAATATAAGTGCCCATTTATCCACTGCAAAAACGCCCGTCGCATAGGTAAAAACCATGGAAAAACCCAACATCGTCGTCATCGGTTACGGCTTTGCCGGCCGCTGCTTCCACGCCTATCTCGTAGGGCTGGCCAGCGGCCTGAACCTCTACGGCATTGCCACCAGCCGGTCGGAGGCCCGCGACCAGATTCAGCGCGACTTGGGGGTAAAGACCTTCCGCCACTTCGACGAAGTGCTGGCCGACCCAGCCGTCGATCTGGTCGTCCTCGCCACGCCCAACGACCTCCACGCCCCGCACGCGATCCAAGCGATGGCAGCGGGCAAACACGTCGTCACCGACAAGCCTATGTGCTTGAGCATGGCCGAGGCCGACCAGATGATCGCCGCCAGCCAAGCGCACGACCGCTTGCTCAGCGTCTTTCAGAACCGCCGCTGGGACGGCGATTTCCTCGCCGTTAAAGACGCGCTGGCCCAAGGACTTGTCGGCGATCCCTTTTTGCTGGAGATGTTCTGGGGCCAATACGGCCCTCCGCGCGGCTGGCGCAGCATCGCGCGGCACGGCGGCGGCAAATTCTTTGATTTAGGCGCGCATCTGGTCGATCAAGCCCTCCAGCTCATCGACGCACCGCTCGCAAAGGTGTACGCCTCCTTCCACTCCGGCGACCCGCTCAGCATCAATGTCGAGTCCCACGCACTGGCCGTACTCCACTTTGCCAACGGCGTCGAAGCGCGCGTGGAGACCTCGTCACTGGCGTGCAAAGCCAAACCGCGCTGGTACGTGCTGGGCACGGAAGGTGCGCTGGTCAAAGAGGGCGTTGACCCGCAGGAAAAGGCCATGATCGCTGGCGACATCGACGCGGCTGAAGAAGCGCCCGAGCACTACGCCCGCCTCCATCGGCCAGCAGAGGAAACCATCATTGAGACGGCACCGGGCCGCTGGCGTTCCTACTACGAAAACATCGCCGACGCGCTAGCCGGCCGCGCCGACCTAGCCGTCACCGCGCAGAGCGTGCGGCAGACCATGGTCGCCATTGAGGCCGCCCGGCTCTCGGCCGCCGAGCAGCGGCCCGTGTCCCCGGAGGAAGTCGGGTGAAATTGCGGCCGGGCAACTACGGCAAGGAGACCAGCTTTGAGGTCCGCACCTTCGATGCTGAGATGCCTCTCGACGAATACGCCCGCCTGCCCAAGCATCCACTCTATCTGGTACTCGACAATTTGCGCAGCGCCTTCAACGTCGGCTCGATCTTTCGCACGGCCGACGCGGGCCGTCTCAGCGGCATCTACACCTGCGGCTACACGGCCCATCCGCCCCATCCCAAGCTCGACAAGACGGCGTTGGGTACCCTGTCGTACATCGAGACCCGCCACTTCGCCACCACCCTCCAAGCCATTGAGCACTTGCGCACGCGCCAAGTGCCGGTGTGGGCGCTGGAGACGACCTCGCAAAGCCGCTGCTACACCGAGCTAAGCTATCCGCGTCCCTTGGCCCTCATCGTGGGCAACGAAGCCCTCGGCGTGGATTGCGACGCACTCGAACGCTGCGACGAACTGGTTGAGATTCCCATGTACGGCTACAAAAATAGCCTCAATGTGGCCGCGGCCAGCGCCGTCCTCGTCTTTGAGGTTCTGCGCCAATGGCAGGCCGTCAGCCCCACCTGCCAGCCCACCGCTCATGCCTGAAGCTCTTTCCTCAAGTCCAATTTACGAGATCTAGGTTCTCCAGATCGTCAATGATGATTTCCACCGACCTGGGATCGACCGGCTCGAATCCATCAAAATCATCCGATATCTCGATGCCCTTGCCGACGCTGTACCCGTAGCCGAATTCCTTCAGCCACAGCACCGCCTCAAGGGCCTCTTCCGCATTTTCGTTTTCTCGATTGAAGAAAACGATCCAATGCCTCGGTGCCGCACCCAGAACCTCGTCAAAGGCGTCATCGGGAAGGATCCCTTCTTCTAGGAAACCATCGACTACTGCGAGTAAACCAACCCCCAACAGGTCCCCCAGCAACGCCTCTGAAGGAGGCTCTTCTACAAACTCCATTCGGAAAGTTCCTGCCTCCAGATCAATTTCACCCGACCCGAAGACATAGGCGTAGTCCCCCTCGCCGGCGTCCGCTGTCCAAATCCCTACAACCCTCGCATTGCTGCCCGCCAGAGAACCGTTCGGGTCGCGAACATGTCCAGATACGACAAATAGGGGATCAACACTAGGCGTTGCCGTCGGCGCGTCGGAGTCGGAACATCCGGTCAGGAGCATGGCCAAGAGTGTAGCGCTGGCAACTAGCAGGTTTACAACGAACTTTGACATTCCTATCTCCCCTTTTAACGCGAGCTCGGGTTAAGCGGTCTCTACTCGCCTTGGCACGGATGCAGGCTATTCCTAATTGATCGTTATGGCCGAATTTTTCCGCTCAGCGAATCAACGCCAACTTAGCCGTTTGGACGGTACCTCCAGCTTGCAACACAACCCAATAGACCCCGGAAGCCGCCTCTGCGCCCATATCCGTACGACCATTCCAACTGACGCGATGTGCGCCAGCCGCCAACCACCCATCGGCCAACACGCGAATCTGCTGGCCCATCAAATTATGGACAGTAAGCCGCACCGGACCGGCCTCGGATAAGGCAAAGGGAATGGTCACTTCGGCGTTGAACGGCGTGGGGAAGGGGTCGCCTAGGCCAGAGACTAGGCCATCCAGTAGCTCGGACAGAAGCTGCGCCCCTGCGACGGGCTTGGCACTAGGTGGTTCCCCTACCCACACATCCTTCAACTGCCAGCGGGCGAAAGACGATGAGCGGTTTTGGTTGAAGGTATTGCGGAACTCGATAATGTTTGTGCCAGAGCGCAGGTCTGCGCGGTCTAGTATGAGATACCAAGCCGTCCAATCCTCGCTCGCTGGAATATAGGCGTAAGATTGTTCGTTAAGAAAAATATCGATTTCGCCATCGCTTATTTCCTTTACTGAAAAATAACACGCGAGATCGCGACTGGCCCCCCCAAAGCCGAACTTGACGCTTTTGGGATTTTTGGTAACCGCAGGCGGGCTGTAGCCGAAGAGTCCTCTGCTCGGCAGCGATTCCACCACTTCGCCTTCAACAATAATGCGCTTAGTCCCAGAAACCTGCGACCCAGTAGCGACGACCTTCACGTCTCCGCTTTGCGCCCCAGCCGGAACCTTGACCACGATTCGGCTGTCGCTCCAAGTCACGTAATCACCGGACGATGGCCGGACATTAGGCGTGAACAGGACGTAACCACTCCCCCGAGTACTCCTGAAATTGGCCCCGGTCAACGTCAAGCGGTCTCCGGGTTTGACTCTGCTCGGAGAAACACTGGCCAAGTGGGGGCTTGTTATCTCCAAGCGGATGGCGTTACTCGTTCCTGCCGAAGTGCGGACAGTGACATTGCCAGAGCGCACATTCGTGGGCACGCGAAACCTAATTCGAGTATTCGACCACGCGATGAATGAAGAGGCAGGGACCGCGACCAGACCAATCCGCACGGTACTGCTGCCCCGCGACGAGCCGAAGTTACTTCCGCTAACAGTCACGCCCTGATTGTACTGGACTTGGCGGGGAGAAATAGACGTGATTTGTGGAACGGAGGCGGACTCTACTACAACGCGTTTGGTCCCCGACCTCCCATTCGCAGAAACAACCTGTACATTGCCGCTTTGTGCCCTAGCCGGAACTGTGACGACAATTCTGCTGTTGGACCAACTCACATAGTCCGCAGCAGAGGGCAGTACGTTGGAAGCAAATAAGACGTATCCGGAGCCTCGTCTCGTGCCAAAATTGCCGCCCGTTAGCGTCAGGCGATCCCCTATTCTGGCCCGCGTCGGCGAGATTCTCGTCAGATAGGGGCTCGTTATTTGTAGGCGGATGGCATTGCTGGTGCCTTGGGACGTTCTAACGGTCAGGTTGCCGGGGAGAGTATTGATGGGAATTCGGAACCGTATTGAGCTATTCGACCAAGAGGAAAGCGAAGAGGAAGGGATCGCGCCCGAACCAATCCGCACGGTACTGCTGCCCCGCGAGGAACCAAAATTACCCCCGCTTACGGTAACAACGGTATTGGCCCTTCCGGTCTGTGGAGAGATGCGGCTGATCCAAGGAGAGGTAATCGTCAGCCGGGCCGTGTCCCTTCCTCTCGTAGTTACAACCTGCACATTACCCGTCCGCGCTCCAGCCGGCACTCTCACGCGAATCTGGGTATTGCTCCAGCTAACGTATTGGGCAGAACTGGGTTCCTTGCCCCCATGAAAAATCACCCGGCTCGTGCCTCGATTCGCGCCGAAAGCCGTCCCACGGATGGTCACGGTTTGATTGTACTGCACTTGACTCGGCGAGATGGAAGTAATTCGGGGCAGGGTGGATCGGTCGGTCAGTTTAGGATCGAATTGCGCGGCAAACAGGTGTTCGTAGGCGAGACCCGAGTGCTCGGCCGAGGTGGCGACGAGAACGACTTCGTCGAACTGGTCCCAGTCTCTGACGCGAACCGTCGGCCCGGAAACAAACTGTACAGAGACATTGTCTGAACCGACTAAGAGCAAGTGGCGACGCCATGCTCCTTGATTGGTGTCAAAAAACAGATCTACCCCACCCGGACGACGCAGTTGCGGCTTAAGACGCAGATAGACGCTACCAGTGGCGTCTAGGCTGGTATTGTGGACGACCGCTTCGTCAGTGACGGCGATGTCGCGGATGGGGACGGTTGGGTATTTGTCCCCTTCGGCATAGTATTCGCCGCGATAGCGATTACCGGTGAAATAGTTCCACACGGCAAATTCGCCCGCCGCAACGCCTAGCCCTCCTGGCTCGACTTGGCGGATGACGCGATCGAAATGAGCAAGATCGACACTTCTACGCCGGCCCACTTCTTCCCAGATCAAGCGGTTGAGGGTGCGGCTATAGCGCTGGTCGAGGAAGAAAGAAAAGATTGCGCTGCCGTAGGTGTGGAGAGTGCCATACTTACCGGAGTTGAGGGCGCGTTGGGGAAAGCTGAGGAAGTAGGTCAAGTACTGGAGATAATCGTCGATGTGCGGATAGGCCACTTCCTCCATCCACGTCGAGGTTGACTCCTGCCACCAACTGCCGTCGAATTTCGCGTAGTAGCCAAACTGGATGGCGTGGTGAAACTCGTGGGCGATGGTTACCCGCAAGGCGTCCAGTCCACGGGTCTGCTTGTAGCCCGGGTCGGTGAAGTTATTGTCGATTTCGAGATGGCTGTAGGTGGTCGCACCGGCTGTCTCAGGATAGGCATACCCATAATAGCTGCCGCCTAGATCAATAACGTAAACGTCGTATTCGTCGCCACCGCCCAAGCCGTTGTCCGAAGGGGGAGGATTATAGCCTAGCTGCTCGACTTCAAGCACCCAAGTTCTGTCGAGGACGGCCATAGTAAGGTCGATGTAGTCCGGGATGCCGTTGGCGTCGTCGTCCCTAGGCGCAACCGCGTGGCGTCCCTCCGTATCGTAGTGGACGCGAAAGCGCCCCGATGGCGAGAGGAGATTGTGCTGGGCGTCCGTCCGGCGCCGTGCCAACTTGCCCACGCGCGCCTGGAAGTCGGCGCTCAGGTTGGGAGCCGCGCTCATGGCTTGGACTAGGTGCGGGGTCCCGCAAACCGCCAGTCCGCCAGACTCTCGGTAGATAGCCGGCAGTTGGTTGGGGGCGCGCACGCTGAGGACTTGGTAGATCAGGGCCGTCTCCAAGTCGAGTTCGCCGGCTTCATAGGCCTCTTCAATCAGGGTTTTGGCTTGAATGGGTAGGGCGAATAGGAGGAGGACGGCGAGGAATTTAGCTGTCATAAATGGCTCAGGGTTAGTGTATAAGCAAGTGGTATGCTGACGCGAGTTGGAGGCGGCTTATAGTACGTCATGGCGTTGTTGCATGAAAGGATTGCTAAGGTCTTGAAATGGTGCAGGCTCTCCAGTTAGATTGGTTCGTGGTTCCAGCCAGAAACACGTTCCTCTCTTCCCAAAGAGCCTGTGATGAGCAAAGTATCGGGCGATTCGCCCT
>JAJDYK010000179.1 GCA_022825185.1 Candidatus Latescibacterota bacterium | reverse complement strand
CAAAACGTGCGAATAGATGTTGACGCACGGAATCGCCGGCCAGCGTGCTTGCTTTAGCACCGCCCCCAAGTGCGCCGCAAAGGTCGCCGTCAGGCCGGTGCCCACCATCTGCAACCAGAACGGCATTTGCGCCCGCGCGGCTAAGTTGCCGTCGCTCAAGACGCGACTCACCCCACCGCCGATAACAAATCCGTCGCACACGCCCTCGCGGATTGCCGTCATGGGCGGCGGCTGGCCTATATGCATGGCGATTGGACTTTGAATCTTGCGCCGCAGGAGCTTGTTGCCTTCCACGTCGTCCTGCGGAATCGGCGACTCGACGATGGCGAGACAGGCGTTGTCCCGCTCTAAACGCCCAATAAGCGGAGCGGCTTGGTCAACCCCCAGCAACATGGTATTGAAGTCGGCGTCCAGCTTGAAGTGCTGAGAAGCGGCCTCATCCACGGCCTGTAACTGCGCCGCAATATCGTACCAAGGCCGAGCCTTGACCTTCATGGTGGTAAAACCATGCGCCTCGGCTGCGCGCGCCTCAGCCGCCCACGCTGCGGGCGGCATACTTTGCGCCCACCAAGAAACCGGACAGGCGTCGCGGTGCTGCGGCCCCATCAGCCGGTGGCAGGGTACGCCTAAGTGCTTGCCAGCCGCGTCGAAAAGCGCCATCTGCAAGCCAGCCCCCAGCGAGTCGTCCCACAGCACCTCGAACACATTCCGACCGCGCACGCGGGCAAACTCCGCTTCGCGCGAGTGGCCCCACGTATATCCCTGAATCGTCTCGCCGATGCCGACAACGCCGCCCTCGATCTCCACTTCGATCAATTCGACGATGGACCAACCCGGCCCATAGACTTCCATGGTGTCGGCGCAGCGCTCGTGGAACGGCACGTGCAGCACGGTGCGCACGACGTCTTTGACAACACAAGAACTCATCGCATCCTCTCGCCGGCCCTACTCGGCCATCCGCCTGAGTACTGCGTGTAAAATCCCCCCGTTGCGGTAGTAGTTGATCTCCACGGGAGTATCTATCCGGCATACCACTGCAAAGCGCTTCTCGCCCGCAGCGCTCTTGGCCACCACCTCCAACACTTGCCCCGGCTGCAGGTCATCGTCGAGGCCCTCAATGTCGAATACCTCCTCGCCAGTCAGCCCCAGCGAGTGACGGTCTTCACCGGAGGAAAATTGCAGCGGCAGAATGCCCATCCCGATCAGATTCGAGCGGTGAATGCGCTCATAGCTCTCGGCGATTGCGGCCTTGACGCCTTGCAGGAAGGGACCTTTCGCCGCCCAGTCGCGGCTCGAACCCGATCCGTACTCCTTGCCCGCGATAATGACCGACGGCACGCCTTCTTCGATGTAGCACATCGCCGCCTCGTAGATCGTCATCTGCTCGCCCGAAGGCAGGTGGCGCGTATAGCCCCCCTCGACGCCGGGCACCAACTCGTTGCGGATGCGGATATTGGCAAACGTGCCCCGCATCATCACCTCGTGGTTGCCGCGCCTAGAGCCATAGCTGTTCCAATCCTTGCGCTCGACGCCGCGCTCGGCGAGATACTCGCCCCCCGGACTGCCCACGGCAATGGAGCCAGCCGGCGAGATGTGGTCAGTCGTCACGCTGTCGCCTAACTTGGCCAAGACGCGCGCGCCCTGAATCGGCTGGATCGGCTGGACCTCCTTGGTCAGGCCGTCGAAGAAATTCGGCTTGCGAATGTACGTGCTCTCCTCGGCCCAGGCGTAGCGCTTGCCCTCGGGTACGGGAATGGCGTTCCAAGTCTCGTTCTGACGGAACGCATTGCCGTATTCCTCCTCGAACATCTTCGGCGTCAGCGAGCGGGCAATTGCGTCGCGGATCTGGTCTTGCGAAGGCCAGATGTCGCGCAGGAACACCTCGCGGCCCGCTTGGTCGCAGCCCAGCGGCTCGCGCTCAAAGTCAATAGTCGCCCGGCCCGCGAGCGCGTAGGCCACGACTAACGGCGGCGAGGCGAGGAAATTGGCCCTCGTCAACGCGTGGACCCGGCCCTCGAAATTGCGGTTGCCGCTGAGCACGCTACACACCACCAAGTCGTTGTCGGCTACAGCCGTGGAGATCTCTTCGGGCAAGGGCCCCGAGTTGCCGATGCAGGTCGTGCAACCGTACCCGACCGTGTGGAAGCCGAGAGTCTCTAGGCTTTCGGTGAGGCCGGCCGCGTCGAGGTAGCGCGAGACGACCCGGCTGCCCGGTGCCAAGCTGGTCTTGACGTAGGCCGGGACCGAGAGGCCCCGCTCGGCCGCGTTGCGCGCCAATAGCCCCGCCCCCACCATCGCGCTCGGATTGCTAGTATTCGTGCAGGAGGTAATGGCGGCGATGAGCACGGCACCGTGGTCCAACTCAACCGCGCCCTGCTCGCCCAATTCGACGGCGACCTTTTTATCGCGGTCATTCACCTCAAAACGGTCCGTCAGCGAATCGGCAAAAGCACTCGGCACGTCCTTGAGCGCGACCCGATCCTGCGGCCGCGTCGGGCCAGCCAAGCTCGGCTCGACCGTACCCATATCCAACGCCAAGTGCTCGCTGAAAATAGGATCAGGAGCGTCCGCGTGGTAAAACATGCCCTGCGCTTCCATGTACGCGCGGACCCGCTCGACCACCGCCTTCTTGCGCCCGGTGAGCGCCAGATACGCCAGCGTCTCCTCGTCAACCGGAAAAATGCCCATCGTCGCCCCGTATTCCGGGGCCATGTTGGCGAGGGTCGCCCGGTCAGCCAAGCTCAGCTCGCTCAAGCCCGGGCCGTAAAACTCGACGAATTTGCCCACCACGCCGTGCGCGCGGAGCATCTGCACCACCGTCAGCACCAAGTCCGTCGCCGTCGTCCCGGTGGGCAAGGCACCCGTCAGTTTGACGCCGACCACCTCGGGCAAAAGCATGTAGATCGGCTGCCCCAACATCACAGCCTCGGCCTCAATGCCACCCACGCCCCAGCCGAGCACGCCGAGGCCGTTGATCATCGTCGTGTGGCTATCTGTGCCCACGAGGCTGTCGGGATAGAACTCGCCGTCCTGCTCCTGCACCACCTGCGCCAGATATTCCAAGTTGACCTGATGCACGATGCCAGTGGCCGGCGGCACCACGCGAAAATTGTCGAACGACTCCTGACCCCAGCGCAAAAACTCGTAGCGCTCGCGGTTGCGCTCGAATTCGCGCGCGGCATTCATGGCCAGCGCCTCGCGGATGCCGTAGTAATCGACCTGCACCGAATGATCAATGACCAAGTCAACCGGAATCAGGGGATTGACCTTCTCCGGGTCGCCGCCCAAATCGGCCACGGCGTCGCGCATCACAGCCAAATCGACCACCGCGGGCACGCCGGTAAAATCCTGCATCACCACCCGCGCCGGCTTGAAGGGAATCTCTTCCTTGCCCGCAGTCTCGGGACTCCAGCGCGCAATGCGCTCGACGTCCTCGCGGGTAATTTCAAACCCGTCGCACTGCCTGAGCGCGGCCTCTAGCAGAATCTTAATCGAATAGGGCAGCCGGCTCACCTCGGCTACGCCGTCTTCTTCTAACTTTTGAATGCGGTACAGGACGCCGTTACCACCGCTGCTTTCTAGCCGGGTGCGCGCCCCAAACTCGTCGTTTCTCTCTGTCATGGAAAACCTTTCGGAGATGGAGATGTTTTAGCAATTTGAGTTCAAGGCTTTAATATATTCAAGACCAACCCTATCTTCCACCTGCCGCCCTAGGCCGCCATGCACAACCTGCGCCAATTCCTCGACCTCCTACGCCGCGAAGGCGAACTCGTCACCGTTGACGCCCCGGTTTCCTCCGATCTCGAAATCGCCGAGATCCACCGCCGCGTCCTCGCTTCCGCTGGCCCGGCCCTGCTCTTTACCCGCGTCGAAGGCGCGGACTTTCCCTGCGTCACCAATCTCTTCGGCACGGCACGGCGCGTCGATCTGGCCTTTGGCCCTAGGCCGGAGCAGTTTATCCAGCAGCTAGTGCAACTCGCCCAAGACCTGCCCTCGCTTTCGCCGCGTAAGCTCTGGCCGCACAAAAACCTGATCCCCGCCGCGCTCAAGGTCGGGCTAAAGACCGTCGGCAAAGGCCCCGTCGGCGAGTGCGTGCAGTCGCCGCCCAATCTCGAACGTCTACCCCTGCTCAAAACTTGGCCCGAGGACGGCGGGCACTTCATCACTCTGCCGCTGGTCTATACCGAACACCCCGACACCGGCCATCACAACCTCGGCATGTACCGCATCCAGCGCCACGATTCCCAGACCCTCGGCGTACACTGGCAAATCCAAAAAGGCGGCGGCTTTCACTACCACGTCGCCGAGCAGCGGGGCGAAGATTTGCCGCTAGTCATCTTCGTCGGTGGGCCACCAGCGCTGATCCTCGCGGCGATCGCGCCTCTGCCCGAGGATTTGCCCGAACTGGTTTTGGCTTCCCTGTTGCAGGGCGAGCGCCTCCGCCGCGTACAAGGTTCCAGCCTACCCCTAATCGCCGAAGCCGAATTCGCCATTGAGGGCGTGGTGCCGCCGCACGTGCGCGAGCCAGAAGGGCCTTTCGGCGATCACTACGGCTACTACTCGCTGCAACACGATTACCCAGTGCTCCAAGCCAAACGCCTCTACCACCGCAAAGACGCCATCTTTCCGGCCACTGTAGTAGGCAAGCCGCCGCAGGAAGACATGTTCCTCGGCACCTACATCCAGCAACTCATGGCCCCCTTGAGTAAGCTGGTAATGCCCGCGATCAAGGCCATGTGGAGCTACGGCGAGACCGGCTATCACTCGCTGGCGGCTATCGTCGTCGAGGAGCGCTACCCGCGCGAGGCCATGAAATTCGCCTTTCGCATCTTGGGCGAGGACGGCGGCCAACTCAACCTCACCAAGTTCTTGGTCGTGATCGATCGTCCTTTGGACTTGGGCGACTTCCGGCAGGTTTTAGCATATGCCCTAGCGCGGGCGCAGCTCGCAACCGACCTTTTCGTCATCGCCAATCTCGCCATGGACACCCTCGACTACACGGGCCCGACCGTGAACCAAGGCAGCAAAGGAATCCTCATCGGCGTGGGCGATCCAGTCAACGACCTGCCCGGAGAATTCAGCGGCGACCTGCCCGGCGGTGCCCGCGCCGCCGAAGTCTATTGTCTCGGTGCCCTCGCGGTGCAAGGTCCAACGTACGCGGAAGATCCCAGCTACGCCCAACACCTCGCCGCAGACCGAGCCGTCGCCGCTTGGCCGCTAATATTTTTGGTTGACGACGCCAGTGCAGCCGCCAAGAACGTCACCTTCCTCTGGAGTACCTTTACCCGCTTTGAACCGGCTGCCGACACGTATGCCGCCGCCGTCCAACTCCGTCGCCATCACCCCTGCTATACGCCGCCAATCGTCTTGGATTGCCGCATGAAACCCGGCTACCCGGACGAACTGATAACGGACGAAGAAACCGCGCAAAAGGTCAGCCGACGCTGGCAGGAGTACTTTCCCCAAGGCGGCGTTGAAGGCGCGGAAGACCGCCTCGGCTACACTGGATTTTCCCTGTTGGATTAACCCTGAGCAGAGGTCGCTTCATGGATGACACCCTAGCGTTTGCCCCCATCGCCGAACTCGCCACCCTGATCCGCCGCGGCGAACTCTCCCCGCTCGAACTCACCGAACTCTACTTAGAACGCATCGAGCAATACAATCCAGCGCTCAACGCCTATCTCGCCGTCACGTCCGAGCGGACGCGCGCCCAAGCCCGCGCTGCCGAAGCGCAAATCGCGGCCGGCACCTACCTCGGTCCCTTACACGGCATTCCCCTCGCCTTTAAGGATCTCGTGGATGTTGCGGGCCTGCCCACCACCGGCGGCTCGACCCTGCTACGCGACAACATCGCCGCAGCCGACGCCACGATTGCCCGCCGCCTCTTCGCCGCAGGAGCCGTACTCTTGGGCAAGACCCACCTCGTGGAATTCGCTTTCGGCGGCACCGGCGTCAACCATCACTATGGTACCCCAGTCAACCCCTGGGATCCCGAGACCCACCGCCTGCCGGGCGGGTCGTCTTCTGGCTCGGGCGTGGCCGTGGCGGCTGGACTGGCCCCGGCCGCTCTCGGCTCGGACACCGGCGGCTCGGTGCGGATTCCCGCGTCCTTTTGCGGCCTCACCGGCCTCAAGCCCACCTTTGGCTTGCTCCCCAACACCGGCATCTTGCCCCTCGACCCCACCCTCGACAGCATCGGGCCTTTGTGCCGCACGGCGCAAGACTGCGCCCTGTTGTGCCAAGCCATGGCGGATCCCCTGCCCGGTGATTCGCTTGTGGATCGCTTGGAAGGCGAGGTCGCCGGCCTCCGGCTGTGCTTCCCACGCGAGTATTTCTGGGACGATGTCGATGCCGAGGTCGAAGCAGCGGTGCGCGCGTCGGCGCGTATTTTCGCCGACCTCGGCGTCTATGTCGATGAAATATCGCTCGAGGTGCTCAACGACCTAGCCGAATGGCGCAACGGGCCTAGCACCACGGCCGTCGAAGCCTACCTCTATCACCGGCGCAACCTCGAAGCGCACCTCGACCAGTTCGACCCCATCGTCTCGGCGCGCATACTCGACGGCCGCGATATCCTCGCCGCAGACTTTCTCCAGCAACTCAGAGTACGCGACGAACTCCGCCACAAAGCCCGCACGGCCCTCGAAAACGTCGATTTTCTCATCACCCCAACTACCCCTTTTGCCGCCCCGATTCTCGACGAGATCGACCGCGACGACGTCTATTTCCCCATCAACGGCCTCTGTCTGCGCAACACCATCGCCGTCAACCTCCTCGATCTGTGCGCCGTTTCCCTCCCCTGCGGATTCACGCGCGACGGCTTGCCCATCGGCTTGCAGCTAATCGGCCACCCCCGCGACGAAGGGCGGCTGTTGCGCCTCGCCCGTGCCTTTGAGCAAGCCACAGACTACAATTTTCTCACGCCCGAACTCGACGCCTTTGTCAGTGGTTAGTGTCCAGTGGTTAGTGGTCAGCCCCGTCCACTCCCCACCCTAAGGGTGGTGGGGCACTGACCACTGATGTAGTCTTGCCAATATGCGGGGCTAGCTCTATATTTTTTGGTCTTGCGTGCTCCCATCGTCTAGCGGTTAGGACCCAGGGTTTTCAACCCTGTAACCGGAGTTCGAGTCTCCGTGGGAGCACCATTTTTATGTACGCTACGCTGAGGAGGAACTCATGTTCGACATCGGCATCTTTGCCCCCTTTGGGGCCGACCACGATCGCAACATCGCCTATTGCCGCGACGCTGGCGCTAGCCACATCGTCTTGAGTACGGGCAATATCTCTTCAGACGACGCGCCCGCAGCCGACGCACTCAAGACGCTAGCCGACCAATACGCCAGTGCCGAAGTGGTGCTAGCCGGGCTGACCCCGCCGCGCCTCAGCCTCGACGCTTGCGTTGATAGCGCGTCCCGCACGCGCGAAGTGGGATACATGCGCCGCCTGATCGAAAACATGGGCCACGCTCAAATACCCTTCGTGCATTTCTACCTCAGCGCCGACGCAGCCCCCACCGACCCAGACGAGCGGCAGCAGCACTGGCAGGGCTTGGTGGGAATCTACCAAGAGCTCGGCCAAATCGGCGAAGAGGCCGGCGTGCGGATCTCCACTCACACGTTCCACGTGCCCGACCGCCTGATCTGGAACAGAGAGACCTTTGGGAATCTAATGGAAGCAACTGACTCGTCAGCCCACGGCCTGACCTTCTGCCAGGGCAAGTCGCAAATGGCCGGCGACAGCCTGCCCGAGGTCATCCGCCACTTCGGCGACAAGGTCTTCATGGTCCACGTGCGCGACATCGCCACCAAAGCCCAAGGGCCTTCTACTCCGGAAATCGAGCAGCGGCTGGCGGACTTAGGCTACCTCGAAGTGCCCTTCGGCTCGGGGGAAGTCGATATGGTCGGCACCATCCGCGCTCTCAAAGAGATCTCCTACAAGGGTCAGATTTACCCCGAGCACTTCCCGGCCATCGCCGGTGACCGCGCCGCGGGGTTAGCTTGGACTATCGGCTACATCCGCGCCTTAGACCAAGCGGTCGTTGTCTGAGGGGTAGGGGCGATTCGCGAATCGCCCCTACAAGACATCGCCACTGCGCTCCCTTCGACAGTAGGGGGCAAATGGACACACCCTTTTAGCCGCTCTATATTTGCCTTTTCAACCCCATTGGAAAGGTCCTGCCATGCCCCATCTCACCTCCGCCGACAAGCGTTCCTTTAAGGAAAACGGCTGTCTCATCGTCCGCGGCGCACTCACGTCCGCGCAAATCCAAGCCGCTCAAGACGCCCTCTGGGCCGGCATTGAGGCCGACCGAAACGATCCTGCAACCTGGGTCGAAGCTGGGCCGCGCGCTCCCGTGCCCTCCCATCACCCGGCCATCCGCGCCACCGTCCACGAGTCGCCGCTCTTTGCGATGATGGAAGAAATGGTCGGCGAGGGTCAGCTCAATTCCGGCAGCGCCGGTCCCGCACTGGTGTATCCAGCCAAAGACAAGGCTTGGTCCCTGCCCGCACGCGGCCATCTCGACGGCTACTATACCCCGACCAACGGCGTGCCCGAAGGCACGGTCGGCTACATGACCATCAACGTCACGATCTACGTCGAGGACATCGACTCGCAGGGTGGCTGCTTCACCTATTGGCCTGGCAGCCACAACGTAGCGTACGAGTACTTCAAGACGCACTCGCTGCTATCGGTGCAGGGCGGCGTTTCCAGCGACGTATTTCCCGAGGGAGCCTTCCCCAAAGGGTGCGAATTCGTCGGCCAAGCTGGCGATGCCATCTTCTGGCACGGCCAGCTTTTTCACACGGGTTCCAAGAACGTCAATCGCAACATCCGCATGGCCCTCATCGGCCGCTTCTCGCGCAAAGACACCAACGATATCCGCTTTGAGACCTGCGACGATCAATGGACGCATTGGGAGGGGATTAGCTGATGCACCTCGTCTTCAGCCCAACCCTCTGCCCAGACCTGCTCTTGCCCGAAGTACTCGACCTCGCCAAAGCGGCCGGCTTCTCCCGCCTCGAACTCTTCCGCGCGTACACCGAGAGCACTCCCGTCCACCGCGACTGGTCCGTGCCCATGGTCCGCACCGCCATTGCGGACGCTGGCGTGCAACTTGCCGGCTTCAACATCCGCAACCTCACCGGCCGCAAAGCCGACTCCGACGAGCGCAACCTCGCCTACAACCTGCGCCAACTCGAATGGGACATCCACTTGGGCCGCGCCCTCGGCGTCAAAACCCTGAACACCAAGGGCGGTGCCCGCACGGACGAGGCGCTCGCCGACCTCATCGAAGGCGTCAACACGCTCCTCGACAACATCCCCGATATCGTCCTTAACTTGGGTAATCACAAAGACAACCGCCTCCAGGGACTGGCCGACTACCAAGCGGTGATGCACGAGCTACCCGAGCGGGCGCGCGTACTCTTGGACACCGGCCACTTGCTCTCGGTCGGCGAACCAATCATGCCCTTTGCCGAGACCTTCGCCGATCGCATCGGTCTCATCCACTTGCGCGACCAGCAGGGCGAAAAGCCCGTGCCCTTCGGGGCAGGCGAATTGCCTTTTGCGGAGTTATTCGAGCTGTTAGCGGATAGCGGTTACGACGGCCCTCTCGTCGTCGAGCTTGAGGAGGTCGATTGGGACGAGCCGCTGCCAGCGGCTATTGCCGCACGAGAGTACGTCGAAGCCCTGCGGCCCCAATACTGAGGCCGGACAGCTCTCGGCTGAATTTGGGCGCGGTGTGGCACCCGGCGGTGTGATTGCGATTTGGCCACTGGGGCGTTATCTTTGCCCCCGCAACCGGAGTCTCGCCCCTTCCCTAAGTAAGTAGCGAAAGCCCTCGACAGCAGAATCCCTTGGGACTCTGGTTGCAACTGTCGGGGGCTTTTTTGTATAAGAATGGGAACCTATGAAGCGTATCGTCTGCTTGGCGAATTCTCGGAAATGGTCAGGACGGTGCATCGCTGGCCGGGAATGGAGTCAGGCGCAGGGCGCAGGCAGTTGGGTCCGACCTGTCAGCGCACGCGAAAACCAAGAAGTGTCCGAGTACGAGCGTCAATACGAAGACGGCAGCGACCCCCGGGTACTCGACATCATCAACATCCCGGTTCTGGGGCCGCAGCCCGAGAACTATCAGACCGAAAATTGGTTGCTCAATCCCACCTACTACTGGGAGAAGACCGGTGCGTTTTCACTGCGAGATCTACCTAAACTTTTGGATCTCATTGCCCCGTTGTGGATTGACGGACAAAGCACTTTCCACGGTCGGAACGACAGAATCCTGCTCGGATCGGCAGACTCTGTTTCCGATTCGCTGAGACTGGTCTATGTCGAGAGGCTAAACCTTGCGGTGTTCAGCCCCGGAGAAGCCTTTGGTGATTCCAAGCGGCGAGTCCAGGGGCAGTTCACCCACGCGGGCACAGAGTATAGACTCTGGGTCACCGACCCCGAATACGAGCGGGCCTATCTGGCAAAGCCGGATGGGGCCTATTCCATCGGCGAATGCTACCTTACGATCAGCCTTGGGGAACCATATAAGGACGCATTCTACAAACTGATTGCTGCGATCATTCGGGCAGAATAGCGAGAATCCCATGAGCACGACCAACAACCCCGTCCTTACTATCGGCCATTCCAATCACGACCTAGATCCTTTCATGGCGCTCCTGCATCAGCACCATGTTACGGCTTTAGCCGATGTCCGCTCCACGCCCTACAGTCGCTTCACTCCTCAGTTCAATCGCGAACCGTTAGCTGGCAGTCTCAAGGGGTGTGGGATTGAGTATGTATTTCTCGGTCAGGAGCTAGGCGGCCGCGCTGAAGACCCTGCCTGCTACGAGAACGGTCGCGTCCGCTATGACCGTGTCGCCGAAACAGAGTCATTCCGACACGGCTTAGATCGCGTCGTTCACGGAGCAGCTAAGCACCGTATTGTGCTCTTGTGTGCGGAGCGGGAGCCTCTCGAATGCCACCGGACACTCCTCGTCGCTCCGGCGCTTGACGAGCGCGGTGTCGAGGTCGCGCATATACACGCCGATGGCCGACTGGAGTCGCACCGCGAGGCGATGGATCGTTTGCTGGACCGTTTCGATCTACATCCCGCTGGCGATCTGTTCCGTGAAATGCAACCTCGGGAAGAACTGGTCGCGGAGGCCGTTGGACTTCAGGCAAAACGCGTTGCTTTTGTGGACGAAAACCTAGCCACAACTTTCGAGGAATCAAACCCATGAAACTCTCTACCATTGGCTTCACCAAGAAGTCGGCCCGCCGTTTCTTCGACCTACTGCGCCAGTCGGGCACCAAGCGCATTGTCGATGTGCGGCTCAACAATGGGTCGCAACTAGCCGGCTTCGCCAAGAAGAACGACCTCGAGTACTTTCTCGACGCGCTTTGCGGGATGGAGTACGTTCACCTGCCTACCCTAGCCCCTACAAAGGAGATGCTGGACGACTACAAGAAACGGAAAGGCGACTGGAAGACTTACGAGGACCGCTTCATCGCGCTCATGCGCGAGCGGCGGATTGAGGAGACGATTCCACAAGAAATCATTGCGGATGGCTGCCTGCTGTGCAGCGAGGACAAGCCGCATCACTGCCACCGTCGGCTTGTAGCCGAATACCTAAAACAGCATTGGGGCAACGTGGAGATCGGCCATCTCGGCTGAAAATTCGCAACGTGACCGAGCAACTGACCCATCAACTGGACGCCATCGACCGTGCCGTTGCCGAGCTGCACACCCGCATGAACAGTCAATTTCGTTGGTTGGTCGGTATTCAGATAACCAGCCTAATCGCCCTAGGCAGCCTGTTGTTCAGCATCATCAGCAAGCCACCTGAATAAGAGAGAGGAGAGACACATGCCGAAAGTAGAATGCATTCCATTAAGAGAAAGCGTTAGAGAAACCAAACAAAGTGTTCCAGTAGGAATGGATTTCTTCACAGCTATGCTTGAACACGGGGAAGAGTATAAAGTTAGAGTGTCTTTCGACCACAAAAATTGGAGCGAAGGACTCTGTCAGGCCGGATCTACTGGTATTCGTTTTGGATTTATTGGTATGGACTATACTGTCCAAGCTGCTTGAGCTTATAAAATCCAAGCCCCAAGTGATTATAAAACTGTACCCCAGATCGACCGCATTGACCGACATCTAGAGAACCATCCGCAGAGCACGTAGATTGCGCCCTGTGCCTTCTCGACGGCTGCTGGCCGCCAGTCGCCGCGATCGCCGTTGCCGGATGTGGAGCTCTCACACTACTCTCTGAGGTAAACCATGATGCGTTTTATCTTTTTTCTAGTCATCTCCTCTCTGCTGGTTGCTTGCTCGAAAGACACGCCTGCACCAGTCGCCCCAGCCGGTAAGGCTACAGATGACGACTGTGCCTTTTGCGACCTGTTTAGTGCGTTCAACGCGCAGGAAGAAGACGGGCAAGACGAACAGGCCACCGCCGACCCTGACAGCACGGCGGACGAACCGGACGAGCCGACCCAAGTTACTCAGTCTGATAGTACAGACTCAATAAGCCAGTTCGATATAGAACTAGTCTTTGTTTCTGGCCCAAAGTATCCCTTCACGGACGATGAGAAACGGCTTGTACGTAAAGCGGCCGCTTTTTGGGAACAAGTGATAGTCGGCGATGTACCAGACCACACACTAACCGAAGATGAGAAACTTCTACTAGGTGGACACGCACCCCGTGGCGCTGATTTTCCAAGTATCGGAAGTACAAGGAATGTTCCTTTACACATAGACGATCTGAGGATTTACGTTCGTCGAGACGATGGAGAATACAACTACATTCCCCCTTGCAATGGTGCTAGCTTGAGAGATCACGGCATTCCTGTCGCCAATATAGAAGTCAATTACTTCTTGAACGAGTACGGATATTTCGGAAGCTCAAGTTATAGAAGAAGTCCCGACATTTATTGGTCTGAAGATCGTTTCGTTTGGCAAACAGCCCATGAGATTGGACATGCCATTCTTGGTCATCCCCAAGAAGAAAACCCGTCTCTGTACTATTGGGAGAAAGCCGAAACCCGTGTCAAAAGAGAACGTCCTCGTCTTATTGGCATTTACTACGTTGGGACCAATGCTCGTCAAGCGTACGAAGAAATAACCGGAATCTTGAACCCAAAGGGCATCGACATTGAACTATGGTTTAAGGGAATGGGACCACCCGGATTTCACGGGTACACTTTGCAAGAGATGATATGGTCTTGGCCTCCAGCCAGATTTCATTGGCCCTTCCATCAAGCGTTAGAAAATTCGCTGATGGCCTATCGAACGCCACAGGATATGCCGCTGGACGCTCCCCTGGAAATCTCGCAAGTAACTCGTGAAGCCTTGATTGATTTGGGCTATCAGGTGGAGGGCATGAGTGTTCCTTAAAGTAGGAAATTCCGCTACGCATTAGGCCCATGGCAGACAAAGCGGAGGGCGGGCGCAGCACACCCCAAGGGAAATAGGGCAGACCCCACTCCTGCTGTTTGCCCCACCCCATCTCACCCCCTACATTCCCCCACCTAGACCCCCACCCAGGAGCCCACCATGAAACGCATCACCACCACCGACTTCCGCGACTATCGCCGCGACCGCTTCATCGACGCCCAAACCACCCGCGCCGCCCGCCTCGCCCCCACCTATATGATCACCAACGAAATGGGCGTTGACGGCGACATCTGCGAGGAACTCACGCCCGCTCTCTGCGCAAAAGTCGAATTCGACATCCCCTCGGCCAAGACCAAAGGAGCCGAACTGCTCTTTTACGTCAACGCCGACAAATCCACCGCCGACAAACCCATGCGGCTCCAGGTCAACGGCCACGTTCTCACCCACCGCCAAGACCGCGAGCGCATGCTCACCGGCGGTTGGGACCGCAAGAAAATCGCCGCCAAATACCTCAAAGAAGGCACCAACGAATTCGTGTTCTCGCACAGCGGCGTGTTGCACATCGACCCCTTCCCAGGCGGTCTGGCCGACGCGCCCCCAAGCCGTTCGAGCCGCAGCTTTGACGGCGGCAAGACTTGGCACCAAGGCACCTTGGGCGAAGCCCGCGCCATTGAAGGCGAATATCTGGTGCGGCTGCGCGTCAAGGGACATCCGCCCCGAGGGACGCTCTGCTCGCCAGTCATCGACCTCGCCGACGAAGACGGCCGCGGCCGCATCGCCCCGCGGATGGGGATTCGCCGCCTGCACCTAAAAGCGCGGATGCGCCAGCCGCAGGGGACCCAAATACACTTCGAACTGCGCACGGGTTCGACGCCTTCCTTTGATCCGCGCACCTGGACGGCTTGGGAACGAGGCACCGCCTTGCAATGGCCCGGGCGCTTTGTGCAGTGGCGCGCCATCCTCGAAACCGACGCGGCTAACAAGACCCCTACACTCCAGGCCGTCACCCTCGAAGCCGATATCGAGGAGGACGCCAAGAGCCTCGCTCCCTTCAAGCGGGCAGAATTCGATCAACCCGAGTTCGTGTATAGCTCGTATCCCTTCGCCTATATGGGGCTGCACCCGCACCAAGAGCGGCTGCGCAAGCAGTACCGCCTCGACGAGGTCATCGCCAAAGGCAAAACCGAACTCGAACAGCTAGCCCTTTTGCGCGATTGGGTCCACAGCCAATGGCTGGGCTGGCAATCCGACAAATATCCCCACTGCCCCTCTTGGAATCCCCTCGAAGTCCTCGACACTACCAAGGGCGACTGGGGCTTTGGCATGTGTACCCACTACGGAGCGGTATTCGCCGGCTGCGCCTCATCCCTAGGGTGGGTGGCCCGCTCGATCGTCGTCGATCACCACTGCTTGGCCGAGGTCTGGTGCGAGGAGTTGCAAAAGTGGATCCTCGAAGACGCTGGGCCGACCCGCGAGTTCGACGCCACTTACGAAATCGACGGCGTGCCCATCAACGCCCTAGAACTGCACGAGGCCGCAGCGGACGAGCGGCGCGCAACGATCATGGCCAACAAGCTGCCGCAAAAGGTCGTCGAACCTATGTCCAGCTACATCGACGTCTTCTGCCGCTTCGGCATTCCGCTGCGCAACACGCACCTGATCTTCGCCGAGCCAGCCGAGCTGCGCCACGGCGCTGGGCAATACCACTGGGATGGCTATCTGTGGTGGTCGGACGACGTCGACCCGCGCTACGCCGAATACTCTCTGCAGACCTCTCGCATCGGGGACTTCTACTGGTCGGTCAACCAGACGCGGCTCTATCTCCAAGTGGCGGAAAAGGCGCGCACGCTGCAAGTCGATCTAGAGCACACCGCGCCCAACTTCTCGCACTTTTTGGTGCGCCAAGACGGCGGCCCGTGGCGCGAGGAGCGCGAATCCCGCTTTGAGTGGACGCTCGCCGCGGGCGAAAACGTGCTCGAAGCGCGGGCGGTCAACATCTTCGGCAAGCAGGGCCGCATCGCCAAAGCGCGCGTCGAAGCGTCGTAAAGCCTCCTATCCTGTGAGCACCTCGCTCTCTCTGGCCACGCGCGCCCTGCGCGGTTTCCTCTGGAACGGCAGCGCCTCTGTTATCCAGCTCGGCGTCATGCTGGCGCTCTACAAGCTCTTGCCGCTGGAGAAGCTGGGCCATTTTGAGTGGGCACTCGCCCTAGTGATGCTCCTATCGCTGGTCGGCGACTTGGGTCTGGGCGCGGCCTTGGTCCAGCTACCAGACGCGGACGAGGAACACTTCGACACGGCCTTCTGGACTTGTTTGAGTTGGGGACTCCTGCTCACTGCCGCAGTCGTCTCTGCCGTCTCTTGGCTCGCTCCTCTTTTGGGGGGCGAAGACCCGCACACCTTTGGCCGCGTCCTGCGCACGCTCTGCCTGGCGATTCCCTGCGCCTCATTGGCGGGCCTGTTCCGGGCCAAACTACAGCGCGACCTCGACTTCCGCGCCGTGGCCCTTTCCGAACTCGTCTCGGTCCTGACCTTCGGCCTTACAGTGACGCTGCTGCTTTTCTGGCGACCCGAATTGGGCGTCCTAGTCCCGGTTATCGGATCAGTTGTACGCGAACTAGGCCTCTTCAGCAGCCTCGCCCTCTCGGCTCGCTGGCTGCCGCGCCTGCGCTTCCGGCTCCAAGCGCTGCGCCAGATCCTTCGCTTCGCGCTAAATCTCACGGGGTCGCGCGTGGTCGCCCTGCTCAATACCAAGATCGCTTATGCCTTCATCTTCGTACCGCTGGGGGCCACGGCCCAAGCCTATTACAGCTTGGCCGAACGATTGACCTTGCAACCCCTGACCCGGCTGGCCACGACCATCCAGCGCGTCTCCTTCCCAACCTTTTCGACGATCGTAGATGACAACTCGCTCCTGCGTCGCGGCTACTTGTCCTCGGTACAAGGCTTCGTGCTAGCACTAGGTCCGGTCCTCGCGGGGATATTCGTCTTTGCGCCGGAGATTGCCGCCTTGCTCAACACCGAGCCGATGTGGACGGTGCTGCGCCTGCTGGCCGCCGCCACGCTTCTGAAAGTCGCCAGCACCCTAGTCGGCTCGATTTTTATGGCCAAAGGCAAGACCAACTGGTCTTTCTACTGGTCGCTCTTTAGCATGGGGGTGCTGATCCCGGCCCTGTACTTCTATGGCCTGCCGCGCGGCGTCGAAGGCGTGGCCAGCGTCATCGCCGCGGCCGCCCTGCTGTTCTTGCTGCTTTCGCAGTGCCTCGTCAACCGCTTGATCGGCCTGCCTTTTGCAACCTATCTCGCCGCGCTCAGCCGTCCCGGTTTGGTGGTCGCCTTTGTCTTCGCCGTTCTCCTGCTGGCCCGCCCCCTGCTGCCCTGGTCACCGCTCGCCGTCCTCGTCGTCGGTGCTATCCTCGGCGTCGGCGCGACCTTAACCGCCCTTTTCCTCTTCGCCCGCAACCTTTGCCGCACCTATTGGCAGAGCCTGCGCGGGACCTAATTCCGCCCTTGGCAAAAATTGCGTGGGGGGCTGTTTTGGAATATGTTTTTAGGGAACTGCTCTAAAGGAGATTCGCTATGAGCGAGCTACATACCAACGGACAAAATAGCCAGACTGGCACCCTGCGCCTCAAGACCGGCCTCGCCGAAATGCTCAAGGGCGGCGTCATCATGGACGTCGTCACTGCCGACCAAGCCAAGATCGCCGAAGACGCTGGGGCAACCTCGGTCATGGCGCTGGAAAGAGTGCCCGCCGATATCCGCGCCGAAGGCGGGGTATCGCGCATGTCGAGCATTGAAAAGCTGCGCCAGATCATGGAGGCGACTTCTATCCCGGTCATGGCCAAATGCCGCATTGGTCACTTCGCCGAAGCGCAGATGCTCCAAGCCCTCGGGATCGACTACATCGACGAAAGCGAGGTCCTGACTCCGGCCGACGAGCACTATCACGTCGATAAGTTCGCCTTTGAAGTGCCCTTCGTCTGCGGCTGCCGCAACCTCGGCGAAGCCCTGCGGCGGATTGGCGAGGGCGCGGCCATGATCCGCACCAAGGGCGAGGCCGGCTCGGGCAACATCGTCGAAGCCGTGCGCCACATGCGCTCAGTTACCGACGAAATTCGCCGACTGACGATCCTGCGTCCCGAACAGCTAATGACCGCGGCCAAAGACCTAGGCGCACCGTATGAACTGGTCCGCTGGGTCGCCGAGCACGGCAAGCTGCCAGTGCCCAATTTTGCCGCCGGTGGCGTCGCCACGCCGGCCGATGCCTCGCTGATGATGCAGCTCGGCGCGGAAGCCGTTTTCGTCGGCTCTGGGATCTTTAAGTCCGGCGATCCAGCCATCCGCGCCAAAGCCATCGTCGAGGCTACCACTCACTACGACGACCCAGAGGTCCTGATCCGCGTCTCTGAAAACCTCGGCGAGGCCATGGTCGGCATCAACATCGACACCCTCGAAGAGAAGGACAAACTACAAACCCGCGGTTGGTAGGACGCCGCACAGATGCAAACGGAAAATGCCCCGTCTCTGCTCTGTCAGGGACGGGGTAATCTTGTGATATGATTGGAATTTTGGGATTGCAGGGCGACTACGCGGCCCACGGCAAAATGCTCGACTCATTGGCGGTCGAATCCTGCGTAATCAAAAAGCCAACGCAATTGTCCACAGTTGACGGCCTGATCTTCCCCGGCGGCGAGAGCACGACGCTAATTAAGCTCATGGACTCTTGGGAGTTCTGGGCACCGCTGCGGGAATTCGCCGCGGCCGGCAACCCCATCTTCGGCACCTGCGCCGGAATGATCCTGTTGGCTCAAAGCGTCTCCAACCCGCCACAAAAGTCCCTCGGACTGATCGACATCGACGTCGAGCGCAACAGCTATGGCCGCCAAGTCGATAGCTTCGAGGGGACGGGCGTTTGGGCGGCGGATGAGCAACCGCGATCACTGCCGATGATTTTTATTCGCGCACCCCGCATCGCGCGTTTGGGCGACGGGGTCGCGGCGCTGGCGACCTGCGGCGACGATGTGGTCGTGGCGCGCCAAGGCCAAGTGCTCGTCGCCTCGTTCCATCCTGAGTTGACCAGCGATTTGAGCATCCACCGCTATTTCGTCGATATGGTTGAGCGCTAGGCAGACGTGCTCCTGAGCCCACTGGCCCCTGCTATCCATCACAATCCACAAGGGAGACCCGCATGACATTGGACACCAGCGACCAAAACATCTACCAAGCCATCGGCGTCGAACCTATCATCAACTGCCGTGGCACCTTCACCATCATCGGCGGCTCCGTCGAACTCCCCGAAGTTGTGGCGGCCATGGAAGCAGCCTCGGGCTACTTCGTCCAATACGACGAACTGGCCGAAGCCGTCGGCCAAAGACTCGCTGAAATCACCGGTGCCGAGTGGGGCCTGATTCCGGCGGGCTGCGCCGCTGGCCTCAAGCACATCACCGCAGCCTGCGTCACCGGTGGCAACCCCGAAAAACTGATCCGCATCCCGGATTTGACCGGCTTGGACAAAACCCAAGTCATCATCCCTCGGTACTCGCGCAACGCCTACGACCATGCCCTGCGCAGCATCGGCGTCGAAATCGTCATGGTCGAGACTCGGGCCGAATTGGAGCAAGCCATCAATCCCCGCACCGCCATGATCTACATAACCACGGGGGCAGGTTCCGCCACCGACCAGCCGCTTTCCCTAGAGGTCATTGCCGACGTGGCCCGCCCGCACAACATTCCCATTCTCGCCGACTCCGCGGCCGAAAATCTCACCATTCCCAATGTCCACTTGCAAAGGGGAGCCACCGTCGTGGCCTACAGTGGCGGCAAAGCCCTGTGCGGGCCCCAGTGCGCTGGTCTAGTGCTGGGTGACAAAGCCCTGCTCCAGTCGGCGTGGCAATTCAGTTCGCCGCACCACGGGCCGGGCCGCGACAATAAAATCGGCAAGGAAGAGATCATGGGGATGCTGGCCGCGGTGGAAGCATGGGTGCGCCGCGATCACGACGCCGAATGGCAGACTTGGCTGTCTTATCTCGACCACATAGCCCAGCGGGTGCGCGACATTGACAGCGTATCGACCGAGGTCAACGATCCCACCGGCCTGTCCAACCGCGCTCCGGTCTTGACCATCAGTTGGGACCCAGACGTCTTGCACATTACCGGCGCAGAGGTCGCCGAGGATTTTGCCCGCAACAAACCCCGCATTGCCGTAGCCAGCGGCGGTGCCAACGGCCGCACTTCCATCGGCATCACGCCCAACCAAATGCAGCCGGGCAACGACCAAGTGGTCGCCGACCGAATCCACCGCATCTTATCCGCGCAACGGAGTCCCCAATCAACCGAGCTAGCCCCTCCGGCAACTGATGTCAGCGGTTCCTGGGATCTCACCATCAACTATTCGAGCAGCAGCAGCCAGCACCAGCTATTCCTCGAACAAGAGGGCCATTGGATCGGCGGCACCCACATAAGCGATTTTTCCCAGCAACCCATCGCCGGCGTCATCGAAGGCGATCAGGTAAAGCTGCGCAGCCAAGTGAGCCGCCCGGGCGATACCATCCCCTTCCTGTTTGCGGGCCGCGCTGCGGAAGACCGCATTTCAGGATTCATTCATCTAGGCGAATACCGCAATGCCGATTTCACCGCCTGCCGCTCCCAGTACGCAAAATCGCCGATCTCCATTGCCATACCCGGCGGAGCGCCGCTGGCTACCTAATTACAAATCAGCGGATCAGGATGAGTCCGGCGTGACCGTCTTCCAGCGCAAAGTCTGCGCCACCAGCAACTCGGCATCCGGCGTCGGCAGATCGCCGGTCGAGGGCTTGAAGACGCAGCCCTCGGCCAGCTCCAAGGGCGGTTGTGACAGGTCGCGGCGGTAGAAGCGAGAGGAGGGGAACAGGTCGCCCGGGTAGGTGAAGTTTTCCAGCGTCGCCAGCTCCACGCAGATCGATCCCCCCAGAGCGCTTTCGAGCATGCCCCCGACCCACACCGGCACGCCAGCGTCCCTAGCCATGTCGTGCACGGCGAGGGCGTTGGTCAAGCCGCCAATCCTTCCCGGCTTGATGTTGATGTAGCGGCAAGCGCCGATGCGCAGCGCCTGCTCGGCGGTGCGCGGATCGACGATGCTCTCGTCGAGACAGATGGGCGTACCAATCTGTTTGGCGAGCTCGGCGTGATCGAGCAAGTCGTTGTACGCAAGTGGCTGCTCGATGAAGGCGAGCCCCATGCCGTCGATGGCCTTGAAAAACGGCAGGTCGTCGAGGGTGTACCCGCAGTTGCAGTCGATGTGGAAGGTGGTGTCGGGGAAGGTGCTGGTCGCGATTTGCAGCATTTCCAAGTCCCAGCCCGGAGCCACCTTCAGCTTGATGCGCGGAAATCCAGCGTCAACGGCCTTCTCGATGTTCCCGAGGAGCATGTCGTAGGAGTCCTCGATGCCGAAGTCCGCGCCGGCCACCACGTCGCGAGTCCGGCCGCCAAGAAGCCGATGCAGGGGAGTCCCGGTGATGCGGCTCTGCAGCGTCCACCAGCCGATCTCCACAGCCGCCTTGGCGAAGCTGTTGCCCTTGAAAATCGCCAGCCGCTGGTTTAGCTCCGCGGCCGTGTCGTACTCGCGCCCCACGACCCAAGGCCCCATCACCTCGGAGACGTGGTAGAACGCGGACCCGGCGCTCTCATTGAGATAGGTGGGCGCGAAGAAGGGGGTGCTCTCCGACCAAGCTTCGTGCTCGCCGCTGGTCAGCTTGACGAGCACCGAGTGGATGTCGGCGTCTTCCCCATACGCCGTGCGCCAAGGATAAATGAGGGGCATCACCACGTAGTACACGTCGAGTCTGTCGATTCGCATCTATCGCCGCCCTCTATGCTGACTATCGAACGCGCACCCCGGCTTGGAAAACCGCCCTGACGTCGCTGAAGGCGGCCACGTCTGCCGTCGGGTCGCCCCCAAAGGCGGCAAGGTCCGCAGATTTGCCGACCTCGATGGTTCCCACCTCATCGGCAATACCAGCCGCTTCGGCCGAGACCCGGGTTGCCGCGACGAGGGCTTCGGCCGGGGTGAAGCCGCATTCGACCAGCAACTGCAGGTCGTAGTCCAAGTGGCCGAATTCGAGGCTACCCACTCCTGAGTCCGTGCCGGGCACCACGCGCTCCTTCAGGCAGTAGTCGAGCATCTTCCGCATCACGTCCAGCCGTTTCTCCGCTCGTTGTTCGAGATGGGTGAGCGCTGCCTCCTCTTTGGCACCCATAGCTCCCTCGTCGCGCAGCTTGCGCAGGCGCACCATATCCGGGTAGTTGGTCCACGCCTGCAATGTGGGGCTCAGCCAGATGCCGGATTCGGCCAACATCTCGGCTACTTTCGGGTCGAAGCGCATCACGTGGTCCGGTTCGAGAAACTCGACGTGCTCGATCAGGTCGATGCCGGCCTCAACGGCCCGCACCATCGACTGCGTCGCGCGGCAATGGGCGACAGTCAGGCGGTGAAACTGGCGCGCCTCGCCCACTAGGGCCTGCAACTCTTCCGTCGAATAGGAGGCCAACCCCGGAATCGTGCCGGTCGTCCCGCCGCCGGAGGCCATTACCTTGATGTAGTCGGCCCCCTCGTGGATGAGCCCGCGCACGGACCGACGAATCTCTTCCTCTCCGTCGGCGACCTCGTTGCACATGTGGAAGTGGCCACCCGTGCAAGTGATCGGGCGGCCGCTGACGAGCAGCCGCGGCCCGGAGATGTATCCCCGCTTCAGCCCTTCCTTGAGGATGAACCCAACCCTGTTGCGGGCACCGTGCTCGCGCAGGGTGGTGATACCGGCGCGCAGGTGCTTGCGCATGTTCATGGCCCCGATGAGCACCATTATCTCGTCGCTCTCGAGGAAGGTCAGGTCGTAGCGGCGGCCGTCCCCCGGCAGGCTGAGGTGGGTGTGGCCGTCGATGAGACCGGGGGTGAGGCAGCAGCCGTCGAGATCAACGGTCTGGGTGTCGGAAGGCGTCTGCTGCTCCACCTGTGCCAATGGTCCGACCGAGGCGATCGCGCCATCTCGTACGAATACCGCCTGCCCGGCCTTGGCGCTGCCGCCGAGGCCATCGGCGAGCAGTCCCGGGCGAATCAGTACCGTCTGTGAATTCGATTCGGGCATAGCTGGAGTTCCCTCGATTTTGTGGAGAGTTATGAGTCTTCGGCCACCAGTCCTCTTCGACAGCCGAAAGAGCGAGCGGAAGGCCTCCAGAAAGTAATACAAAAACTCGTGGACGACGAGTAACTTGTAGGGGAATCTATGAGCATTGACCGGATGTGGGATCCGTTGTTACGTTTTTATTTTATTTCAAGGTAACAAGTTGAGGAGGTAGCAATGCCTACAATCAGAGTGTCGGCGAAGACAATGCAACGCCTCGAGAGGTGGGCAGACCCCCTAGAGGACACGGCGGAATCAGCAATCTCCAAGGCGTTGGATGCGGCTGAAAAGATGCGGGAAGACGAGGACCGGGTTCGTGTGGCTGAAAAGGCTGCCAAGGAGCCGCATATCACTCCGCAGCGCGACAGATCCCAAGACAAGTGCGAGTCATTCATCGACCATCTGCTCGCCATTCCCAACGTCGGCAACGATGCTGATTTCGAGCGCGACCGCTCGGGACCGCGCCCACTCGATATATGAGCTACCTCGTCGACACGGATGTTCTATCCGAAATTCGCAAACGCAATCGCGCTAATCCGCAAGTCGTCGCCTGGTTTCGCCAACGCCAGCCGAGGGAGCTTTACCTGAGTGTCCTGACTCTGGGCGAACTTCGACGAGGCGTTGAACGGATCCACAGGCGAGACCCGACCTCGGCCACTGTACTCAACGCGTGGTTGGATCGGACGTTGCGGGAGTTTCGGGATCGCATCATTGGCGTGGATCAAGCCATCGCCGATCGCTGGGGACGCCTCGGCACCCCCGATCCGATTCCGGTCATCGACGGACTGATCGCCGCCACGGCGCTCGAACGAGGCCTCATCGTTGCGACTCGGAACGTAAAACATGTCGCGCCCACAGGCGCACAGTGCATTGACCCGTTTGAGGAAGCCCAAGATCAAGCGCAGCAAACGACGAAGTAGCCATGCCATTCACCGACGCCCAGATCAAATACTACAAAACCCAAGGCTCGAATAGACCCTCCCAAGGGGTCTAGCTATTGGGTCGTTAGAGAGATGTCGGCAGTTGACGGTGGTACGATCACGCACGTATGCGTGGTTGGTACCCCCGATTCGCAAAGCAAGATTTCCCTATTCGCTGAGTACAAGACGCCAAGGGGCCAAGGCGATCTCGTTAAGGAGTTTGCTCAAGAGATTCAGGCCAAACACAGCGGAAGAATTGACAAGAAATACCCCGACCTCAACCTGTTGTTCAGGTTATGCGGAGATCGCGGCCGCTAAAATTAAAATAACCCACTACGTACCACTCTATAGGAGGCCCATATGACTGATTTGTTCGATCAATCTTCCAAAGAGATCGAAGAATTTCTAAAGAGACCTGGGACAGAGATTTCCGAGGTTTATCATTACTGCTTTGTTGAGAAGCTCTCGAAAGGGCAAGCGTCAGAAAAATCTGGTTTAAGCCCGAGAGCCGTTTCTATTTGGTCAAAAGTGATGGAGGCTATTTTGTATAACAAAAAAATTCAAGTGGGATCAAGAGAAGCGAAAAGGATTAGGAGCAAAGCAGGATTACTCTTTGAGTTGTATCCCGCGATCTCTCAGCCCACGAAAGAAGAGATAAGGCGTCGTATAGGAGAAAACATTTGACCGTTTATCGGAAGTACCCTAACGACAGCCACGTCAGGCTAGACTGGTCGGGACGGCTGCTGGCCGCTGGTGGCGATGACTATTCAACATTCCCTGTACCCTAGTCTGCGGGCACCTAGGCCGGCCGCATGGGTTCGGATCTTCACATCCCCGTGGAGGACACTTTACAAAAAGCGTGCCAGCGTGATTGGCACGGGAAAGGATTCCTTATGACCGTGCTTTTCGTTATCTTCGTACTGGCATTGGCCGCTTGTGGTAGTCAAGAAAGTGTCACCGCGCCCATCCAAACGCACCCACAGGCGGCAAAGACAGGCGAAGCGGCTGTGTCGGAAGGATCAGCGGAGACGGATCGGGCCGTGCTGGTGGCACTCTATGAAGCCATCGGCTATGATCCCCACCCCGAATCCAACGACTGGGACAATTGGCTTTGCGAGATTCCCCTAGACCAATGGGCTGGTGTAACTACGGATGAAAACGGTCGCGTCACGGGTCTAGACCTCAGTTACGGCGACTCGCACGGGTCAATTCCGTCCGTGTTGGGCAATCTCAGCAACCTGCAATACTTAGACCTCAGTTACAACGACTTGCGCGGGTCGATTCCGTCCGAACTGGGGAACCTCAGCAACCTGCGAAACCTAGACCTCAGCGGCAACGACTTAATCGGGCTGATACCACCCGAGTTGGGTAATCTCGGCAATCTGCAATACCTAGACCTCAAATTCAACGGGTTGCGTGGGTCGATTCCGTCCATGTTGGGCAATCTCGGCAATCTGCAATACCTAGACCTCCGAGAAAACGGGTTGTGCGGGCCGATACCACCCGAATTGGGCAATCTCGGTAGCCTACAATACCTAGACCTCGACAGGAACGATTTAAGCGGGTCGATTCCGTCCGTGTTGGGCAATCTCGGCAATCTGCAATACCTAGACCTCCGAGAAAACGACTTGAGCGGGCCGATACCACCCGCGTTGGGTAATCTTGGCAACCTGCAACATCTCGACCTCTCATGGAACAAATTGAGCGGGTTGATCCCGTCTACGTTGGGCAATCTCGACAGCCTGCAATACCTACACCTCCTCTACAGGAACGACTTGAGCGGGTGCATACCATCCGCCTTGCTAAATATTGTCAATAACGACCTAAACTCGGGGCTGTCTGTCTGTGGAGACGACGATGAATCTACACCAGTGGGATCCGAACTTGAGCCGGAGATAATTACAGGTGAGATAACGCCTGAAATCGTCGGCTTATACGGTACACTGGTCACCACTTTTACGGATATCTTCTTCGCCGTGCTGGTCGGTGGGACGTCCGTAGAGGGAGAGGGCGGCGGCTCGGTGGAAATCGCCGGCAACGACTGGACGTTTCAGGATTATTCGCCCGATGGCGAATTGATCGCCAACGGGACCATCAATGTCGGCATGGACCAGACGCCCATTCCGCTGACGGGGACGATTGTTCTTTCTGGCTCGCATGAAGCCGAGTTGATGCTCAATATGGATCTTTCGCTCGGCACCGACAGCAGCCTTTCGACTGAAGGAACCATAACTATCGACGGAGCAGAATTTGACGTCGCGGAACTCTCGGTTGCTGCCGAGGCTGGTGGATAGCAGGCCGTGCCGTTTTGGATGCGACCGACGCGGTGAGATTCTGCATATTTATTAGCCAGAGTTGACGGCCACGCTGCCAGCGTCGTATCTGCGCGATACATGGATGATTGAGAGAATATTTGAACCATGACCGAATTAAGTGATCGCGTGTCGCGGCTAGAAGGTGCCTACGAACACCTAGCCACTAAAGGCGATATTGCCGAACTCAAAGGCGATATTGCCCATCAAGTAAACCGGGCTATCGTCGTTCTAATCGCTGCGATTGGCGCGGCGGTGGCGCTTGTCAAATACCTCCCCGGCTAGGATCTCGGCGGAGTGAACAGGAGAGCATCTTGATCGCCTGTCTCTGTTCAGTATGATTTTCCCGTGTTACACGCAACGGGGCTGCTAGCTGCCGGTCGCGCTCGCCGCCGCCTTTACCATAACACCACTTAACCAAACCAGAGAGGACTAGAAATGACAGAGAATATCATCACTGCTGCCGCTGCTATCATCGGTGCAAAGACGACAAAAAGGCTTAAAGAGATGCTAGAGAGGAGTGCAGTTAAGGTCACACTAACGTCCGCCGGCTACGAGAAAACCAGCTTGTTGTTCGGTCTATACGAACATGAGAGCGGAGCGAAATTGGAGTTTGATTTGTCGGATGTAGAGGGCATTGCCTATTTGGTTGAGGTCTTAAACAACTGGAAACGCAGGGAGTTGGATTTTGGTGCTATTCAATTCCAGCCTATCCAGCCTAACTTACCGGAGCTTGCCCCATGAGAACTCCCGTTTCTCGTTTCGCTTTTTTATAGTTCTACAAGGCCCTTGGTTTTCAGACACACCAGCGGGTCTCACGCGCGGCCGGTAGAGAGAAGGCTACCGGCCCCCGGTTGCGACGATCTCGGCTAACGTAGCGAACGCAATGGAGATACACTTATGAGTACATACCTTTACATCTGGAACGCGGACCCGAATAAGGGATGGGATTGGTTTGATTTACAAGACGCCGTTTCTTCTGTGAAGGATAGAGGGCAGTATGATAGACGATGGAGTTGCGGAAACAGGAGGAGGATTGCCATTGGCGACTCGTTCTTTTTAATGCGACTTAGCAAGGAGCCAAAGGGGATCATTGGTTACGGCGAGGTGTTATCCACTCCTTACGAAGATGCCCATTGGAACCGAAAGAACGGTACGGCTCTATATACGTGTGTACGTTTTAGGAAGCTCTCGAAAAATCCGTTTTTGACCCAAGCGGATCTGCAGGACAAATATCCCCGTCGTGATAAGTGGACTCCCCAGGGAGGCGGTAGCAAGATCGAGGATACAATCGCATCAGAGTTGTTGCGGCATTGTACGGCCGCATGATGCACCGCCCGATATTCTGCCCCGTGCCGTCTCGCTGGCTGCCCGGAAGAGATTGGCGACAAAAATCCCCTGCACAGGTAACGCTTCGCCCCGCTGAAGGTGTTTAAGTAGTACACCGCCAGAAAGAAATACTCGGTTGCAGGTATGGTATTACTGTGAGGCGGTGAATCACTACAAGAGAGGGGGTGATGAGAGAATGGCTAAAAACAGGGATCATCACGCAAATCAGAAGAATCCCAACAATCCTGCGCATAAGGCCGCTCAGGATAACCGGGCAAATCAGTTGAATCCCAACAATCCTGCGCACCACAGTGGACGCGGAGGGAATCAACCGCCTGCATGGAAAAAGTAGGAAAAGCGGTCTCCTGACGACCCGGAGCCATTACTCCTCGGCTTCGGGTCGCATCAGGATTTAATTTTTCTCCCGCTATCGGGCGAGCCGTTAGCTCCGACGTCTATCTGTATCGAGTGCAGACCCAAGAACAGGTCTTGGTCGAAAAAATAGCACTCATACGATAGACAACAGGCCCCAAGGAAGGAGAAGTGCGATGAAACGCCTCGTTTTTTTGGTCCTCGTCAGCACCCTTGCAGCCTGCTCGGGCTCCCCGCCGATGTCCCCCCACCCTGCGGGCAAAGCCACCTGTGCCCTCTGCGCGTTCTTAGGCGACGATCTCTACACCGTCGCCGATGCCGAGGGACCGTCCGACGAGGCGAGCCCCGACAGCACCCAAGCGGACTCTACCGCCGCCGATAGCACCCAAGCGGATTCTTCTTTGATTTCAGACTCCGATTTATGGGATTTCTACACCGCCGCCGCCCAGTTGATGGCCCTTGCTTTTGCCGAGGAGGTCGAAGACTTAGCGTACACTGTTGGGACGGAGAATTTCCCAGTGGTACTGCCAGAAGCTGTGGGAGGGGAAGGTGAGGTAACGTACCACGTGTCGGAGCTTCCCGAAGGCCTGTCGTTTGACGCGACCACGAGGACGATTTCGGGTACGCCCAAATACGAAGGATCCGTCGAGGTCTCCTACTTAGCGGAAGACAGCGCAGGGGACTCCGCCACGTTGACCTTCTGTATCACAGTCAACCCTTGTCTTTGCGACAATTGGGAGCTCCTATTCCCTCTTTTTACTGATTGATGTTCTTAAATCCACGGCGCAGCTATATCATGCACCTTATGCCCGGCTACACCCTAGGCAAAGGGAAAGGTGCCGTCGTATCCCCTAGGCCGCGACACGTGCCAAATGCCTTCGTACATCGGCGTCATCTGATAGTGGCACACCACATTGCTGCGCTCCATATCGTCGCGTTCTTTGGCCCCTTGGTGCGGTATGTGGCTCAAAAAGACGACGCAGTCGCCCGCCTTGGGATAGAGGACGACGTGCTGTTGGGCATCACACCAAGCCTCGAATTTGGGGCGGTCCATGGGGTAGAGGTGGGGCGGCTCTTGCAAATGGCCGTTTTCGACGTATTTGAGGTGGCCGTCTCCCGGCCCGTTGTCCTGTAGATAATAAGTCGTATTAACCCCTACGGGCTGGGCTGCCAAGCGGTATTGCTCGATTTGCCGCTTTTCCTCCCAATAGCCGTAGAAATCCATGTGCCACTCCTGCAGGTAGGGCCCTGGATTGATGTGCGCCCGCAGGCTGCGTAGCTGGCATTGCTTGCCCATCATGCCCTCCAAATAAGGGCGCACGCTCGGATGGCTCACCAACGGGGCGAAGGTCTCAGGCTCGCGGTCCAAGAGCGAATCGAACCACATATTGCCCACGGCGTTCAAGCCTTCCTCCCAACCCATTTCGCGCGCGTAGTCCACCCGCTGACGCACCAATTCCGTCTCTTGGGGACTCAAGGCTCCTTCGATTAAGACATAGCCGTCGCGTTCCAATTGGTCCAGTTTATTCGCCATATCTCGCATTGTTTTTAGTCTCCTTTGTTGCGATCCGGGCGCTCAAGGAACGGCGGGCAGTTCGAAGTACCCGAGTTCGGCCATGCGCCGCAGCCAGCGTCCTCGCTTGGAGCTGCCGGAAGGGTTCCGCAGCCATTCGAGCGGGTACATAGACTGTTCCGCTCGTCCGAAGTGCGCGGGCGTCTTCTTTGAGTTGACGGCGCGTTCCCGAGTTGCGGCCTCTTCGACTTCGCCCTTGGGGTTGTTGTAGTACACACAGGTACACATGCGGCGGCCCGCAGCGCCGCCACTACTGGCGTGCCAGCAGCGCATGTCGAAAGCCACCACATCGCCCGGCTCCGATCGGCAGACATAGGCGGGGACGTCGGCCACGTCGAGCTCTAGAGAGTTCAGGGAGTCGTGCAACTGATCGTGGAACTCGCGCCGGTGCGAACCGGGGATGAGCCGCAGGGCACCGCTCTCGGCATCGACCGGGTCGAGGTAGAAGGCGAACTTGACGCCGAAGCAATCCGCGGATGGATCGGCCCTGTGGTCGGGATGCCATCTCGTATCGCCGACATAGCGGTTGGCATCGGTGCCGATGCCGATGACGTCGTCGCCGTAGAGCTGCTCGGCCACGCCGCAGAAGCGTTCATCTTCGAGCAGGCTGGCGTACAGGGGAGTGCGCGGGTGCAGCATCATCGTCCAGTAGCGCGTCTCCCCCGTGAAGGGCTGATCGGCGTACACGTGATCGAGCTCGGACTCGTATTCCTCGCGCAGGATCTCGACCTCTTCCGGAGTGAACAGCTTGCGCAGGGTGACGAAGCCGAAGGTTCGGAAGTGTTGCAACTGATGGTCGGTCAACATGGGATTCCTCCGATGCGGCTGATGCGGCTATTGGAAAGGATTGTCGTATGCTTGGGCCAAATTAGAGCGCGTCCCCCGATTGGGCAAGCGTCGCCTAGTGTGCGACAAAGGGCAGAGGCCAGTTGACGCACCCGATCGGTCGCCCCTTCTCAACTGCCGCCAAGTATTCGTCCAACACCCCTTTCTGAAGGGTATAGACCATTGCCGCTTCGCTCGCCTCCGCGCTGACCGTCGCCCAAGCCGGATCTAACGCATGCTGCGCCAGCCAGCCGGACGGGTGGTGTTCGAGCGCGCTGGGCCGCAAGGTATAAATCACCTGTCGCGCCTGCTCTGGATCTTCGGCGAGCAGCATGACCAGTTTCTCCCGCTGTCGGGCTGCCCGCATGGTATAAGCCACCCGCCTACCCGCCTCATCCCTCCACATAAGCGAGTCGATGCCTCCTAACCGCCATTCACCCATTGTCGCTCCCCACATCCAGCCGAAGTCCACATCGGCCAACTCGGCTTCGAGGCGCTCTGTAAGCCAGAACAGATCCGCCGGTTGAACCGGACGGGCGTCCAGCGCGACCGTGGATTCGGGCAACTGCTCGATGTCAATAGCGACCTTGCAGAATCCGTGGGTCTGCGTCTGATAGCCATAGCGCGGATAGTAGGAAGAATGCCCCAGCAGAAAGGCAAAGCCATAGCCTTCTCTTTTGCCCAGCCGATGTCCGTAGGCGAGTAGCTGTCCGCCTATTCCCTGGCGCTGGAATTCGGGAACCACCGCCACCGGTCCCACTGCCAGAGACCACATGGTCGTGCCCATCAGTCGCTGCCGAACCGGGGTGAAAAGTGCGTGCCCGACCATTTCCTCTTGGTGCCACGCCGTCACCGAGAACCGGCGGTCGTAGAGAGGATAGACCCGACGCATGTCGTCGACTATCTGCCCCTCGTCGG
This sequence comes from Candidatus Latescibacterota bacterium, assembly GCA_022825185.1. The sequence goes on along the minus strand of JAJDYK010000179.1, from coordinate 11,537 downwards.
CATGGCAGAAGGCTCGGCAGTTTACCTCGTTGATCGCCTCTTCATCGCCGGGCCTCTCACCGCGTATTTCAATGCTCGTCATGCGGTCCCGCAGATTCCGTGTTCAGTATTTCCAGTCTCCTTTTCCAGTGGGTCGGCACTATCCTCGCCCGCTTCGACGGTGGATTTGTTGGAGGTGGTCAAGGCGTCTTCCCAAGGATTAATGACATCGACGTCTAGGTCTGCGAAGTCCCCGACGTTCCGCGTCGCAACAGAGAGACCGTGAACTTTGGCTGTCCCGGCGATCAGCGCATCCCCCAAGTCCAGCACGCGACCAAAGCGATGCGCCTGCGCCCGGAATTGGGCCGCCCGCTCTGCCCCAGTTCTCTCCAAGGGCAAGATGCGATCCTCATACGCCGCAATGAACTCTGACAGCACTGACCGCAACCCGTCGCGACGTTGTCCCAGAGGCAGCAGTTGCAAGCCGAACTCCAACTCATGCAACACTAGCGCGGATAACCACAAGTCGTCTTGTTCGGTCAGGAATGCGACAACCCGCGGATTGGGCGCGTCCTTTGTCAACTCCGAGACCACATTAGTGTCTAAAAGAAATCCGCTCACCCTGTGTCTCCAGACGCAAATGGGATTTCCCGCCGGGACTCTCTATTTCTGGTGATCTCAAGGTTCGCGCCACGGGGCATGTTGGCTACCAGCCACTGGCCCATGGGTTGGCGCTGCGATTCTTTCTCGGCCCATACGTGGGCGGGAACTACAACGAAGGACTTCCGCGTACCAATGTGTTGAGGCCCTTCCTCTTCGGCGCGACGCAGGACTTCAGACAAACGCGCCTTGGCCTCGGCGACGGTCCAAACGCGATGGGATTCTGAGTGTCGGGCGGTCATAGCTCCTCCATTTAGGTTGTTATTATAGTCCAATATAGACTATGTTGGCTGTCGCATCAATGGATCTCCTTGATCCAACTACCGCTACCGCCTTAGCAGACAGCGGCGTTCTGCATGGCCGCGAGCAAGTCGGCCGGGCTCATCAGCACACCCAGAATCGAGTGCTCGCTACCCCGTGGTATTTCCAGCCCGGTGGCGGTAGCCGTTATGCCGTCAAAGTCGCGCGTGGGGTGTACGGGAATCTTGCGATTGGGTCGGTCGATGCTGAGATGGGCATACAGGGTGATCCCCAAGGGGCTTTCCAACATCACTTTACTAGGGTCCAGATCGAGCCGAATCTTGCCCGTGGCTCCTGCCTCACTCGTCCTAAACCCATCGAGGAAGAGGCCGATCGGATAGCCCAGCGGACCGTCGAAGAGGTAGCCTCGCGTGGTGCCGTCCGGGAGCAGAAAATGGATCACCAACTCCGCTTTGCAAAGGAGGCGTTGGTCTGGCACCGTCATGTCAAAGTTGTCAAACGCCGGCGTCTTGAGACCGAGCTGTCGGCCGAGGGCAGTGCCGTAACTATAGACACATCCAGTAAACGACTCGCCCCACAACTCCAACTCGGTGATCTCGCAATCGAGCTGGTGGCCCTTGTCGGCTAGCTGCGACGAGAACGAGTCGGTCAGGTCCTGCCTGTACTGTTCGGGGTCGATCCCGTCATACCACTCGGCGCGGGGCTCGATAACGCGGTCGTCACCGAGTTGTTGCTTGGCGTAGGCGAGGATTTCCCGCCCCCCATCGAGCTGAGCGTAAATCGCATCCGGCTCCAGTTGACGGATCGCCGCGCGCCAACGTCGTTCGCACAGCAACTCGCGCTCGAGATAGATCCCGGCGTTCGTGTTGCGCAGGGTTTTCGGATCAGTGGCAGCCAAGTCACTGTAGAGCATTGAGTGAATCAGATAGACGATCTTTCTCACCTTCATCGGCGCAACCTCACCTTCTTGACACAATTATCGTTGACTACTTTTCTAGCATGGACTTGACCTACTCTGGACGGTCCAATGACAGCGGAGGCATTTCATGAGCTTGAACATCAAAAACAAGGACGTCGAGCGGCTGATCGAGGAGATCTCCCTTCTCACAGGCGAGAACAAAACGGAGGCCGTGCGCCGATCCCTAGAGGAGCGCCGCGCCCGCTTGGCTTATCAAGGTGCCGCCAATGACCGTGGTGGACGGTTGCGCCGATTCCTAGAGACTGAGGTTTGGCCCTATGTGCCGCCCTCGGAGCTAGGTAGAAAGCTGAGCCGGGATGAAGAGGAAGACATCTTAGGCTATGGCAAAGACGGCGCATGATCCTAGACTCCTCGGCGATCGTCGCCATCCTACTTCGGGAGCCGGAGCATGAAGCCCTAAGGTGGTGTACCGAGTGCGTGATTGGGTGGCGGTGGAGCCTATGATACGCGCAAGGTCTTCGACGCCTTGGCCGCACCTGCGCCTGGGCCACTTATTCGATCAATTATTCTACCCCGCCGCAAGGTTATCTACAACCTAGGATGCGATCGTATTCAATACAGCATCAACTTCACGGTTATAGTAACATAGAAAACGCTCTTGACTAAAAACTTCAGGTGGAGATGGAGCGTTGGCTCGCAGGCTTTTTAGAGCCTTAGCCAATTCTTTAGGATTATGGGTGAAAGTTCGGTCATGTAAATGGTTTAGTACATAAAATTTGGCCAAATGTTCGTCATGTAGGGCTTCGTATCCGGCGTTCTCTTTTGCCTTACGACGACACTCTTCTGTAGCATAGCGGAAAGCTTCCTCGGCTCTTGCTTGATAGTTGGGACCAGTAGTTTGCGACATACTGCCCTCTCTTTTTTTGTATTCATCATTGGCAAATAATCATGTATTAATTTACGAAATTGATGCGTTTTTGCTACATCATCAATAAGTTGAGCTTTTCCCTAGGTCAAAGCAGCGGGCGTTCGTGGCTCCAAGGGGCGAGTTGCTCAAAGGCGCGAGCGGCGCGCAACACGGTGAGGTCCTGCCGCCAGCCGCCGATGATTTGCAGGCCCACGGGCAGGCCATCGACGAAGCCGCAGGGCACGCTGGCAGCAGGCAGGCCAGTGAGATTCACCGGGTAGGTGAAGGCCGTCCAACTTAGGTAGGTGGTGGCGCGGCCGGCGATCGAACCGGGGTGGTCGTCGCCAGCGGCAAAGGCGGTGACCGGCAGCGTCGGCGTCAGCAGCAGGTCGTAGTTCTCGTAAAACTCCCGCCATTGGTGGTAGTACGCATTGCGTTCTATGTAAGCGCTGGCCACGTCCGTGCCTCGGAACTCAAACCCCTCTTCGACGACGCCGCGCAGGCCGGGATCGAGGCGATCGGCGACCTGGTCGAACTGGTCGCGGAAGGAGGCGGCGAACGCTGTTGACCACAGGACGTGAACGAGACGCCACGGGTCTTCGCCAGCCGGGTGCGCCTCCTCTATGGTGCAACCGAGATCCGCGAAGCGACAGGCTGCCGCTTGAGCGGTCTCAGCGACTTGGGCATCGACGGCCGCGTACCCTAAATCGGGCGACCAAGCCACGCGCAATCCCTCCACGCCAGCTTCGATCTCGTCAAGCGCCAACGGTTCCGCTGGCAGCGAGGTGCGATCCCGCGCATCGGGACCGAGCATGACCTCAAGCATCTGCACGGCGTCGCCAACGGTGCGGGTGATCGGCCCGGCGTGAGACAGGGTCTCCACCACGCTGGCCGGATGCTGGGGTATCCGTCCCCAGGAAGGTTTGAAACCAAAGGCACCCGAGAAACCGGCCGGGATGCGGATCGAGCCAGCGCCGTCCGTGCCCTGAGCCAGCACGCCCATGCCAGCGACCACAGCCGCCGCAGCTCCGCCGCTAGAACCGCCCGCCGTGCGTCCATGCCGCCAGGGATTGTGAGTCGGCCCGACGACGCGGTTACTCGAATCGCCCTTCCAGCCCATCTCCGGCGTGTTCGTCTTGCCGAGCAACACCATACCGGCGTCGCGCAGGCGTTCGGCAAGGGGCGCGTCAAAGTCCGGGACCCAGTCGGCGGTCAGCAGCGACCCCCGGGTGGTGCGGATTCCACGCGTCGCCGTCAAATCCTTCAGCGAACCAGGTATGCCAGCTAGGGGAGGCGGTTTGTCGTCCCCGGCAAAGGCTGCTTCAGCAGCGCGCGCCTCGGCCAAGGCCCGCTCCGGCGTAACCGTGACGAAGGCGTTAATCCTTGGGTCGAGTGATTCGATGCGGCGCAGCACAGCCTCGGTGACTTCCACCGGGGATAGCTCGCGACGTTCGTACAGGCGGCGCAATTCGACGCCAGAGAGATAGCTCAGATCGGTATCGTTCATGCTTCGAGCACCACCTCTCTGCCGAGGCGGGACGACTCCATGCACGCCGTCAGCACCGCCACCAGATGGCGGGCGTATTCGGCCGTCACCGGCGGCTCCGTCCCCGCGTCAATCGCCGCGACGAACTCGCTCAACTGCCGCGTCGTAGTGTGGTGGTCCTCGGTCACCTCGACCTGTTCCCACTCACCATCCCGGCCGATGAAGAGATCGTTCCTTCCCGAATGGATTCCCTTGCGCAGTTGAAGCATGCCGTCCGTGCATTCGATGCCAGCGAGATCGAGTGTAATCCCCTACGGCTTCTGAGCCCCGTTCGTCTCGACGTACACCGAGAACAGCGACTGCGAACAGGTTATGAACAGCCGGTTCTTTTTCGCGCCGCCAAAGCACAGGTTGGCGCAGGGCGCTGGCAGGTGGATCTTGCCGATCAAGGTGCCGTCGGGGGCAAAACAATGCACGCCGTCGTAGCCCTCGCCCCCCCAACAGGCCCCCGACCACAAGTTGCCATCCACATCGGTGCGGACTCCGTCCGACGAGCCAGGCTCCATGTCCGCGAACACGCGCCCGTTTGCGATGCGGTCGCCGTGGACATCGAACACGCGGATGTGGGTGGGGTATTCAGGGCCGTCGGAGCGCCCGGTATCGACGATGTAGAGCAGCGACTCATCCGGGCTGAAGCACAGGCCGTTGGGCCGCTGGAAATCCCCGGCTACCACCGTCGCTTCCCCCGCGTCCGGGTCGAGACGATACACATTGGCGGCATTCTCAAACGTATCCCGATGCCCCTCGTAGTCCATCAAAATGCCGTAACCGGGGTCTGTGAACCAGACCGATCCATCGGACTTTACCACGATGTCGTTGGGGGCATTCAACGGCTTGCCCTCGAACTGGTCCATCAACACAGTGATTGAACCGTCGTATTCCGTCCGCGTGACTCGCCGCGCGTCGTGTTCGCACGACAGCAATCGCCCTTGGAGATCGCGCGTGTTGCCGTTAGTGTTGTTCGATGGCTTGCGGAAGACTGAGACCTCCCCGGTCTCTTCTTCCCACTTGAGAATGCGGTTATTGGGTATGTCGCTGAACAGTAGATAGCGGCCGTCGCCAAACCACACAGGGCCTTCGAGCCAGCGCCCGCCGGTCCAGAGCATTTCAAGGGTGGCATTGGCCAGCTTGTACTGGGCGAAGCGCTCGTCTAGCACCTCAATGCGGCTATCTGGATACCTCACAAGTTCCATATCATCTTCCCGATTAAAATTAGTAGTTCCTAAACGCGGCGGAACTTCTGCACCCTATTGTGCAGGGTAATGTATATTGGTAATACGGACGGCGGCCTGCAATAGGCACGGAGCAGCTTTGATTGTATAATCTAAGCGCGAACAGAGAAAGGGAGTTATTTCATGCAATCTCATTTGGCTTTTCTTCATACTTCACCAGTGCATGTCGATACTTTCAATCGGCTTATAGAGGAAGCTTCTTTAGAATTACCCATTAGACATATTGTAGAAGAGCAATTTTTGACAGAGGCCCGAGACAAAGGAATCACTCAAAACTTGGATGAACGCATTCGGGATTGTATCCTCTACGCGACCAAAGAAGGCGCAACAGTAGTACTCTGCACATGTTCTACAATTGGAGCAAGTGCGGAAAAAGTAAATAACCTAACCGATGGTGCTATTGTTCGGGTCGATAGACCTATGGCTGAGAAAGCAGTTGAAATAGGTTCCCGAATTATTGTTGCTGCCGCACTCGAAAGTACAATCGCTCCAACTAGTGACCTTATTCTTGAAACCGCGAAAGCGCGTCGAAAGAGCGTTAAACTTATTGAGGTTTTTTGTAGTAATGCTTGGAGCAAATTTGAGGAGGGAAATCAAAAAGAATACTTTAGTGAAATAGCTCAGAATATAAAAGACAAAGCACCTGAAGGAGATGTCATTGTGTTAGCACAAGCCTCTATGGCGGGAGCCGCAAATTTGTGCCCGGAAATTTCAGTTCCAATCCTCAGCAGTCCTAAAATAGGCTTAATGTATGCAGCCAATGTTTGGAAACGTCGAAAAGGTGGAGTTTAATCTGGTCAGAGCGGCCAGTTTGTCGTAGTCGTAGATCATTTGGGTACCCACTTACAGGACACCACAATCGGCTGAATGTGACGGCGAATTGCTGCGGCTGCCGCTGGTATTTGCAGTGGTGAACTCGAAAGTCGAACTGAAAGCGCTACCGACCGCGCCGGACAGCGCTCGTGGAGCGGATAGTGGCCGACAGTCCCATCACTCCGCCACGTGGCTCAGGACGAGATCGCGCAAAGTCACCATGCCGAGCGGCTGGCGCTCGTAATCGACGACCACGGCGCGGGAGAGTTCAAAGCGCACGAGCAAGCGCACCGCGTAGCGGGCGAGCATGGCCGACGGCAGGGTCAGCACCGGTTTCGACATAATCTCGTACACATTGACGCGCTCGGCTGCGCGGTTTTGGGCGATCACCTCGCGCGCGATGTCCGCGACCACGAGCAAGCCAAACTCGTCGTCGTCGTCGCGCCGGTCAACGGCGAGCGAACTGACCTCGTACTGCTTCATGAGTGCCATGGCCTCGGCCACAGTCGCAAGTCTGTCGATAGTGTAGAGTTTGGAGCCCATGACGTCTCCGACCCGGATGGTGCGTTTCTCGCTCATATTTCGTCGTCCACTTCTTCTAGGATGGTGGGAAGTTGGGTGGTGAGACCGACGGCGTCCTCAATCGGGATCTGAAAGGCAATGCCAGCGCCGGGCTCTTGCTCAAAGCGCCCGGCATCGCGGATGCGCTCCAAAATGTCGCGCGCCCGCGTCTCGACCACCAAGAACAGAACAACATCGCGTTGGGCTGCCAGATCGAGACCGAAAAAGGTCTTCTGCGGCTTCAGCCCTTCGCCGCGCACGCCAGTAATAATTGTCGCGCCGGTCGCCCCGCCAGCGCGCGCAGCATCGACCACAGTATCGGTCTTGTCGTTGCTGACCAAGGCGACAATCAGTTTCAGTTTCATAATTCAAGTCTCCTCGGAGAGGTTGGCGTTCCGCCGGCGACTCACCCAAGACACCACCATAGCATAGCCCAGAACGGACATGATGGGAAAGACGCTGGCGAACGCAATGAGGCCAAATCCGTCGATCAGCGGGCTGCGCCCGGGAACCGTGGCGGCGAGCCCCAAACCCAGCGCGGCGACCACTGGCACCGTGACGGTCGATGTGGTGACGCCGCCGCTGTCGTAGGCGAGCGGCACAATGGTCCGGCTCGACCGGAAGGTCTGGGCGATCACCACTAAGTATGCGGCAATGATGTACCAGGGCAGGGGCGTACCCGTGACAATGCGAAAGCAGCCCAGTGCCACCCCTGTGGCCACCCCGACCGCCACGGCGATTCTGAGGCCCCAGGCGTCGATCGCGCCGCCCGAGATCTCCTCGGCCTTGATAGCGACCGCGATGAGCGAGGGCTCAGCTACTGTCGTCGCAAAACCGATTGCCGCGGCAAAGACGTAAACCAGCAGGTAGTCGGACCAATCGACGCCATCGGCCAGACTCGCCTCCCCGATTGTCTCGGGCGCGGTCAGTTGGCGCGCCATGGTCTCGCCGATGGGGAAAAGCGCCTCCTCCAAGCCAATGAGGAAGAGCGTCAGTCCCAACAGGACGAGGACAAACCCGACCGCGATCCGGCGCAGGTTCGGCAGGCTGCGACGCAGTACGGCAACCTGGAACAGAACGAGGATGCCGACAATGGGCGCCACATCGAGCGCGGTGGAAAACGCGGTGCTGACAATAGTCCGCAGAAATTCCATCTCAGTTCACCATGCCATAGGCCAGTACGAAAATCATGGGCGTCAGGCTGGCAAACGCAATGAGCCCGAAGCCATCGACCATTGGGTTGCGCCCCCGGATTGATGTGGCGAGCCCAACGCCCAACGCGGTGACCAGCGGCACTGTGATCGTGCTGGTGGTGACGCCGCCGGAATCGTAGGCCACGCCAATGATCTCTGCCGGCGCAAACGCGGTCATTACAGTCACCAGCACGTAGCCCCCGATGATCAGCCGGTGGATCGGCCAGCCCTTGAGGATGCGCAGCACGCCGAGCACGATCGCTATGCCGACCGAGACCGCCACCACCATGCGCAGCTCAAAGGCGTACGCAGCGCGCACCTCGTCGTCGTCGGCAATGGCACCGGCTTCCGCGGCGACTTCGGCCGCCTCTGCAGCAATGGCGATCAGGGCCGGTTCCGCGACCGTGGTGCCAAAACCCAAGCAAAAGGCAAAGGCCAACAACGCGGTCGCACTCCCCTTGCGCGCAAAAGCCTGTGCAATGGCCTCGCCGAGGGGAAAGAGACCGCTTTCGAGTCCTTGGATGAAGAGCGTCAGGCCGGCGACCACGCAGACTAAGCCAACGGCGACGCGCCCTAAGTTCGGAAAGGGCTGCTGCAACACCACGAGTTGGAAGAACGCAATGACGATGATGATGGGAGCCAAATCGCGCAGCGCATCGACAATCCGCCGCAATATCGCAAGGCACACATTCCAAAGTCTCATAGTTTTATTGGAATTCAGGAAAGTTGCTTAACACGTAGCCCCTCATGCGGGCCGCCTGCTAGGTACACACACGATGCGTAAGAGTCCAAATCACAGAAAAACAGGGTAACGCTATTTAGCTTAAAGTCAATAAGAATCCGTTCGCCGCAATTCGCGGTAGGGGGCGGTTTGCAAACCGCCCCCTACGCCTCCGCCTTTTTTGGATCCCGCACGAATGCGACCGACACGCCCAAGGCGACGACGGTCAGGCCAAACACACAAAGAAACGGGACCGCCGGACTCCAAGCATAGAGCACTCCGCCAAAAAGAGCGGCTACCATCAGCGGCAGCGTAGTCAAGAACCCGGTCCCAGGGCCGCCCGTCCCGCCGGAGGAACTGCCGACCGACACAGACCCGCGGCCGATGGCGGCCATCACGCGACCGCGAATGGCGCTGGGCACGATGTCGGCCAGTAGAGCACCCATCGCCGGGCTGAAAAAGGCAGCAGCCACGCCGATGGCGCACCGAATCGCCAGCACGAATCCAAAGGAGCCAGCCAGCAGATACAGCGGCGTCGCCGCAGTGACCAGCAGCGCGGCGACGATAAACCGCGTGCGTCCAAAGCGGTCCGTGAGAAACCCCGCCGGAACCGTCGTCAGGTTCCGCAGGCCGAACTCCACCAGCAGAATCAGCCCCCACTGCGAAGCCGTCAGCCCGATGTGGGTCTTGGCGTACACCACCCAAAAGGGGCTGGCCAAGCCGTTGGCGATAAAACACAGGATGATCACCACCGACACGGCCCGCAGCGAACGCGGGAACCCGCGCAGCAGTGCCGGGATGCCGGAGTAGGAACGGCGCAGCGTCTGTCCGAGGTTGGCGGCGCTGACCGCTTCTGCCGGCGGCTTGCGGGTCTCGCGGATGAAGATCAAGTTGATCGTCGCACCCGCGGCATAGGCCGCGCCCATCACCCAATAGAGGATCCGCATCCCCTCCTCGACGCCCCAAGCGTCAATCGCCACGCCAGCCACGAACGGCGCAAACAACGCCAATCCCCCGGTCAGCGCGGTCATCGTCGCCATTCCGCGGCCCCGGTTCCCAGCGGGCAGGGAGTCGGCGACAAGCGCCGATGAAGCCGGGAAGTGGAACACGGCAAACCCCCGCATCAACATCGCCGCGGCCACCCACTCCCAACTCGGTGCCACGGCGTTTACCAGCACGGCGGCAGCGGAGAAATAGCCAGCCGCGGCGATCAGCCAAGCCCGATTCGCATGGTCGGCGAGATAGCCGGCGATTGGAAACGCGAGCAGCCCGCCGAGCGGCCCCAAGGCATAGACGATCCCGATCTGCTCTGACTCGCCACCGAGGGCCAAGACGTAGAGGGGAACGTACGGAAACACCATGGCCCGAGAAAACATGCCCAAGCTCCCCGACGCGGTAAGCACGAGGATGTTGCCACGCAGGAATCCAAAAGCCCCGGCCAGCGACCGCACTATCACCTCCTTCTCTGCTGTCTATTCTCTACTATGCGTTGCAAAAGCGGATGGTAAAACGGGTCGGCTCGTCGGGAGGGCTTTCGAGGGAAAAGGCAAAACCGTGCCGACTCAAAATCTCCTGCACCAACGTCAGACCGAGGCCGCGCCGATTTTCCTTGGTGCTAAAAAACGGCGTGAACAGACTCTCGGCCACTTCTGAGGCGATCCCCGCGCCCGTATCCTCTACCACGGCAAAGGGTCGGTCTTGCAGCTTGCCCAAGCGAATGGTGATCCTGCCGTCCTCGCCAATGGCCTCCACCGCATTTTTCAGGATATTGACAAACGCCTGTTCCATCTGGTTTTCGTCCATGGCGATGCGCTTTAGATCCGCCTGAATATCCCACTCCCACTCGATGTTGCGGCGCTCGCACTCGGCGCGCATCAGCAGGGCGATGTCGCGCAACAGGGCTTCCAAATCTACAGGCTGCATGTGCGGTGCCGGTAGTTTGACCACCTCGGCAAAGCTGCGCATGAAGGCGCTGAGATGGTCGATGCGATCGATGGCCACTTGCAGGGCGTTTTCAAAATCGCCGCGGTCGGCCTCCCGCAATTGGCCCTTGTAATTGAGACACGAGTGCAGCAGGGAATTGACCGCCCCCGTTGAGTTATTCACCTCGTGTGCCAACAGACGGATGACTTTCTCGTAGGCCGCCTTCTCCGACAGGCGCAATTCCTCGGTCAATTCCTCCATCAGGATAAAGCTGCGCGGAAATCCCTGGTCTAAAAACTGCGCCTTGTGACAGCGCACCCGCTGCCCTTGCACCGGCAGCACCTGCGACTCACCGATGGCTAAGTCGTGCAGGGCGCAAGCAAATGCCGTTCCCAACTCGTCCAAAGACTGGCCGACCATCGCGCTTTCAGCTAGCCCCAACAAGCGGCTAGCACTGGGATTGACTAGTGCGACCTTGCCATCGAAATCGAGGGTGATAATGCCCGACGGCGAGGCCGTCAGGATCTTGTCCATGAAGTAGTGCTGTTCCTGCAGCCGCGTGCGCTCTTCGCGCAATTGGTCGATCATGCGGTTGTACACGCGCACGAGCTGATCCATTTCCGGCTGGCCCACTTCGACGAACTTGCTGGTAAAATCGCGCTCGCCGATGAGTTCGGCCCCTGTGCGGATCAGATCGAGCGGCACCCAAAAATGCTGGATCAAGCGCACACCAATGGCAAAAGACAGGACGAAGAATGCCTCAATCCCCAACAGCCAAAACTTTTCTTCGCGCAGCAAGTACCCAGCAAGCCCCGCAAATAC
>JAJDYK010000081.1 GCA_022825185.1 Candidatus Latescibacterota bacterium | reverse complement strand
CCACCGATCTGCCGATCCCGCCAGTGCGCAGCGACTCAGGCAAACCCTGTCGCATTTGTCCGAACAGACGGACGACGAGATTTTTCAGACCAAGTTCTCCTTGAGAAACGCCCAACTGGTCATTGCCCGCGAGTATGGCTTTGAGCGATGGGCCGATTTGAAGCGACACGTCGAGTCTGGCCGTGCGGCCGAGGCTATGCCCGATGAGGAAAGTGGGCGCGCTTGGCCGCCGGCAACCTCGGGGCGAGGTGCTCGTGGGGCAAGTTATTTATAGGTTTATCTGAGTGATTGACAGATTATCAGGAGATACCTCGCAGTGAATGCACTTATTACAGGTGCCAGTTCTGGCATTGGCGAGATCATAATGAACTGGAAACGCGACGCTGGCGTTTTAAGAGACATGGAAATCACTTACGTTGGTACGCGAGTAGAGGCATCCAACACTGTAACGCCTACTAGCTGGCTATCTCGATAGCGCAACAGGAGACCCTCATCGGTCAGGGTTGTATCCGTAGCCTGCTGCGGACGTGCAAAGCTGATGTAGAGTACGTCCGCCTCTTGGTCGTAATCCACCCAAAAACGCGAGGCGGGAAAATCGAGCAGGAAAGGTACGGCCTGCGCGAGCGCGGTCGCATGGTCAGGAGTTAGGGTTTCTTCCATACAAAAGGCCCCGCCTCAAGCCGCGACGGGCGTGGGCAATTCCGGTACGTATTCGTAGTCTGGCTCGGCCTTTTGCCGTTCGAGGATGGCGGCGATCTCCGTCCATGCTTCGTACAGCCCCTGCGGACAGTGTGGCAAGTCACTTTTGATGGCCGCGTGTAGCTTGCCGAGCCGGTAGCACGGCACGCCGGCGTACATGTGGTGTTCGATGTGGTAGTTCATGTGCCAGTAGAGGAAGCGGAAAAACGGATTCAGGATGACTGTGCGGGTGCAGAGCCGAAAGTCCGGCACGTCGTCCTGCAAGCCGATGTGCTGGGTGTTGTTGCACAAGAACAGCAACCAGCCGCCGTAGAACGGGGCCAGCGTAACGAGCACTGGCACCATCCACAGGCCGAAGTACAAGGATACCACCACGATTAGGGCGTGACCCACTAGCAAGAAGCGATCCCAGCGGATGAGCCGTCGCCGTTTGTCTGGGTCCGACTCGGGGAAGAGCGCCAGCTCCCATTCGCCCTCTAATTTCCCGCGCGCTCGCCGCCAAGTCGTCTGGTAGCGGCCGTACAAGCCCCACGGATTTACAATGGCACTCTTGAGAAAATCTACCAATCTCAATCGAGTCGGCAGAACTACTTCGAGATCGTCGGGTGGGTGCAGGGTGTACTTGTGGTGCTCGGCGTGACTGGTCCAGAAATGGATATGGTTGTACGCGCCGAGAAAGCTGAACACGCGGAGGAAGAAGTAGTTGAGGAACTTGCTCTTGAAGACCGTGGAATGACACAGTTCGTGGAAGCCGTTGAGCAAAAAGGCGTAGAACGTCCCGTGGAAAAAGAGGATCAGCAGCAACCACGGCAGGGCCAAGTGCTCGGCCGCGTACCAAGCCCCCGCGCCTGTCGCCGCTAGCAGACCGAGGTGCCCCAGTGTTTGCAGGAGCCCCCAAAAGTCGCTGCGCTGATTGAGCGCAGCGAGCGTCTCGCGCGGCAAAGGGCACCGATACCAGTTTATTTTGCGCTGGTTTTTTGTCATTTCCATGGTATCTCCTCCTCTGAAAAAGCTAGCTTTACTGTCGCAATTTTGCGCTGGCCGGGCAAGTTGTATTCACGGACTTACAGGTGCCCTTTCCTTATGTCCTCGACGATGCGGATCAACACCTCAACTGCGGCGCTGATAAAGCGCTCTCCTTTTTCGGCCGATCCGAAAGTGGGGTCTCCGTAGGTGCCTTGGTCGGTCGATTGGTGGATCCAGCGGTAGCGGGCGACTTGGCCGGCGCGCTCGGACTGCGGTGGATGGCCGTCCTTTTGCAGGCGATCTGCTTTGACCCACTCGGGATGCAGGGCCATCATCACCGAGGTCTCCATCTCGCCCGCGTGCCCCCAGCCGTGGGGCCCTGCCTCTCTGATCTCGCCCAACTCGTCGTAGGCAAACCAAGAGGTCCCATAAATTCTCGCGTCCGGGCACTTCTCCATCAGGCGCTGGAGGGAGACGTTCATATTGGGAACGTTGCCGCCGTGGCCGTTGACGATGAGGATTTTGTCGAAGTCGGCGTGGACCATGCTGCTGACGGTATCGACGATCATGTTGATGTGGGTCTCTGATTGGGCGGTTATCGTGCCCTTAAACCGCAGGTGATGCGGGGAATAGCCGAGCCACTGCGCCGGGAGACAGAGGACCTGATCGGGAATTTCCGCGTCGAGGCGATCGACGATGGCGGCGACCTCGGCCGTGTCCGTTATAAACGGCAGATGCGGCCCGTGCTGTTCAAGCGCCGCTATGGGATATACTACTACCGCATCTCTGGACACCTGCTCTAGATCGGGCCAAGTGAGTTCGGCTAGTTTCACGACTTAGTTCCCCCAGCGGTCTGGATTGATGCCCGGTGCGTCGCGCTGCATGCCCTGGGGTTTGTGGACCTGTTTCCACTCCTTGCCGGTGGTGTTGCGGCTTTGGAGAAAAGGTTTGGCTACTGCTGGCGCGTTCTCTACCCATTCCGGGTCCCAATCGTCCATCGGCTGAACTGGCCCCGCCCAAGCTGGCCGGTAGCCGAACTGGATCAGTTCCCGTGGGGCCAAGTCCTTGTTGGGATGGGTGCCGTGGAAAAGGAGGGCGGGTATCATGACGACTGAACCAGCTTTGGCGCAGAGGGTGATTTCCTGCGGGTGCGAAACATAGCGCACGTATGGGTTGGCTTGGGCGTGAAACGAGAGATGGGAGCGCGGGATGAGCCGGAAGGGCGCGCGCTCAGGCGGCAGGTCGTCGAGGTAGTAGAGCACTCGCAAAAGGCGCGGCGAAGAGCCTTCGAAGCCAAAGATCGACGAGCCGAATGGCTGGCCGTCGGTGTGCATTGAAATGCCCGGCGAGCCGGAGAGGGTGCGGGTAAAAAGCCCGTGCGTGAAGACGATGTCCGGCCCCATGAGCGCTTGGAGGAATTCTGCGATCGGCGGGTGGCCGATCAGCTCGGCTACCAACCGGCTGGAGCACTGGGGCTCGTGGTGGACGGTTTGGGCCTTGCTGTAGTCCTTGTGCGTCATCGGCAGGTCTTTCAGCTCGGCCTTTAGCGCCGCAATGTGCTCGGCGTCGAGCACGTCCGGCATGAGCACGTAGCCTTCCATTTCGAGATGGCGGATCTGCTGGCTCAGGGAGAAAGCGGCAAAATCAGTCTCATCGACCGTCATGAAGCCGATTTCTTCTTTGGGATCAATTTTTACTGTGGTGGTCTCCATGCTGTCCTCCTTTGGTCAGCGCTGCCCGTTGCGATGACTGGTGGGTGGCGATGAGGGCAACCACAAGGGTTGCCCCTACCGGCGCGACTCTCGCCACTTGGCGAGGGAAAAGTCGTCTGAATCGTACAGCGCAAAAATTTTCGCCTCCTTGTCCCGCACTTCTGCGGCCAATTCCAATACTTCCTCGGCGTGCTCCAGGGGAATGCGTACGCAGCCGTCGCCGTCGCCGAAGATCAGGTCTCCCGGCCGAATCCGCACTGACCCGACGGTAATTGGCGCGTTGACTCGCGTCGCGTTGAATACGCCGTGCCCTGGCACCGTTCCCCAGGCGAAGATCGGCAGCCCGACCCGGCGGATTCCCTCCAAGTCGCGCACTGTTCCATCGACAACGGCCCCCACCGCGCCTAGCCGCTGGTGCAGCCGCGCCATGCCGTCGCCAAAACTGGCCCCGCGCCCGGGACGCGAATCCACGTCCTTCATCACCGCAAACACGGGCCCTTCCGTGGCGTCAATTGCTTCGTAGTACCCTTCCCAAGGGACTGCTACCGAGTCTGGGTCGTTGGTCGTTACTTCCGCGGTCACTGCATAGCCGATGACCGGACCCAATTCCGGCAGCAGATAGTGAATGCGGTGGTCGGTG
>JAJDYK010000185.1 GCA_022825185.1 Candidatus Latescibacterota bacterium | reverse complement strand
GAAGCCGCGTGAAAGTGGCTCCGTGCTGTTTGACGAGGGGCACGGCCTCCAGTATTTTCCTAACAAATTGTGGAGCGACCGGCAATTGGCTGCGGGTCGCCTTTTTGCGAAAGGGATACACGTTGCGCCGAGCGATTTTTTCCGCGATTGCCGCGCTGTTCCTCGCCGGAGCGGCCCAGGCCCAGATAAAAACCATCGTCACTGATCACTTCCGGGTCCATTACACGAGTGGGGCCGAAGGCACTGCACGCCGGGTAGCCGAAACCTGCGAAGAGGTCTTTCCCACCCTCGCGGCGGCCTACGACTACTACGATGACTTCCGCACCATCCACGTCCTCGTCTTCGACAACTCCGACCAGCTAGGCAATGGTTGGGCCAACTACTACAGCAATACCATGGCCATTTGGGCCACTAGCCTCGACTTTGAACTGCGCGGCAGTCACGATTGGATCAAAAACGTGGTCACGCACGAGTTGACGCACATCATTACGCTCAACAAGGCGCGCAAGAAATGGCCCTTCCAATTCGCGCTACTGTCGGTCTCGCGCTTCGACTCCAATCCAGACATTACGTTTCAATTTCCGCTATACCATCTCAATACCCCGCGCGGTTGGACCGAGGGCATCGCCCAGTACGGGGCGCAAAAATTCGGCTACGATTCTTGGGATTCGCACCGCGATATGTTGCTGCGGATGGCAGTGCTCGAAGACGATCTGCTCTCGTGGGAGGAGATGGGGACGGTCTGGGACCGCATGGGCAAGTTCTACGGCGAGTTCGTGTACAATCAGGGCTACGCGATGATGGTGTACCTCCATGACCAGTACGGTGCCGAGAAGGTCGATGAACTGACGCATCAGGTCGGCTCGATGAGCTTCGACCCGGCCATTCGCCGGGTGTTGGGCGTTTCCGCGGATCAGTTTTACGCGGATTGGGTCGCCTTTTTGGCCGAAAACTACGGTCGCCTCGAATCCGAGATTCGTGCGCAGGGCTTCTTTGAGGGCGAGCCGCTGGACGAGGTCAACGAGGGCGTGCTCGAATACCATCCCGCGCTGTCGCCGGACGGCAAAAAACTGGCGTACCTCACCAGCGAGAAACAGGACTATGGGATCACGGTACTCAAAATCTACGATTTCGAGACGCGAAAAAAGACCGAACTCAAAAACTGGATAGATACGCGAATTAGCTGGTCGCCCGACGGGGAGGAGATCGTCTTCGTCCGCAACAAGGGCGGCTTTAACGACCTCTATATTTACAACTTGGCCGAAGACAAGGAGCGCCGCATTAGCGCCAATCTGCGCGCCAAAGACCCCTCGTTTTCCCCCGATGGCCAGCGCATCGCCTTTGTCCACAACAAGGACGGGACCAACAACCTCGGCCTCATAGATCGCGACGGTACGGATTTGGTCTATCTGACCAACAATAACGACGCCACCCAATACATGGGGCCGCGCTTCTCGCCCGACGGCGAGTGGCTGCTCTTTAGCGTGTTCCGCGGCGAGGACCGCGACATTGCGATGATCCGCGCTGATAGCCCGCCGCGGCCCAAGGTCTTTGAGAAAGCCAAAAAGAAAAAGAAGAGCGAAGGCGAAGAAGGCGAAGAAGGCGAGGAGGAAACCATAGAAGTCTTTCCCGATACCGTTGCCTTCGCCCATCCCGACTCGTCGGGGTTCCGTGCGGTCGTGGCCTCGCCGGCCGACGAGCGTGATCCGCACTGGCTGCCCGATGGTTCGGGTTTTGTGTTTTCGTCGGACCAGAGCGGCATTTTCAACATCTATCGCTATCGCCTGGAAAACCGCGAAGTCGAGCAGCTAACCAACGTCATTGGCGGGGCTTTTGTGCCAACTGTAGCCGCCGACCAGCGCGTGGTGTACAGTGGCTACCGCTCCAACGACTATAGCCTCTATAGCTTTGAGCTGGGCGAATTCGAGCGCGATGCGCACTTTGAGCCGGTGGTGATGCGCGACTATCGCTCCATCTTCGACGGCCCCAAGCTCGCCGATCAATTCCAGACCGCGACGTACAGAGGGCGCAATGTCTTGCGCTACATCCCGATTCTACAGGTCGGCCCTACGTATGTCGGCAACACTTTTGGCCTCAATCAAGCTAGCGGCGGCTTGCAGTTTTCCACTGGCGACATGCTTGGTGGGCAGGAGCTGACGGCTTGGGGCATTGTCGGCAAGAACATGCGCAATGCCACAGACCTCAATACGGATGTCGGCTTCTTCTACGAGCGCCGGCTCCGGCCACAAGTGGGTAACAACCGGACCTTCAACCCCTCGTTTTACATAGCGGGCCGACGGCGCGAGATCGACAACTTGATCAAGGGTAGCCAGATCACGGCCGATACACTTGATGTGGGCAATGTCTATCCGGTGCCAGTCGATTCGGTCACCAGCCTGCTCGTCCCAGACGTCCGTCAATACATCTATCAAGGCACG
Organism: Candidatus Latescibacterota bacterium; assembly: GCA_022825185.1. The sequence continues at coordinate 3,616 of JAJDYK010000185.1, read as the reverse complement.
AGCCGCGAAGATCTATTCAAGACATCCTTGGGGCAATTGGCCATGGGCGTCGATGTGCCGCTGACTCGGCGAACCGAGTTGAACGCCCTCTACATATGGCGCGACTACGCCGAGGGCTGGGCCTTGCGCCGCTTCCGCAGCCTGAATCAGATCTATTTGGAACAAGACGGCGTCGATATGTCAGCCTCCTTAGATCCGTCGCTTTTGGCACAAGATACCTTGCTGGTAAACAACGAGGATCCGCTGGAATTCTACGAAGACCTCAGCTTTTTTCGCACGCATATGTTGAGCATGGCTTGGCGCTACCGGAAGATCAACCCCACGGCCGATCGCTTGATCAGTCCATCGGGCCGCGCCATGGCTTTAGTCTATCGCTATTTGATGCCGACGGTAGCCGATTCGCTGACCGAGCAAATATCCCCCGATGGAGTCCCCCGCGACCAGTTCGTCGGCGTCGAGCGCCGCATGCGGGTCAATGAATACGTAGCTGCATACAACGAGCGAATCCAGTTGCCGTTCGACAATTCGCTCAACATCGAGCTGATTGGCGCGTACAAAAACGTCCGCCTCAAGCCCCGCTTTATCGAAGACGGTGGGTTTCTCGAAGGCCGCTACTACTGGCCGCTGCGCTACTATATCGGCGGGCGCAACTTCCTCAGCGGTTATCCCTATTTCACCGACTGGGGGACCAAATTGCTCTACGCCCGCGTCGGCTACGGATTTCCGATTCTCAAGCGCATTAGTAGTCGCTTTATCAACTTCAACTTTTCCAAGCTCTACGCCGAGCTATTTGCCGAAGCCGGGGTGGTGGGCAATTTCTCGCGCTTTGAGGACATTGACTTCTGGTCGGGTGAGCGATGGCGGTCTTTGCCCAATACCGACAAATTCCTGACCGACGTGGGCGGCGAGTTGCGGCTACAGCTTTTTACTTTCTACCGCATCCCGATGTTTGCCTATTTCCAAGTAGCGCATCCGCTCAATCGCGAGCGGATTCCCAGAGAAGAGGACGACCCCCTAATCGACAAGTGGCGCTACTACTTTGGGTTTGGGCTATGAAACGCGCGGAGCGTCAGGTGGGCAAAGTCGATCTGCACAAGCTAGCCTTGCGGCTCAAAGTGATAGAAATGATCGGCATATACGCCCGCCGCCGCCGCCTTGACGAAGCCTATTTGCGCTGGTATCGCTTGATCCAGCCCAACTGATTTTCAAGTTTGGTCTCGTTGCAAGAGCCTGAGCGCGAGTTGCGCGTAGCTCAAGCTAGAGACGACGACCAAGGCCGCCGCCGCTAGGCTTAGCCCGGTGCGCAAGCTGGCCGGGGCCTCGACGACGTAGCTGAGGGCCGTAAGCACCATGCAGACGGTTGTGTATTTGCCCCAGCGGTTGGCGGCAATGACTAGCCCCTGTGAACGCAAGAACAATCCCCCTACCAATACGATTGCCACATCGCGGGCAAAGAGCATCCCCAAAAGCCACAGCGGCAAATCGCGCCAGAAAACTAGGCCGCCGAGCAGGCAGGTGAGGAAAATTTTATCGGCCAGCGGGTCGAGTATCTTGCCGAGGCGGGAGACTTGGTTGTAGCGCCGCGCCACCCAGCCGTCGCCGATGTCTGTGATACCGGCAATAAGTAGTAGGAGCACGGCTTGGTACTGGGCCGCCGGTCCTTGGGCGATGAAGTAGAGCAGAAAGGGGATGAGCAGAACCCGCAGGACGCTGAGGAAATTGGCCAACATTGTCGAGCTATTTCAGCATTTCGCGGGCGTGTTGGCGCGCTGTATCCGAAATGGTCTCGCCGGCCAACAGATAGGCAATTTCCTCGGCACGGGCCGCTGCGTCGAGTAGCACAACCTCGGTGGTGGTCCGCTGTTGCTGCTGCTGCTTACGAACTGAAAAGTGCTGGTCGGCGAGGCTGGCAATCTGCGGTAGGTGAGTGATGACGATGGTTTGGTGCGCTGCGGCGAGGGTCTGTAGCTTGCGGCCAACGGCCGCGGCAATGCGGCCCGAGATCCCAGCGTCGATTTCGTCAAATACCAAAGTCGAAACGAGGTCGCGCCCGGCGACCGCTTCTTTGAGGGCCAGCATCACGCGCGAAATTTCCCCGCCCGAGGCAATGCGCGCTAGGGGTCGCGGTGGTTGGCCGACATTGGCGGAGATGTGGAAGGCAATGTGCTCCATGCCGTGTTCGCCCGCCACGTAGCGGCGTCCGTCGCGTTGGACTATCCCCTCGGAATCTTCGGCGGTTGCCAGCTCGATGTAAAACTGGGCCTTGGCCATGCCCAACTCCCCGAGGGCGGCGACTAGCGCCTGCGACAAGGTGGCGCTGGCCTGCTGACGCGCCGCAGAAAGGGCGAGGCAACAGGTGGCAAATTCGGCAAGTGCTTGATCGCGGTGTTCAGCCGCTTGGGCCAGCTCGTCGCGGAGGCGGTCAGCGCGGTCTTCGCGCGCTGCAAGCTCGCGGGCGCGTTCCAAGACGGAGTCGAGAGTGCCGCCGTATTTCTTTTTTAAGGCACGCAGGCCATCGCGGCGCTCGCGCAGTTCGTCAGCTCGTCCAGGGCGCACCTCGATTCTGCGGGCGTAGTCTCGGAGTTGGCCGGCTAGGTCTTCGACCTCGTAGATCAATTCCTCTAAGGCTGCGGTTTGCGGGCTGAGCGCAGGGTCAATTTCGCGCAGTCGGTCGAGCTGACGACGAACTTGGCCGAGTGCTTCGTAAACCGCACCTTCGCGCTGATAGAGCAAGTCGTAGAGATCGAGGCCGCCTTGGGATAGAGTCTCGGCGTTGTCGAGGACTTGCAACTCGCGTTCTAGTTCGGCCTCTTCGCTTGGTCGGGGTGCGAGGCGGCGGATCTCTTCTAACTGGAAGGCGCACAACTCGTCTTCGGCTGCGAGTGCGTCGCGCTCTGCGCGCAGCCGGTCGAAGTGGGCCACGCTATCGCGGTAAGCGCGCCAGTGCTGTCCCACGAGGCGGCGCTGGTCGTCGAGCCCGGCAAACGCGTCGAGAAAGCGGGCGTGGAGCTTGGGGTCGAGTAGCGATTGGTGTTCGTGTTGGCCATGCAGGTCAACCAAGATCGCGCCGATTTGCTTTAGCTGCTTGATTGGCCGCCCTTGGCCGTTGACAAAGGCGCGCGAGCGGCCTTGGCCGCGGATCTCGCGGCGGAGGATGAGTTGGCCATCCTCCAAGACAATGCCTAGATCGGCCAAGCGCGCGATTTGACCTTGGTCGTCGAGTTCAAAAAAGCCCTCCACTGCACACGAGCTAGCTCCTTTGCGCACTAGGTCGGCGTTGGCAGGGCCGCCGAGGATGGAGTTGAGGGCACCGATGAGGATGGACTTGCCGGCCCCGGTCTCGCCGGTGATGACGTTGAGGCCGGGGCCAAATTCGATCACCGCTTCTTCGATAAGGGCAAAGTCCTTGATGTAGAGGCGAGTCAACATCGGGCCGAGGCCGAGGGGTTAGTGGTCGTCTTCGTCGTCCAGAAAAGAGAGGCGGAACTGGCCCTCGGCGTCGGCGGTGAGGACTTGGACGCGCTCGCGGGTCTGGTCGAGCCACTGGCCGCAGGTGCGCGAGGCGGCAACGCCCTTTTCAAATACTTCGAGGGCCTCTTCGAGCTTGAGGTCGCCT
>JAJDYK010000075.1 GCA_022825185.1 Candidatus Latescibacterota bacterium | reverse complement strand
CTGAGAATGAAACTTTGCTGGTGAATAGTAGGGACGAACTCAGCTTGGGAAAGCAGCGCATGGCCGACGACGGCCAAGCTAAGGCCGAGGATCATGGTGCGGCGATTGCCCCAACGGCTGCCGAGAAAACTGCTCGGTAGGCTGGAGAGGGCAAAGGCTAGGCCACCGACGGCGTTGACTTGGCCGACGAATGCGGGACCGTAGCCCAGCCGCAGCAGATATAAATTGAACAATAGCGAGTAAATGCCGCTGAATAGACAAAATCCAACTAGCCCAGAAGCAAACAGATACAGGCGGATGTCGCGATTGAAATGGCGAATTGTGCGCAGATATGGCGCTGCGGCCCCGTTGGCTCGGTCAGACAAACGGCGGGTCTTACTTTGGAAGTTGATAGATCATCGAAAGGAAAGGGAACAAGAACGATTTTACCTCTGGTCATTGAATGGCTGTCCATCATCCAGCGTATAAATGTCTTCGGCTGGATCTTTTAGGAAGTTAAAAGCAGGATTACCAGCCGCAGCTTTTAGCCACTCATTTTCCCCGATTTCAGCTTCTTCCGGGAGTAGGATAACGCGAACTCGTCCTTGGCCAACTGCGGAGACTGGCTCGTCCAGATGCAGTTGCCCCTTTTCGTCAATTGTGCCGATCAGTTCTACTGCTTGCAGTGGATTTTCCATGATGTGCCTTCGTTAGGTTCCAACGTCAGTTATTTTATAAATGCTTAGGATAACCTAGTCAAGCCAGTTCAATGGGAATTAGGCGGTAGGAGGCAGTAAGGCATAGCGGGGGAGGTATTGCACCTGTCAACCCTAGCGACAGCGGTTGCCGCCACGTTCAGGGACGACCAATTTAGAGTTGATCGTTTAACGTGGCGCACAACTTGACGAAAGGCGAGGGTAACAGTACCTCCTGCCGCTATGCTATTACAAGTTTGAAATATACATTGTCATTCTCTTGTGCATATCTTGAAAACGCTTCTTGTTGTCTTTTAGAATGATCTTCGTATTTTGATAGTTCAGTTTCAACTTCAACTATGACTGTCTCTATTGCTATAAATTCGCCTTTATGTTTTGATGATGGGCCTATTAGCGTTGCTATCACATCAGGGTAATGCCCACGTATTAAATCTGGTTTATTCCAAGGCCCATCGTTAATATCCGCTTGAACTTGATAGCCTTGGTTTTGGTAGTACTGTGCAACTTGCCTCACTTTATAATCGTGACGAGATAAACTCATAGTTGTGTCTCCTTGTCGAGAATGTTTAAGGAATAACCATGTCAAGAAAACGCAAAACCTTTGACGATATTCTAAAGCGTTGCCTTGAGACGCCGTTACCGCGCAAGCAGAGAAAACCAGATCAAAAAGATCAAGATAATCAATCCGGCAAACAACCTAAGAAGCCGAGTAGATAGGCGCTTTTTCTTTTTTGGTTTTTTGCTAATTAATAAGTCCATCCATGCATATCTACCACACCTTATGCATTCTCCTAATGCTCCGCTCTCGCTACGTTTATATTTATGCCTTCTAAGTACTTTACAGGTAAGAGGCCGAAGTTTAGGAACAGGAGTTCTCGTAAGTATAACGGTGACAATAGCTCCTATAACTGCTCCTATAACTGCTCCGACAATGGCCTCGATCAAAATTAATCCTGTGCTGATTAGTAGATGCGGGCTTGTGTTTATTCCGGCGACTGACCGGGCCCTGCCACTTACGCATAAGGGATTCTGCGGATAGTCCCGTCTATTTACCTGTCCGAGGACAGGCTATTGTATTCGAGCGGGAGACCCGGAGACAGTCTCCCCTCATACGTAAGGGCAATGATAATATATTGATGCGAATAGCCATTGACAAGCAGCAAGTAAAGGGGCCTCAGCATAAGGCTCCTTTTTATACATCTAAGAATACACACGTTGTTATTATTCCATACTAACATGATTGACCAAGTCATAAATCCATTATATATTACTCGTTGCCATTTACGTTGTAGGGGGTCATATCTTTGCACCGGGTTTCCTGCTGAATACAATAACCATGCCATGTTTTGGGGATTGATCACCACTGTATGGCGATTAGGTAAATAGGTGGGCTTCTCGCATATTCCTGAGACGTAAGTGGCGGGCCCGGTCATTCCCTATGCGGGAAGCTCACCGGGCCTTCTTTGTTTCCCCAAACGAAGGAGGCCACAATGTCTCGCCTTTTCGCAGTGCTTATTTCCTTTTCTATAGTGCTTGCTGGATGTTATTCTGCGTACCAACATGGAAAAATAAACAAATTTAAGGATGGAGAGTCTTGGAGTTTTCTCTATCACGACGATCACAACCAGATAAGTCTTTTATCAGCAGCAACTAAGAACTCCAGCCCTGATTCTTGGTTAAGCGTTCCATCTTTTATGTATATACATATTTTATGTAAATATGGTGTTTCCAGTCTTTCTAATGATTGTATCACGTCATTTAGTTTTTATAACTATCCCGAAAATTACGGAACATTTCCTAAACACGAACCTATAAATATGACTTTGATTTTTGATAGTGATACAACTCAGGTCAAGAAAGAGTTTACGTTTTTTCAGTTCAATACAAAATCTCTAATGGTATCTCCAGATCAAGTTGATGCTTTTTTGTCATTACTGACATTGCATGAAGGGATAACGCTTGAGCTTAAATGGCGAAGAATACAAGCTACTTATGAAAGTGAGCATGTTGCTACTTTTCCCTTCAAATTTAACAGAACAGGACTTGCTCTACATAGATTTAAGAAAATGGTTATAACCAAAAACAGCACCGAACTAGAAAAGAGCAGAATCAAACCTAAACGGAATGCCGTCGAAGTTATGAATGATTACATATAGCAAGGATAAATTACCTGCTGCCTCTTTCCGCCTAATTCCCAGATCAATAGGCGACGGCGACGGTGCGCAGGGTGGTGTCTCCGCCCGCGTCGGCACCTAGGTCTATGCGATAGAGATAGGCTCCTGGCCGCACGAGGTTTCCAGCCGCATCGCGACCGGTCCAGCTAAAGACGTAGGCTGTGCCTTGTATAGTCGGTGGTGGGAGTTCTGATACTGGGCGTCCGGCTAGATCGTATATAAATACCCGGGGCGTCTGCTTTGTTACCTTGAAGGCGACAAAGCGGATCTGGACTTCGTCGTTGGCACCGTCGCCGTTGGGGGTCAACACGGGGGAGGAAAGCGAAAGCTCGTCGATGAGCTGGGTGGCGTCTGCTAGGGCGGGTAACATGACTATATTGGCGCGGCGCGTTTCCGCCTCGACCGATTGCCACAAGTCGGGCCGTTCGCTCGAACCTAGATCTAGGCCGAAAAGCGTGGCGTTTTGTACCACGCGGGTGGTGAAACTGATCTGGACTGAGTCGGATGTAACGGAGAAAGGCAAGCCGATGTGTAGGGAGTCGGCGCGGATGTCGATAAAGGATGGCTCGACAGCCGCGCCACCTATTTGTACAGCGATGTCTGATGCTACAGTAGGCAGATCAAAGCGCATCAGGTCGAATCCCAAGTCCTCGGGGTTGCTTGCGGGCAAGACCGAATAGGTGAAGCGAGTGTCCTCGTTGGGCTGGGCGTTTCTCGGTTCGATGCGGCCTCGTACGCCCCACAAGAGCGCATCCTCATACTCAATGGATAATGCGGAGACCTCGGGTGCTACTTGCGGATCGTCTGTCGAGAGGATCATTTCTAGCTGCACAAAACGGCGCGGGCTCTGCGATTTGAAGGCTTCGCCGGAAAAGGTGTAATCCTCGCTCCACTCGTCCCAGTCCTCGCTTACTACAACGGTTGTATCGACTGACCCTCTGAGCACTTTCGGCGAACTGAGCCATTTTTCTTCTGTAATAACCTCACCGATCTTATTGTGAAAAGTATAGACTGCGCCTTGGGTATTGCCCGAGCGCGAACGCAGTTCGATGCGCGTTCCGGCGGGAAGATCAGCATCCCATGAAAGGTTGCTGATGACCTTCGGGCGTCCATCACCAGCGGCTTCTCCAAGGTTGATAAAGGGGGAGCGCAAAACGACTTGGGCGGGATGGCCTGGAGAAAATAGCATCATCTCAGACCAGCGCGAGGCCCAACCTTGGGTCGTTTGGGGGTGCCAGAACAGATAGCGGATCTGGCGTGGTTTGAAAGCATAGCGCAGGTAGCGTAGGGGTGCGAGGTCGGGTTGCACAATGAGGGGGGTGAAGTCGAAGGCTTCGGGAGTAGGTAACTCTGAGCTGATTAGCCGCGTACCATCCGAATACAAGAAGTTGAATCCCCGGGGTGCGCTGGCTAGGCTACCGACAGTACCCTCGCGGGGGCTGAGCGTGTAGATGAAGAGGCCGTCGAGCCAGAACGTGGCACCAAGGTCAATGTAAAACCAAGTGCCCTGTTCCTGCCAGGAGCGGACCCTGCCCTCATAGGCGACAGGAATGATGGCGTTGCCGGTATTCATGTCGGCGTCGAGTATATCTTCGTTGCCGCGGGCGGTGAGCCCGTCTATGACGGTGCCGCGGCGTAGTGTACCCAAGCTTATATTGTCGCCGACGGCGATGACCTCAATCTCCGCTAGGGCACCTTCAGGATCGATGGCTTCGACGTTGAAGTTGACATATTGGACGAGACGGAACTGGTCGATGTCAGCGGGTTCAACATCGAGATTGGGATCGACGACCTGAGCGCTGTCTTGTAGGTCGAATGACAGGGGGATGACGATGGAAGTGTCTTGGTTGGGTTGGGTAGTGAGGAAGACTGGCCGGTAGAGGAATACGTCTTTCAGTGGATCGGAGGTTATGCCGGTGGCGGTGAAAACCGTGAACTGGCGGAAAGGTCTGGCTCCATCTTGGTTTGGAAATTCGAGGCGGATTTCCTTGGCGAGTACGGCACGGCCGAGGTCTATTTGCACAAACCAGTCGTCGAGGGCGTCGCTGGATGAGGCCTGCCAAAAGGTTGTGGGATCGCCATCGATGATCCGTCCGGCGGCATCTGGATTGCTACCGGCTTTCCAGACGCCACCTGCTACGTTGTCGCCCCGCGAGCGGGTAGAATGAGCGAAAAGAGGAGCATTAGTAGCCGCGTTGATGTCTTTGCGAAATTTGACCAGTTGCAGTTGGCCTGCGTCCCCGAACTCGACTAAACCGTAGGGTATCTCCCAAGTTGACCATGCGGCGGTGTTGTCAAAACGGAGGACCTCGGCACCGACAGGCACGACAGAGCAGAGGATGCAAATTAGTAGGGACCGCATAGATTATTCCATTAGTAGGCGATGCCTAGCACCAGCAGTTGTTTTGTCTGGGCAATTTCGGTTAGCAGCGAGACTGAGAGCAGGTAGAAGCCCGGTGACAATAGTTGGCCCGTTTGATCTCGACCGTCCCAGCCGAGTTGGTGGATCCCTGCCCCCTGCATGCCTTGCTCGATGTGAACGACTCGACGGCCGTCGAGCGCATAAACTTCTAGTGCTGTGGATACTGGGGTAGTGAGGCGGAACAGGGAATAGCTGATATCCAACTGGTCGTGGATGCCATCTCCGTTGGGAGTCAGCACTGGAGTGGAGAGGGTGAGCGATTGGATAAAATCGGGCGACTTGCTCGCGGCCCCCAGCACCTGTAGGCTGCTTGTCGCGATCGTCTCGCTAGCATCGCCGGGCTCGATCGGTTGGGGCAGGCTTTCGCTGTTCGCGTTAAATATTTCACCGGCAAAAGTAGCAGCGAGTTCGAAAACTTCGCTGGCGAATACTACGCGTATGGGGGCATTGTTGGTGCGGGATATTTTTTCGCTCAGGCGAATGATCAGGCTGTCTTTCCCTTCTATCACTTGGGCCGGATTGACTGTGGCAAACGGAGAGCCCATCTCTAGGCTGCGGAAGATGGCTTTGCTACCCGTGTGGATCCGCAGAGCGTCGAAGCCTAATTTGGTCCCAGCGCCGAACTCGGCGCGAATTTCGTAAACGAATTCGGTCTGTTGACCCAGTTCCACTTCGGTGATACCCCGCGTTGGTTGCAGATCGTCGAGCTTGGCCACCTCGGCATAAACTGCATCGGCCAAGAGCGGGGCCGTCTCGATCCACAGCGAGTCGAGACGTATCCATGCGTCGAAGTCCCTGCTCTCCAATGCAAGATTGAGTTGCAGATGCGATCCGCTTCTGAGTCTGAGATCGCCTCCAGGTTCGGTAAAAGGTACCGACCAGAAGGACCAATTTTCACTATCGTAACCGACCGAGGCGCGTAGGCCGGGTTGGGGTTCGCGGTTGAACGGCGGCGTGAGCGCCTCATAATCTTCGCGCGAGACTTCTTTTTCGCGGCCGAGATCAGTGAATTCGTTGTAGGTTGCGGGATCGTCGTCGCGGCCAACGCGAACTTCGGCTCTGAGCCAGACCGGAGCATCGGGGGCTTCCACTACCATACCGTCTTCTAGGCGCAGCGCCGTGGCCGACCAATGCAGGCGACCGAAGTTGACGACCTCGCCGAGATCGACGATCTGGCTGAGGTAAACGGTGCGCTGAGGCACGCCCTCGGCGAAGATCTCGAAGCCGCCGATGGATCCCTTTAGTGCTTGGGCTTGCACCCCCTCGCTGCCGCAGTCTTGGCAGGTGTTGACTGCCTCTTCATCAACCACTGACAATTGTCGTCGCCAGCGAAAGTAACGTACGTATTGCCGTGGGAAGTCGACATGGACGGTGGGATCGAGATTTTCGGTCGCGTTGGCTATCATTTGCCGGAAGGGTTCGTAACCGGCAGATTGCCAAGATTCTGGGCAGTTATCCGGCAGCCAGATCCCGACATTGTTGACGCAAAAATCCTCGCCACCAAATTTGCTGGCAGGTCCGACTATGGCTGGCTCCAATTCGTCGCCAATGGAGATGTCGAAAGCCGGGGTGGCATCGGTGTTCAGCGGGGTGCCGTCGGAGCGAAATCCTTGAGGGGGCGTATAGAACCCGAACTGCTGGGCGGGGACTGGCACGGCGGTGTCGATGGTATAGAACTGGTCCTGTATGCCTTCTGAGCGGGGTGCGTTGTAGGTGGTGGAGTCCGCGTCGACTAGTAAGACGCCACTCTGAGTCGGGTCGCCGCCCCGGCCATTCCACCGTTTCCAAACGCGCGGCATATAGCCATCGATATAGCTGAGATTCCTCACGCCAGGAACTCGCCAGAACTGCCAATTTTCCAGCAGGGGAAGGAGGTTTTGGTCCGGCTGTAGATAGCGCGGTTGGATCGAACCGGGGACGTTGGCAAAATCGACTAAAACCTGCAGGGAGTCGCCTTGGTCCCAAGCTAGGCCGCTGCCACCGATCTGCCACTTTTCAATCTGGGCGTGGCTAACCGTCGCTGTGAGGACCAAGACCAAGAGCCAAGCATCGCGCATTGGATAGTATCTCCGCTATAAGTAACACTAACGGGGGAATATAAAGAACGAGATGACGTGGTGCGATTTTTACTAGGGGGCGGTTTGCAAACCGCCCCCTACAGTCGGGTATCAGACTTCACTGGCGAGGATGCGGTCGATTACGGCTTTGGCATTGCCGCACCAGCGCAGGACGATGACCAACTCGCGCTCTGGCTCGACGAAGACGATGTTGCCGCCGGCCCCGCGCGCGGCAAAGCTGTCGAGACAGGCCAGATCGGACATATCGTGCTGGTGGTTGAGCCACCACAGGAAGCCGTATTCGGGCTTGATGGGGCAGGGAGTGAGGGAGTGATCAATCCACTGTTCGGAGAGGAGCTGGCGGCCGTTCCAGCGCCCTCGTCGCTGGAAGAGCAGGCCAAAGCGGGCGTGGTCGTAGGTGGTGATCCACAGGCCGCCGCCCCAGTGGGTGCCGCCGGAGACGGATTGGACTGTTTGACCGCTTTCTTCGACATAGGAGGTTTCGTACCCGTGCCATTCCCAAGTGGGAGAGGCCCCAATGGGGTCCATGATGCGCTCTTTGAGCACAGGGGGTAAGGGGCCACGAAAAAGGCGCAACAGGCTGAGGGCCGTGCGGTTGACGCGCACGTCGTTGTACTCCCAAAAGGTGCCGGGCGATTCCAGAGAGCGGTAATTGTCGGCGCTAGAGGCCGCGCCACCGACCGTGGCTTCGGCAGCACCTTGGCCTAGTTCTCGGCCTCGATCGATCCAGTCGGGGATGCCGAAGAGTTCGCCTTCCCACTCGCTGGTTTGTTGCAGCAAATGACGCCAAGTGATGGACTGATTTTGCGGCGCGTCAAAGCCGCCGTCCGCGACCGTGCGGCCGACGGGTTCGTCTAGATCGCGGATTAGCCCTTGGTCAAAGGCCACCCCGGCCAGTGCCGAGATATAGCTCTTAGCGCAACTGAACGTGACTTCGACGCTCTCGACCGGGCCGAAGCTGGCGACTAGATACCCTTGCCGCACGATCAGGCCGGCTGTGGGGCCGCGTTTTTTGAGCGGGCCTAAAGGGCGGTCGTTAGGGTGGCGGTCGCCCTTGGGCAACATGTCAGCCAAATTGGTGGAGGCTTGGATTTCTTGGGTCTGGGCGAAGGCCAACGCCGCGGTTAGTTTGTCGGCGTCAAAGCCAGCTTGGGTGGGGCTGTGGCGTTGCCAGTCGTGAGGAGCGGGGTAGTAGTTGGTCATGGTTTTGGTCCGGTGTCGATGGGTATAGATTGATATATTATTACAAAAATTGCGGAAAAATAAAATCGCAACTGGAGAGAACAGATGAAAACGACACTGCGCCAAGCATACGACGAGCAGGGTTTTTGCATCGCCCGCAAGGCTATTGATGCGGGGCTGGCCGCCGAGACCGTGGAGCACGTCCACTGGTTGGTTAAAAAGAATCCGGGGACGCGGCCCGAGCGCCTGCACCACGAACTGATGGTGCACGATCCCTTTATGCACCGCCTAGTCACCGACGACCGGTTGGTCGATATTGCGGCGCAATTCCTCGGGCCTAATGTGGCCATGTTCGCGGCGCACTATATCGCCAAAAAACCCAGCACCGGCCAAGCTGTGCAGTGGCATCAGGACGGCTCGTACTGGCCCTTGGAGCCGATGGAAGTTACTACGTTGTGGGTGGCTGGCACGGACTCGACGGTGGCCAATGGCTGTATGCGGGTCTTGCCGGGGACGCACACCAAGCGCCTGCTCAAGCGCAGCGAGATGGTCGATCTCGATAAGGACAAATACGTCCTCGGTGTCGGGATTCACCCCGACCAGATCGACGATGCCGATGCCGTTGATCTGGAACTGGAGGCAGGGGATATTTCCATCCACCACCCCAATATCATTCACGGGTCCAACGCCAATAGTTCGGACCAATGGCGAGTTGGGCTTACCCTGCGCTACATTCCGACCAGCACCAGAGTCACGGTGGATCGCAGCCCTTGCATTATGTGCCGGGGCGAGGTAGTGCCCGCTGTGGGGAACAAATACGCGCCGCGGCCGCAGTACGTCGAGGGGGAACACATGCCCTTTGCCGGGTGCGAGGACTGGAGTCTTCAGGTAGCTTAACTCAGGGGCGTCCTGATCCATGTACCCGGTCCGTGCTTCCCGAATCTCCTTTGGAAAATGGCGAGATCATAGTTGAGGAGACGGCGGCATGAAAAGCTGGAAAGGTGTAATCGGCCTAGTCGGCCTATTGCTAGGGAGCGTCGCGCATGGTGAGGATAGAGGGGGCAAAGCGGCTGGCGACTCCTACCAACCCCGAACCCCTGAGCAGGCTCGCAGCAAGCTAAGTGAGCGGGGGATTCAATATACCCAGTCTTCCTTCTTCGAATGCGTGGAAAAAGGGGATGTGTTCGCGGTGCAGCTATTTATGGATGCAGGAATGGCTATCCACGCTCGGACTGACCAAGGTGAGACAGCCTTGATGGTGGCCGCCGGGGAAGGCCATGTAGAGATGGTGCAGTTGCTGGTGGATAACGGCACCGCTATCAACGCTCAAACTGGCAGCGGCAGGACGGCCTTGATGGTAGCGGCCGGAAAAGGCCATGTAGAGGTAGGACGTTTTTTGGTGGACCATGGTGCTGACATAAACGTCGAAGATAAAAACGGCTGGACAGCCTTAGATTTGGCTTTTTGGGGCGGCGATCCAAAGATCGGGGTTGCCCATGTAGAGGTTGTACGCTCTTTGGTAGAACGCTGGGTGGCGAAAGCAGGAGCGAATGCCCGAACTGAGGATGGCAAGACAGCCTTGCACTGGGCTGTTTTAAGCGGCGATTTGGCAATGGTTCACTTTTTGGTGGGCGAGGGTGCTGATATCAACGCCCAGACTAAATACGGCTGGACGGTCTTGATGCAAGCCGCGCAGGAGGGCGATTTGGCGATGGTTCGCTTTTTGGTGGGCGAGGGTGCCGATATAAACGCCCGGGCTAAATACGGCTGGACGGTTTTGATGATGGCGGCTCGGGTCGGCGATTTGGCGATGGTTCGCTTTTTGGTAGCAAACGGTGCCGAGATAGACGCCCGCACAGATATAGGCGAAACGGCCTTGATACAAACCGCCCCCAATGGCGTAGAGATGGTTCGCTTTTTGGTAGGTGAGGGTGCTGATGTCAACGCCCGAACTAGTGACGGTAGGGCGGCTTTGATGCAAGCGGCTCGGGTCGGCGATTTGGCGGTAGTTCGCTTTTTGGTAGCAAACGGTGCTGATATAAATGCCCGAGATAAATACGGTGAGACAGCCTTGATAAAAGCCGTGCGGATTGGTGCTTTGGAGGTAGTTCTCTTTTTGGTGGTGGATCAGGGTGCCGAGATAAACACTCAAAACAATAGCGGCAAGACGGCCTTGATGGAGGCGGCTCGGCTCGGCGCTTTGGCGGTGGTGCGCATTCTGGTGGGTGAAGGTGCCGAGATCAACGCCCAAGATGAACGCGGTTGGACCGCCTTGATGGAAGCTGTCAAGTGGGACCGTTTAGAGGTGATTCGCTTTTTGGTGGGAGAGGATGCCGAGATCAACGCCCAAGACGAACGCGGTTGGACCGCCTTGGTGCAAGCGATTCGGAAGGGCGATTTGGCGGTGGTTCGCCTTTTGGTGGAAAATGGAGCCGATGTAAACACCCAAACTAATAACGGCGAAACAGTCCTGATGAAAGCTGTGGGGGGCGACAATTTGGCGATTGTTCGCCTTTTGGTAGCAAACGGTGCCGATGTAAACACCCAAACTAATAGCGGCGAGACGGCCTTGATAAAAGCCGTGCGGATCGGCGCTTTAGAGATGGTTCGCTTTTTGGTGGGTAAGGGTGGTGATGTAAACGCCCAAACTAATAGCGGCGAGACGGCCTTAATACAAGCTGTGCAGGTCGGCGATTTGGAAACGGTTCGCTTTTTAGTAGCAAACGGTGCTGATATAAATGTCCAGACTAAATACGGTTGGACGGCTCTGATGCAAGCCGCTCCTAGCATAGAGATGGTTCGCTTTTTGGTGGGTAAGGGTGGTGATGTAAACGCCCAAACTAATAACGGCGAGACGGCCTTGATACAAGCCGCGCGGATTGGTGACTTGGCGATGGTTCGCCTTTTGGTGGGAAATGGTGGTGATATAAACGCCCAAACTAACAGCGGCGAGACGGCCTTGATGGAAGCCATCGAGTGGGGCCGTTTAGAGGTGGTGCGTTTTTTAGTGAACAAGGGTGCTGATGTAAACACCCCAGATAATAGTGGCAGAACCCCCTTGGGATTGGCTGAAGAAAAAGGCCTACAAGAGGTGGTGGACTTTCTCAAAGAGACTGTGGCCACATCCCGCCGGAGATAGCCTCGCCGACCCGATGTTTTTCTTTTTTCTCCCGCCTTTCACTCAATCTCGCCTCAAACCCTCCCGGGAAAAGACCGCCCCCGCACCTGCTTAAAGGGCGGCATCTTGGGCGCATCAGTGACCGCTTCGTCGCGCCAGGAAGTCGCGCGCATGTAGTGTACGGCATAGCCCCTGCGCCGCGTACCGGTCAGATTGGCGTTGCTCTGGTGCAGCGTTAGGCTGTGGTGGAAGCTGATGCTGCCGGGGTGGAGGGGAGCGGGTCGGATGGGCCACCCGCCGCTTTCCAGATCGGCGACAAAAGGGGCCAAGCGCTCGCCCCGCAACATACCCCAGCGGTGGGTGCCCGGGGCAAAGTTGAGGCAGCCGTTGTCGAGGGTAGCCGCGTCAATGGCGGTCCAAGCGGAGACCAAGTCCATGGGGAAAATGTCGCGCCAAGAAGCCGAATCCTGATGCCAGCCCTGTGCTGAGCCCGTGCGTGGCGCTTTCATAAAGAGTTGGTCGCCGTACATCTTGATGTCGGAGGTGCCGAGCAGGTCGGCGATGATGTCGGCGATTTTGGGGTGGGTGACGTGGGCCCACATTACGTCGTCGTACACCGCTATGTTGTACAATTTGCGCACGGAGAGCACTTGGTCGGTGACGGCTTTTTCGCCGCGGCGGAAGACGGGTTCGAGCTGGATGCTGGTGTCGGGGATGTGGTCGAGTTCGCCGGTGGCGATGCGGTCGGTATGGGCTGCTAAAGAGGCGACCTCGGCGGGGGTCAGCACGTCTTCGACGGTCAAGCAGCCGTCGAGGTAGAAGCGTTCGACTTGATCGGGGGTGAGGTGGCGCAGGGGTTGGTCAATCGAGTCGAAAAGTTCTGTGCTCATGGGGATGCTCCTAGCGCGGGCAATTATAGACGTCTAAAGGAGGGGGATCAATTAGATGGAGGCTCCTGAAAGGTCATATCCGGTCGCTGCTCCCAGCGGAACTGGTCGGGTGCGTTAGTCTGTCCGGCCCAGTCGCGGATCAAATCGATATCCGCCTGCCGTGCTTCCAGCCGAGCCGCGACGTGGGCTGGGTCCCACCCGTCTAAGACTAAGCCGGTCAACTCAGCTATTAGCTCTTGGCATTCTGGGTCGGCGGCCCGGTCCACCTGCTCGTGGGGATCTTCTGCTAGGTCGAACAACTGGGGGCGCTCTCGCCAGTGGTAGATCAGCTTCCACGGCCCGCGCCGCACCATGCGCTGCACTTGGCCTTCGCGCAGGGCGTATTCCGAAAAGGCTACGTCCTCCCAATCGCCTTGCCCCGTGCGCAGCAACTCCAGCGCCGACCGCCCCGGCGAATTGGGTAAGGGAGGAGCATCCAAGGCTTGCAGCATGGTGGCGTTGAGGTCCAAGGCGCTCATGACTCGGTTGCATTGCGTCCCCTCCGGCAGAACGCCGGGCCAAGAGAGAATGGCTGGCACTTTGGCGGACTCTTCGTAAAAAGTTCGCTTCATCCACAAGTCGTGCTCACCGACCAACTCGCCGTGATCCGAGCTGTACACCACTAGGGTATTGTCGGCCAAGTCGTTTTCCCGCAGAGCCGCTAAAATGCGGCCGATCATAACGTCCATCTCGGCGACCAAAGCCCAGTAAGCGGCCCGAGCGTTGAGCACCCATTCTTCGGGAACTTCCTGCAAACCGCCGTGGGCCCGCCACCAGCGGATTGCCGGGTGGAGGTGATCGCCGAAAGGCTCGCGCACTGCGGGCGGTCGAATTTTCGCTCGGTAGTAATCGTACAGGGGCCGCCGCGCCAAGTAGGGAGAATGCGGCAGCATAAAGCCGATGCTGAGGCTGAAGGGGCCTTCGGCTTGACCGGCGCGTTTTTGCACTCCCAGTTGATTTAGAAAGTACACAGCCGCGGCGGTCACGTCCTCGTCGTGTACTTGGTACGAGCTCTGTCCCGGTCCGGCTTGCTCTAGACTGCTGCGGCTCATGGCCGGGGCTTGCCCCCCGCCGGGCCAATTGGAGGAGTGGTCGCCCACTGGCCTTGCGACATAGCCGTGCAGTTGGTCGGGGCCTATGGAGTGCATGCGACCGATCAGCACGGGTCGATACCCGGCCGCTCCCATGGCGTGGGCCATCGTCGGCACTCCCGAGTCGAGGATTTGATTGTTGGTCCACACTTCGATGTCGCTGGGGTAGCGTCCCGCGAGCATGGCCATGCGCGAGGCCACGCACACTGGTGATGGGCAGTACACTTGAGTACACTGCACGCCCTCGGCAGCGAGGCGGTCCAAATGCGGTGTCTCCACCACCGGATCGCCAGCGCAGCCCATGACGTAGGGATTGTGCTGGTCGGAGTGGATGTAGAGTAGGTTGGGGCGCTGCTGCATGGGGGTTCTCCTATAAAGACAGACGAGCCCAGCGCACTTCCATGCAGGCGTCGTCGCCCGCGTAATAGACGACCATGACGTCGCCGTCGGGCAGGGCTGCTGAAAAGGGCAAGCCAAAACTCCACAGGCCCATTTCGGCCAGCAGGTCGCCGGTGTCTCCTTGGCCGGCCGCGGATTGCGGAGATTCGACGGCCTGGCGGTATAGTTCTACTTCGGTGGCTGCGTTAAAGGGGGCGTCTGCCGCTGGGGCTAGGCGGGCGCGGATCGAGTGCGACTGGAAGCGATCGACCCAGGCCAAGACCACGCGGCCGTCGGGCAAAATGGCCGGGTGCGCGGCTTGGTCGGGAAAGCCGAGGTCATCGGGAGCAGACCAAGTCGCGCCTTCGTCTGAGCTGAGGTGGCGCTGGATGTTGAGGTATTGGGTCGTCTGCCGGTCGTAGGTCCAGGTGAAGGTGATCACGCGGCCGTCAGGGGAGACGCCGGCGCGTTGGTCCCAGTTGAAGATGCGGCCGGTGGGGTCCTGGCAGGTGGTGACGGGATCGCTCCAAGTTTGGCCCTGATCTTCTGAATACAAATACACCACCCGTTGCAGCCACTGGCCTCGGTCCAAATAGGTTTTATTGGTCTCGATGCTCAAGGCCAGCCGACCGCTGGGCAGGACGAGGACGGGGTTGGTTAGGCTGGGCGGGCCGACGTCTGGGGGGACGGACACGACGCGCCAGTCGGACCAGGTGCGCCCTAGGTCGTGGGAATCGGCCAAGACGATCTCCATCGGCAGGCAGCCTTCGGTCTCTTCGTTAAAGAGGGGTTGGCCCGGATAGGTCTGGCGGTCCACCCATAAGGCGGCGAGCAACAAGTGGCCGTTGCTTAGATCGGTGATATAGCCGACCCGGAGCGAGCCGTTCAGCCCGTTTAAGGTCGTGGCAAAAGGGGTTGCGGGGTCGCTCCAGGACTGCCCGCCATCGTCCGAGCGCTTCAGTTCGATTGTGCCGTCCGCCGAATCTTTGCTGCTGCCGACGCGGTAGGTGGCCAGCAGCGAGCCGTCGGCCAGCGGGGTGAGCGCGGGAAAGGTCGAAAAGGCGCGCGGCGTATTGGGCTGGCCACGGTTGATGATGCCTTGATCGCTGATTTTCATTTTGATGCTCCAAGTTAGTCGCTTTTCATTGTGCGGTGCGTATGTCTTAATTATTTGAGAAGGTCGCGAGTATAATAGCGATACTCGTACAGGGTGGACAATGCCATAGAGAGGAGAATCTCAATGCAGCAACCCCATTACAATAAAGACTTAGATGTTCGCCAGATAGGGACGGAGGATTTACCTCATGCCCGCTTAGTGGCCGGGCGCGCCTTTATGGAACACACTGAAGATTGGTACGGGGAGGATGAGACGACGCTGGCTGGCTTTGATGGGGAGGGGACTATGGTGTGCGCCTTGGGCTATCAGCCCGAATCGCTGTGGTGGGGCGCGGCACAGATTCCGGCTGGAGCCATTGGTGGGGTAGCTACCGATCCCAAGCACAAGCGGCGCGGGCACGCTGGTGGACTCATGGGGCGGGCCATTCACATACTGCGGGAACGCGGTTGCTGTGTCAGCCCGCTGTGGCCTTTTTCTTTTAGATGGTACGGCAAGTTCGGATGGGCTTGTCCAGCGCCGAGATTGGAACTGAAAGTATGGCCGGATCTGGTCCGCCAAGCTACGGCGACGGTGGGGGAGGTGCGGCGGGCGACTGCGGAGGACGCGAGCGCCGTGCATCGGTTGCACACCGAAGGGGCGCAATTGCGCAATGGGCAGTCGGTGCGCTCGGAAGCGTTTTGGCAAAAGGAGGATATACGGCGCGAGCTTTGGGTGCTGGAGGGGGACGGTGGAGCAGTGGATTGCTCGGCTCTGATGTTAATAGGGGATATGGGGCGTGGCCAAGGCAAACGCATTACCGTGCGAGAGCTGCACGGGGCCTCTTTTGCTGCTCAATTGAAGTTCGTGCGGTCCGTGGCTGATATGGACGGGGTAGCTGCCTTGAACCTCGATCTGCCGCCCGACAGCTTGCTGCTCGGCGCATTCCCAGAGCGCTTTAACGCATCCGTTGAGTTCGACTTGGCGTTGCGAGTGCTGGACGTGGGACAAGCTTTGGCGCATCTCAAGCCGCCTGAAAATTTGCGGGCGACGGTCTCGTTTGAGGTGGCCGACTGGGTGGTGAGTGCCGACAAGCCGCTGGTCGCGACGGTGCAGGCTGAAGGAGGTCAGGTGCAAGTTTCGGAAAAGTCAGACAAAGACGCGCTGTGTTGCGACATTAACACCTTTACGCAATTGTTTGCTGGCGGCTTGACCGTGTCTCAAGCGCGAGCTATGGGGCGTTTGACCGGCGGCAATCCAGCAGTGGGGGCGGCCTGCGATGCGTTGTTGCACGGGCGCGTGCCGTACCGCTCTGATGTCGAGGCAGGGTAGGGGCAGACGCATAACTCGCGGGAGGAGAAATTATGGTTTTAGCGACGGAGAACCACCTACGGCAATACCGCGAAGAAGGCTATTGCCTAGTCGAAGAATTGATCCCGGACGATCTGATCGAGGCCGCTCGTCAGCGCACCATGGAAATAGCCGGGGACTTGCCCGACTGGTCGGAGAGGCATTTCCAGGTGCTCGATCCAAGTCGTTATAAAGCCGCTGGGGGCAGTCCGCTGCCGGGCGGCATTCAGCAGCCGGCCAGTCAGGAGGAGGTGTTCGCGCAGATCGCCGATCATTCGCGCTTGGCCGAAGTCATGGCGGCCCTGCTGGGAGGGCCAGTGGAGCGCTTTACCGATCAAATAGGGGTCAAGCACGCCGCAATTGTCGAAGAGCAAGGGGGGCGCAGCTATTTCCATCAGGATTCGTTCTACTGGAAAATAGCGCCAGAGTTGGGGTGCAACTGCTGGATTCCCTTGACGGAGGTCGGGGTAGAAGCCAGCGCCTTGGCCGTGATGCCGGCCAGCCACCAAGGATGGCAACTCATTGAGCACGAATCCTACTACGACGATCCGCCCATGGGCCACGTGGGCGACGAGGGCTTCCAGCCTTTCAAACGCCATCGCGTGCCTCTAGAGCAAGTGGACTTTGCCGATGAGAAGCTAATCGCTACTAAGCCGGGAGACGGACTGTTCTTCAGCAATTACACTTGGCACCGCAGCGAGCCGAACCGCAGCGGCCAGTCGCAGGCTTTTTACGCCATTGCGTACCAGCGCCGGTAGCATTTGACGCGGCACGCATCTTTCCCCGAATCAGACCGCTTCTACGGCTGAGTGTCCGCCGCCACTGACGGCGCGATAGCCCCTCCTCGATCAACAGCGCATTCAACAAGCTGCATCGACATAGCAGTTTGCTTGACAGAAGGGCATTAAGTGGTATTTTGGAGTTAATAATTCCAAAAAAGAAGGAAAAATGGAAATAAAGAGGCGATTTTTCCAGGCATCGGAGACCAGTTTTTTTCTTTTTGGTCCTCGCGGCACAGGCAAATCGACCTGGCTCCATGCCCATTTGCAGGACGCCTTGCTCGTGGATCTGCTCGCTCCAGAGACGTATCGGCTCTACGCGGCCCGCCCCGAACGGCTGGGAGAACTCATCGCTGGCAATCCCGCCAAGGACACTATCATCATTGACGAGGTGCAAAAGCTTCCCGAGTTACTCGACGTAGTCCACCAACTCATCGAGCAGCACCGATCGCTCAGGTTCGTCCTCACCGGCTCTAGTGCGAGAAAACTGAAGCGCACCGGGATTGACCTACTGGCTGGCCGAGCTGTGCTCAAGACCATGCATCCCTTTATGGCCGCTGAACTCGGGGCTGCTTTTGACCTAGAGCGCGCCCTGCGCTTTGGTCTTGTGCCCTTGGTCGTGGACTCAGCATCTCCCGCAGAGGCACTCGGCGCGTATGCCGCTCTTTACCTGCGAGAAGAAGTCCAGATGGAAGGCTTGGTGCGCAATGTCGGCAACTTCTCGCGCTTTTTGGAAGCCATCAGCTTTTCGCATGGATCGGTTCTGAGTGTTGCCGCGGTCGCTAGGGAGTGCCAAGTCGAGCGGAAAACCGTCGAGGGGTACATCGACATTTTGGAGGATCTGTTGCTATGTTTTCGGGTGCCGGTGTTTACTAAGCGGGCCAAAAGACACCTAAGCACCCATCCTAAATTCTACTTTTTCGATGTCGGCGTCTTCAGATCGCTGCGACCGGCCGGACCGCTGGACCGTCCTGAAGAAATACACGGCAGTGCTATAGAGGGACTGGTGGGCCAGCATCTGCGGGCTTGGAACGCGTATAGCGGCGATCACCACACCTTGTTCTTTTGGCGCACCAAGTCGGGAAGGGAAGTCGATTTTGTCCTCTACGGATCGGAAGGCTTTTGGGCCATAGAAGTCAAAAACACCCGCACCATTCGCCCGAGCGATCTCAACGGTCTGCGCGCTTTCAAACAAGACTATCCCGAAGCTGAGGTGTGCTTACTGTATAGGGGAGACGAGCGGGTCGAGATACAGGGAATACGCTGTCTGCCCTGCGGCGAATTTTTGCAAGGGCTGGTACCGGGCCGACCTTTACTGGCCCACACCTCTTAACCTTACACAGGAGCCTGCACCATGACCGATTCCGCCTACCGCATCGCCCCACCTGGCTTTACCGACGACGAGTGGGAAACCTTCAACCGCGAGGGAATCCTCTTCTTTGAAGACGCCCTCGACCAAGCGGCCGTCGATGAACTCACGGCCGCCGTCGATCGCGTTTGCCAATCCAGCCCCAAATACCGGGCAGGGGAGACCTTCGGTTGCCAAAATATCGTCGAGCGCGATCCCGCCTTTGCCGCGCTCATTGACCACCCCCGCCACATTGGCTACGCCTACGACCTTTTTGGCGAATTGCTCAAGCTGCATCAGAGTCAGTTTTTTATCCGTCCGCCCGGCGGTGAACGCTACAATATCTGGCATCCCGATGGTGCCCGCGCCGTGCCGTACGGCACCTTCTCGCCCGAATTGCCGCTACAAATCAAGATCGGCTTCTGGCTGACCGACCTGCCACGGGCCAAAATGGGCAACCTAGTGGTCCTGCCCGGCAGCCACCGCAAGCAATACGTCGATGAGTACGACAGCCACCAGCCGATCCCGGGCGAGCGGGTGGTCTGCCCGCGCAAGGGCACCATGACCTTCATGCACTCGAGCATCTGGCATCGCGTCGAGCCTAACGAGAGCGACGTGGTGCGCAAGAATATCTTCTACGCCTACTGCCCGGCTTGGCTCACTCCAGCCGACCGCCTCCAGTCCGATCCGGCTTGGCTTGAGACCCTCAACCGCGAGCAGCGCATCATCATGCGTTCCTACACCAACGCTTATCACAACGCCAAACCCCCGGCTTCTGACTTCCCGCTCTTCCTCGACCGCGAGACCGGATTGGACCGCGACCCCGACGCCTACCGCGACGATGTGGCGTTGCACCGCCGCAAGCGCCGCACGTGGGCCGAGCGCAGGCGATCGGCGTAGAGACTGTCGAGTGGCCGGTGGCTAGTTTGACCACTGACCACTGAATTTCAGGCTTCGGCCCGCTTTTCAAATAGCCACATCCCGATTCCCATGGACGCCAGTCCGACGATGAGGGAGTGCGCGAAGAATGTGAAATTGATCTTGAGGAACTCGGGACTCATACTAACCTGGACGCCACTGTTCGAGTCCGACCAGAGCAAACTATTGTCGGGCAAATCGATCCAGCCGAAAACCTCGGGCAGGGTGCCAAAGTAGCAGTACAACACGCCCAAGACGAAAGCGGCCGAAGCGAGGCCAGCAAAGCGCCGCACCACCAACTTGAGTCCGGCGACTCCGCCCGCCATGCCCAGCATCAGGGCCATGGCCGACAGATAGCACGCACCCGTAAATACCGATATGTGCATCGCAGTGAACGGGATCGACTCCACTAGGGCCACAAGTGCTCGCAGTTCACTGAAAACCGCGATGAGACCGGCCGTGCTCAAGGCGAACAAGACGAGGCCGAGCGTGGTCACCGCAGCGGCCTTGGCGGCGAAAACTTGGGCCCGCGATACCGGCAGGGAGAGCAGTAGGTAATGGGTCTGTCCCTTTATTTCTTGGGAGAACGAGTGGATCAGCAGAAAGGGCAAGACCAGCACAAACGAGTATGGAACCACGCTCCACAATAAGTGGGGCGAGGGGCCCGAATCGTCGAACGACAGCACCGCAACGAGTTCGAGAAAGACCGTCACCAATGGCAGCAAGACGAACAAGGTGCGGTTGTCCTTTATTTCTTTTATATACAGCGTCTTCCAGGTATTCATGCTACCACCTCCTCGAAAATGTCGCTGAGCGACATGCCGCGTTGTTGTCTCAACTCTTCAATGTTGCCGCTGACTGCGATTTCGCCGTGGCGCAGAAAGACCACTTCTTCTATCAGCTCTTCCACTTCGCTGACGAGGTGGGTCGAGATCAGAATCGTCTGCTCGCCGACGCGAAACTCGCTCAGCAAAGTCTCTAGGATGCGCCGACGCGATGGCGGGTCGATCCGTCCCAGCGGCTCGTCCATGAGCACCACCTCGCTCGGCCGCGAAAAGGCGGCTACTACCTTCAACCGCGCCCGCTGGCCATCGGACAGGGCACCGATTTTCCGGTGGCTATCGACGTTCATCAGGCCGAGCAACTCGTGGGATTTGTCCATGTCCCAGCCGGGATAGAACGCTGCTAGGAATTCGAGTTGCTCGCTGACGAGCATCCAGTCGTAAAACGGACTGACCTCGGGCAGGTACGAAGTGATGCGGCGCGTTTGAATGCCGACTGGTTGGCCCGAGATGCTGGCGCTGCCTTCGCTGGCGTGGGCGACGCCGGCGAGGATTTTGAACAGCGTGCTCTTGCCGCTTCCATTTTCGCCGAGAATGCCCATTACCCGGCCTTTTTCGACGGTTAGGGAGATACCCCCTAGGGCCGTCACACCAGGGTATCGCTTCCACAGGTTCTTTACTTCTATCATAGCGTCACCTCCTCTGAAATTTCGCGCAGCAGGTCGTCGATTTGTTCGCGTGAGAGGGCCAGATCGCGGATTTCCGCGACAAAGCGGTCGCGCGCCGCTTCGGCTAGGGCGCGGCGCTCGCTGTCGATGCGTTTGGCGCTCTCGGTTATCGACGATCCCTCGCCGCGTCGCGTGGTTATGAATCCTTCGCGCTCCAATTCCATGTAGGCTCTGGACATGGTATTGGGATTAACGCCCATCTCCTTGGCCATTTCCCGCACTGACGGCAAAGGGCCTCCGGCCTGATAGACGCCTTGGACGGTGCGTTTTTTCACCGCCTCAATGATCTGCAAATAGATGGGGCGAGTGGGATCAAAATCGAGCGGCATCTTCTCGCTCCTTTCTGGTTGGGGTTTTCTTTTGTCCTATTGTAACAGTGTTCTATCTACATAATACACTATTGTAATAGAGAAGTCAAGGATTTTTTAAGGACGGCTTCCCGCGCTCGGAGGGGATTTTATAAACTGTTATTTATTGTGGACTTGTGGAGCTACAACTGATCTTCCTCGGTGGGTACACGCCCCTGAGAGAAGTCAGTTACTCGCCGTTTGCTAACAACTCGCCGATGGGTTGGGCCGCTTTCAGGCCGTGCCCCGAAAGCACGGCCACGATCCGCTGACCCGGCTCTACCAGACCGCTGGCCCGGGCTTGGCGCAGGCCGTCCCATATCACAGCCGAAGTGGGTTCCACGCAAAAACCGGCCCGGCCCAACTGACGCAGGCCCTGGACTATGGCCTCTTCGGAGACGGCGACTACGGTACCTGCTGACTGGCGCAAAGCGTTGATGACTTCGCGGTCTCTGACCGGGCGGGGCAGGGCAATGCCCTCGGCCCGGGTGGGGCGCGGAGAAGCGGCGGGAGGGACCACGTCTAAGTCGGCGTGGAAGGCCTGGTACAGTGGCGAGACGTGTTCGGCTTGGACGGCAATGAGGCGCGGCAGGCGGTTGACTAGCCCGGCCCGCTGCAAGTCGAGGAAGCCACGGTACAGGCCCAGCAAGATGCTGCCGGCACCGACCGGACAGATTACTGCGTCGGGGACGGTCCAGTCGAGTTGCTCGGCTAGTTCAAAAGCCAAGGTTTTGAGGCCTTCTATAAAGAGGGGGTGCCACAGGTGCGAGGCGTACACGGCCCCAGTGCGGTCGATGTACTCGAGCAGAGCTTCGGTGGCCCGAGGGCGTGGGCCTTCCACCGGGACTAGTTCGGCACCGTACAGGCGGATCTG
>JAJDYK010000210.1 GCA_022825185.1 Candidatus Latescibacterota bacterium | reverse complement strand
TTGAGGCGGGCGCGTTTCTTGGCCGAGGGTTTGAACTTGTACATGCCTTTGAGAATGCCTTCTTCGACGCCGTCGGGCATCTCCGGCATGGAATAGATGTCGTTTTCGACCGTCAGGTAGTAGAACACGTCCTCCTGCTCGACGTACATGCGGCGGATGCCCTCGCGGATGATGACGGCGATTTCGTAGCCAAAGGCAGGATCGTAGGCTTCGAGATTGGGCACTGGATAGGCCAACAGGTGGCTGTGCCCGTCCTCGTGTTGCAGCCCCTCGCCGTTGAGTGTGGTGCGCCCGGCCGTGCCGCCGACCATGAAGCCCTTGACCCGCATGTCGCCGGCCAGCCAGACCAAATCGCCGATCCGCTGCATCCCAAACATCGAGTAGTAGATGAAGAAGGGGATGGTGTTGATGCCGTGAGTGGCATAGGCTGAGCCGGCCGCGATAAAGGAGGACATAGAGCCGGCTTCGGTGATGCCCTCTTCGAGTATCTGGCCGTCTTTGGCCTCTTTGTAGTAAGTGATGACGTCTTTATCGACTGGCTCGTATAGCTGGCCTAGGCTCGAATAGATCCCGAATTGGCGGAAGAGGGGCTCCATGCCGAAGGTGCGCGATTCGTCGGGGACGATAGGGACGACTAGATTGCCGATTTGCTTGTCTTGCATGAGTTTGCGCATGACCGCAACGAAGGCCATCGTCGTGGCAAATTCGCGCTTGCCCGAGCTCTTTTTGAATTCTTCCCAAAGGGTTTCCGGCGGCATGGCCAGCGGAGGAGCCATTACTTGTCGCTGGGGTACGTAGCCGCCAAGGCTTTCCCGCCGCTGGCGGATGTACTGGATTTCTGGGCTGTCGTCCGGTGGGCGGTAGAAGGGTGTCTCCGCAACCTCATCGTCCGAGATGGGGATGCCGAAGCGAGTGCGGAAAAGGCGGATCTCGTCTTCGTTGAGCTTTTTTTGCTGATGGGTGATGTTCTTGCCCTCGCCGGCCTCGCCCATGCCGTAGCCCTTGATGGTCTTGGCGAGGATGACGGTGGGCGCGCTCTTGTGGGCGATGGCTTGCTGGTAGGCGGCATAGACCTTTTCTGGATCGTGGCCGCCGCGCCGCATTTTCTGTAGTTGTTCGTCCGAGTAGGACTCGACCATAGCGGCTAGTTTGGGGTCGGTGCCGAAAAAGTCGTGGCGGATGTAGCTGCCGTCGGAGACCGAGTACTTCTGGTACTGGCCATCTACTACCTCGTTCATGCGCTGAGCCAAGCTGCCGTCGGCGTCCTGTTCCAAGAGCGGATCCCAGTCGTCGCCCCAGATCACCTTGATGACGTTCCAGCCAGCGCCGCGGAAGATCGCTTCAAGTTCTTGTATTATCTTCCCATTGCCGCGCACCGGGCCGTCGAGACGCTGGAGGTTGCAGTTTACTACCCAGATGAGGTTGTTGAGTTGTTCGCGCGCAGCGAGGGTAAGCGCGCCCAAGCTCTCGGGCTCGTCGCACTCGCCGTCGCCCAAAAAGGCCCACACCTTGCTGTCGTCAGCGGACTTGAGGCCGCGGTTTTCGAGGTAGCGGTTGAAGCGCGCCTGATAGATCGAAAGGATGGGGCCTAAGCCCATAGACACGGTTGGAAACTGCCAAAAGTCCGGCATCAGCCAAGGGTGCGGATAGGAGGCGAGGCCACCGCCTTCTTGCAATTCGCGGCGGAAGTTTTGCAATTGATGCTCGTTGAGGCGCCCTTCGACGAAGGCGCGGGCGTACATGCCGGGGGAGGCGTGCCCTTGGAAGTATATCTGGTCGCCGGGATGGCCGTTGCTGGGGGCGCGGAAGAAGTGGTTGTAGCCGACCTCGTAGAGGGTGGCTGAAGAGGCGTAAGTCGAGATGTGGCCGCCGACGTTGGAGTCGTGATTGGCGCGCACGACCATGGCCATGGCGTTCCAGCGCACGATGCTTTTGATCCGTCGCTCGATCTCACGGCTGCCCGGATAGGGGGGCTGCTGATCGCGGGGAATGGTGTTGATGTAGGGCGTATTGACGCTGAAGGGCGTGCCGACGCCGGCTTCTGCGGCGTGGGTTTGGAGCTGTTGCAGGAGCTTGAGGACCTGCGCGGGCGTTCT
The DNA here is from genome assembly GCA_022825185.1 of Candidatus Latescibacterota bacterium. The sequence goes on along the minus strand of JAJDYK010000210.1, from coordinate 5,003 downwards.
ATGGGCCAGCACGTAATCGAGAGATTCGAGCCACTCGCTTAGTTCGGCTTGTAGTTCTTGGGTGTTGCTCATGGCTGAAATAATTCCTTTGCGTAGGCCGTTTTATAGGTCAAAAAAAGATAACAAGCACCTGTTTTCTTGGCAAAAAACCGTTTTGTTACAATCAGTTATATTATAGATACTGCTCGCACGCGCTGATGGGCGGCGCAGAAAGAGAGACTCCCCGTGCGCAGACACCGAACCGCCTATATCTGTTTGCTGGCATCGCTGCTTTTGCATCTGACCGCGCTTTATCTAGGCGATCACCTGTGGCGCGATGAGTTGGATGCGGAAGCCTTTCGCGTACGCCTTGCCCGCATCCCGCCGCAGTTTAAGCCCCCCCGCCCGATTCCCCTGCCCCCCTTGGACGTAGAGGCATTGAAAGTGGAGATGGAGTATCTGCGCACTGATCAGCCGGCTGTGGCCGTCCGCGACCCCAATTTAGAAAGCGAGACGACTCCGCCCGAGATAGAGTCGCCGACAGCCCCCTTGGCATTGGGCGAGATGGCCGCTGGTGCAAAGGAAGATGCGCCAATTTTAGAGCGCGAGAAGATGATTTCGCCTTCGTCGTTGGGTTTGGCCGACAGCATGGGTGTTGCCTCGATGGATCTGTTGCGGCTAGAGGACATGGCTCGGGCGAACAAGGATCACGCCGCGGTTATTCCCAGTCGGGCGACGCGGCGGGACTTGTCTGGCTACGTGAACTTCACTCAGTTGCGCGTCTATGGGGCTAGCTCGGGTCGGGGTGCGCTCGATGCCTTGAGCCGCTATGTGCGCGACCACACCCATCTGCTGGCGCAGGTGCGGGACCAGACCTACGAGTACTTCCTGTCGGAGCAACTGCTCAAGGATCCCATTCACTTCCTTTTTGAAGACTCCTTATCTGCGTACGACCCGAACATTCTGACCAAGTTCAGTGCGGAGGAGAAGGCGCTTTTGGGCCGTTATCTGCGCGAGGGTGGGTTCCTGTTTATCGAGGGCACCGGCCGCCGTACCAACCACTATTTGCGAGAGATGAAGGACCAACTGCGCGAGATTTTGGGGTCTGAGGCGCGCTTGGCACCCATCCCGACCTCGCATCCGATATATCATTCCTTTTACGAGTTCGGCGGCGGCTTCCCCGGTGAGGATAAATCGCGCATTGAGGACGCCGGAGACAATCCCTCTTGGTATTATCCAGTCAACAATCGCTATGAGACTTTGGCCTTGCAGGAAGAGCAGGAGGCCACCCTTTTCGGAGCCAGCGCTCAAAGCACGGCCTTGCCACCGCCAGAGGGATTGTGGGGCGTCGAACTGGATGGCGAACTGGTGGCCGTGATCAGTGACTTATGGTTAGGGAATTATTGGCAGGCTAGCTTCAACACGGAAGAAGAAGAAACGCCACCGGCGACCTATGCGCTGATGGCGGGGACCAATATCTTGGTGTATGCGCTGACGCGCAAAAGCGGCATCACACCCCAACTGCCGCCGCCAGCTTGGACGCCGGAGCAAAGGCCCGTGGCGATGGTGCAAGAAGCTCCGCTCGCTGTTGCCACGGCCGCGGCCGACGAGTTGCTGTTCGACGATTTAGACGCTTGGCTGGCTTTGGTGGTAGCCCCCATCGGCAGTGAGATCACAGAGGATATCGCGGTGCGCTTGGATGGTCGCTACTCGCTCGAATTGCTCAAGCGCGGCTATCAGGGATTGCTTTTCCACAATTTGCCGGCTGGCAAGCACTGGGTGGAGTTGAGCTACGGCGGGCAGACTCAACAGGTGGAGGTCGATTTGAGAGGGGGCAAGGTCACCACGTTGACGTTCGCGCTCAATCGCTTTGCCTTTGTGGTGCGGCTGCGGGTGCAGGAGCAGGAAGAACGGGTGGATTGGCAGCGGTGGTCTGCGGCCTTTGCCGACTTGGAGGTCGAGGAGATTTACTTGGCCGCAGACCGCGAGTGGTTGGAAGGCGGTCTGTGATAAGGTACGCGCTTAGTTTTTAGCCGAATACTAGCGCTGGCTCGATAGCGGCGTAGAAAGAGAGACTCCCCGTGCGCAGACACCGAACCGCCCATATCTGTTTGCTGGCATCGCTGCTTTTGCATCTGACCGCGCTTTACTTAGGCGATCATCTGTGGCGCGACGAGTTGGACGCGGAAGCCTTTCGCGTGCGCCTTGCCCGCATCCCGCCGCAGTTTAAGCCTCCCCGCCCGATCTCCCTACCCCGCTTGGACGTAGAGGCGTTGAAGGTGGAGATGGAGTATTTGCGGGCCGATCAACCGGCTGTGGCCGTCCGCGACCCCAACTTAGAAAGCGAGACGACTCCGCCCGAGATAGAGGCTCCAACAGCCCCCTTGGCGTTGCGCGAGATAGCCGTCGGCGCGAAGGAAGATGCGCCGATCTTGGAGCGCGTAGAGATGATTTCGCCCTCGTCGTTGGGTTTGGCTGATAGCATGGGCGTTGCCTCGATGGATCTGTTGCGGCTAGAGGACATGGCTCGGGCGAACAAGGATCACGCCGCGGTCATTCCCAGTCGGGCGACGCGGCGGGACTTGTCTGGCTACGTGAACTTCACCCAGTTGCGCGTCTATGGGGCTGGTTCGGGTCGGGGTGCGCTCGATGCTTTGAGTCGCTACGTGCGCGACTACACCCATCTGCTGGCGCAGGTGCGGGACCAGACCTACCAGTATTTTGTGTCGGAGCAACTGCTCAAGGATCCCATTCACTTCCTTTTTGAAGACACCTTGTCCGCCTATGACCCGAACCTTCTAACCAAGTTCAGTGCGGAGGAGAAGGCGCTTTTGGGCCGTTATCTGCGCGAGGGAGGGTTCCTGTTTATCGATGGCACCAACCGCTATTTGCGCGAAATGAAGGACCAACTGCGCGAGATTTTGGGGTCTGAGGCGCGTTTGGCACCCATCCCGACCTCACATCCGCTATATCACTCCTTTTACGAATTCGGTGGCGGCTTCCCCGGCGAGGACCGGTCGCGCAGCAGGTATGCGGAGGGCAACCGCTCTTGGTATTATCCAACCAACAATCGAAATGATCTTTTGGCCTTGCAGGAAGAGCAAGCAACCATTTTATCTGGGGCCGCAGCCGAGCAGGAAGCCGGGCCGCTGCATCCTTCGGAGGGGTTGTGGGGCGTTGAACTGGACGGCGAGTTGGTCGCCGTGTTAAGCGACTTGGGGTTCGAGGGGAAGTGGCGAGCCAGCTTCAATACGGAAGGCGAAGCTACGGGGATTTCGACCTACGCGCTGATGGCGGGGACCAACATCTTGGTGTATGCGCTGACGCGCAAAAGCGGCATCACCCCCCAACTGCCGCCGCCAGCTTGGACGCCGGAGCAAAGGCCCGTGGCCATGGTACAAGAAGCACCCTTAGCCATCGCCACCGCCGCGGCCGATGAGTTTCTATTCGACGATCTCGACGCTTGGCTGGCTTTGGTGGTAGCCCCCATCGGCAGTGAGATCACCGAGGATATCGCGGTGCGCTTGGACGGCCGTTACTCGCTCGAATTGCTCAAGCGTGGCTATCAGGGATTGCTTTTCCACAATCTGCCGGCTGGCAAGCACTGGGTCGAGTTGAGCTACGGCGGGCAGACCCAACAGGTAGATGTTGAGCTGAGAGGGGGCAAGGTTACCACGCTGACGTTTGCGCTCAATCGCTTTGCCTTCGTAGTTCGGCTGCGGGTGCAGGAACAGGAAGAACGGGCGGATTGGCAGCGGTGGTCTGCGGCCTTTGCCGACCTGGAGGTCGAGGAGATTTACTTGGCCGCAGACCGCGAGTGGTTGGAAGGCGGAGACGCCCCCTGAACCCTACTTATAGCGCTGCATCTCGCCGCTTTTCAGCCGACCCCAGTAATCTTGCAAGCACGCCTTGATCTGCGGGCTGAGGATGATGCCGCCGATGATGTTGGGGAAGGCCATGCTCAAGATGAGCATATCGGTAAAGTCGAGCACGTTTTTGAGCGTGACGACCGAGCCGAAGACGACAAAGACGACGAAAATGACCCGGAAGATTAGGTTGAAGCGACTGCCGAATAGGTATTCCCACGCTCGCTCCCCGTAGTACGACCACGAAATCATGGTCGAGTAGGCAAAGAGCATGACGCCAATGGCGAGGACGTAGCGGGCGCCGGGCAGGAACGAATCAAAGGCCGCGGAAGTCATTTTGGCCCCGACGATAAAGCCTTCACTCGCTTGGAACTGAGGATCGGTGTACACCCCGGTAATCATGCAGACCAAAGCGGTCATCAAGCAAATCACGATCGTGTCGATGAATGGGCCGATCATCGCGACCATGCCCTCGCGCGCTGGCTCGTTGGTCTTGGCGGCGGCATGAGCAAAAGCCGCCGAGCCAAGGCCAGCCTCATTGGAGAAGGCTGCCCGCTTGATGCCGACGACTAGGACGCCTAAAAAGCCGCCGTACAGGGCCTGCGGCGAGAAGGCTTCGCGGAAAATGGTCGCGATCATGGCGGGCACTTGGGTGATGTTCGACAGAATGATGATGAGGGAGGCGGCCACGTAGAGTAGGCACATGAAGGGCACAATCCGCGAGGTGACGCGGCCGATCCGCTTGATGCCGCCGATGATGACCAAGGAGATCAACACGGCGAAGAGGATGCCTAAGGCCCAGTTGTATTCCCCTACAGCCGGGGATACAGTGGTGAGGATCTCGACCGTCTGGTTGACTTGGAACATGTTGCCGCCGCCGAGGGAGCCACCAATGGTGAAAATGGCGAACAAAATGGCGAAGACGCGGCCCAGCGACTTGAGTCCTTTACCGGCAAGTCCGTGCTCTAGGTAGTACATCGGCCCGCCGGAGATGCGGCCGTCGGGGTGAATTTTGCGGTACATGACGGCTAGGGTGCAGGAAGCCAGCTTGGAGGACATGCCGAATAAGGCGGTCAGGAGCATCCAGAAGACCGCACCCGGCCCGCCCAAGCTGACGGCAATGGCGACGCCGGCGATGTTACCGAGGCCGATGGTAGC
>JAJDYK010000293.1 GCA_022825185.1 Candidatus Latescibacterota bacterium | reverse complement strand
CGGCGCGGGACTAAATAAAAAAGGGGCCGCTCGCCCCGAGCCAATGCGGCCTCGCGCCGCCAGCGCAATTGCTCCCGCCTTAGCGGCGTCAGCGCGTGCTCGCTCCAAGCGAGTACATCCGTCCCCCTCCCCATGCGGTTGTACAGGGTCACATCCGGGCGCAAGCCCTCTATCCGCAACAGGTAGTCGAGCACAAAGGCCGCATCGTCCCCCTCGGTAATCAGGATCGCGCCCTCGGGCAAATCGGCGAGAATGTCGCGGCCATAGCGATCGGCGACCCAATTCTCGCTGCGGTCGGATGCCTCGTAGTGCGCGGTTAGCCCCAAGGCGACGACGAGCGCGGCGAGCGGCACCGAGACGAGCGGCCGCACCCGACTAGCCAACGCATCCAACCCCATGCCCAACCACACGGCCAACCCCACTATGCTGAGCAAGTAAAACACTGGCAAGCCATTGGGATCGCGGTGGTAGTTGAGCGCAGCGATCAAATTACAGGCGATTGCCCCTCCAACCAAGACGAACACACTGAGATCGCGCCGCCAAGTCACCCACCCACCCCAAGCAATCAACGGCACTAATGCGAAGTGAAACTCGCCTGCCGCCTGCTCCAACCAGCGCTGGGCATTGAGCAGCATACCTTCTAAGGGCAAAGAAAAAAACGACGAGCGATACAGCGCGCCGCTCAAGTGCTGCCACAGAGCCTCTAGGTCGCCGAGCGGCCCCCAATGGAACCCCGCCCCCCGGCCATTGCGCAGCGGCAAGTATGCCACCAAGCTGTACCCACCCAGCACAGCGAGCATCCCCTGCGCCAGCAACAAGGGCCGACGCCACAGCGCGGGCCAACGCCAAACCAAGACCGCGACCACGCCCGGCCAGACGAGTACCTGCATCAAGTGGGCCGTCAGCCCCAATCCCATGAGCCAGCCCAAGAGGAGCACTTGGCGTGGCTCCTTGCGCTCACACACTCTAAGGGCTTGGGCCAAAACCAAGACCACCAGCAACAGGGCCAAGCCATAAACTTCAGCGATGACGGCCTGAGACCAAAAGGTGCGCGAAAACGCCAGTGCCAAGGCCGCAGCCAAAGCCACCACAGGACGCACTCCGCGCCCGTAGAGCACAGCCGCCAAGGTTCCGCAACAGGCCGCGGCAAACAGGGCCGATGAGACATTAATCGCCATAGCCGGACTAACCCACGGCAGCGCCAGCGCCAGCAAGCGGCTGCTGAGGCAGAACAGAGGATACCCGGTCGGATGCGCCGTCCCCAATTTGTAGGCCGCGCCGATCAACTCACCACTCCCCTCCACGTACACGGTCGGGCACAGCGTCATCCCATAGACCACGAGCGCGGCAACTCCTGTGGCTAGCCCGACAATCCCAGCCCTCACGACCCCAACCCCAACCGCAAGCGTTCAAGCCACTCGCTCCACAAAGGCCCCTGCGTGGCTATCCCGTGGAGCACGAAAACCAAAGCTCCCAGCGCGGCCCAGACCCTCCACTGCGCCCCTGCATCCGCTGGTAGGTCCTGCACCGGCGGCAAGATCAGCCGCCGACCGCCCCAAGCTAGCCCCAACAAGAGCGCTGCCGCGGCCACGCTGACCAGTAAGCCATAGCGGAAACTATCCGGCTCGTACGAAAAGACGACCTCTCGCGCCCCGGCTGGGATCACTACGGCGCGGAACACGTGATTGGCGCGCAGAATCGGACGCTCAACCCCATCGACAAAGGCCCGCCAGCCCGGATAATACGTATCGCTCAAGACCAAAATTCCCCCGGCCGAGTCGGCAAGAGCCACGGCGACTTCCTCGTCATCGTAGCGAACGAGCTCCGCCGCTCCGCCCGACCCAATCGAGGCGACCGGCACTTCCTCTAATACTACTTCGCGCCGCATGGGAAACCCGCGAGCCATATAACTCAACCCGGCTCGCGGGCTGTTGGCGAGGTGGAACTGGCCCACCACATACGCGCGTGGCAAGGCCGTAGGCAGCCGCTGCACCTCAAAGCCCCCATCGCGGCTGTAGCGCACTGCGTATTCCACGCCAGCCAAGGCGGCAAACGCCGGATAACCGCGAGCAAATTCCCCGTGGCGATACAGATGCAGCGGACTCCACCCCGGCAGCGCGTTGGCCACACCGTATAGCCCCCCTGAATACATCCGCAAGGTCTCGTTATAACGCCGATAGGACTCCAAGTCGTAGGCCCAGCCCCCGTGCCAGTCAAACGGCGAGTTTCGCTCGTTGACCAAGCTGACGATCCGCGGCGGCGCAGCAGCCGTATGGTCGGCCAAAATCTCGCGGGCCGTCGCCGGAGTCTCAGTGTACGCAGTTGGCTCTATAGTGCCGTTAAAATCCGCACCAAAACTGTACAGCTCGACGAAAATAGCCACGGGCGCAGCCCACGCTGCGGCTCGCCGCGCCCGCCGACCAAGCAACCACACACCGATTATCAACGCCCCCACAAGCCGCAGACCGTCGCCGCGCAAGTGGTGGATGTAGCGCGTTGGTTCTGAACTGTCGCCAAAGAGCGCGATCCCGCTGACCCATAGCAGCCCCACACTGGCCACTCCGAGTACTACAGCCAACAGCCAACCATTCGCGGGCCGCGGACGCTCGCGGCGCAATACTTGGTCGAGGCCGAGACCGCAGAGCACGGAGGCCCCCAAAGCAAACCACAACAAAGAGCGCGTGGGAATGCGGAACAGGCTAAAGCCCGGAATCTGATAGAAGAAAGAGAAGATGGCCGTGTATTTGCCCAGTGCGAGCACCAACCCGACAAGGGCGAGCGCAGCAAAAAAACCGACTTGGCCATCCCGCCGCTCGCGCAGGGCCGCCCAAGCCAACAACAGAGGCACCACGCCGACGTACGCGCAGAGTTGGATGAAGAACCCTATCTCTCGGCTCCCGTACGTGCCGTGCGCCGAATTGCCGAACAAGTTGGGCCACAACAAGGTAGCCAGCCGCTCGGGCGGCAGCGACATCGCTACAAAACTGGCCCACGACAAGCCAGCCCCACGATTGGATAGCTGCACTAATTCGGCAGTAGGTACTAGCTGGACTGCGGCTAATCCTGTCCCCAGTACTAATGCGCCGACTAGCATCAGCCAAGCGACCCATCCCGCGCCCTGCACCCAACTCCGATAGAGCCAGTAGCCCGCGACTGCAACGGCCCCGTACAGGGCAGCTTGGGGATGCCCGGCCAGCAGTTGCAAGCCAATCACCAACGCGAAGAGCAATACGTAAAAAAAGTGCCCTCGCTTCAGGATGCGATCGACGAGCCAAAACAGCAGCGGCAACCAAGCGCATACGTCGATGAAGTTGGGCGACATGGCCCGCACGACCATGTATCCACTCAGGGCGTAGCAAAGCCCGGCGCACAGCGCGGCCGGCCGCACAGCGCCAAAAGCGCGCACCAGCGCGTACATGCCCACGCCCGCCAACCACAGGTGCAAGACAATGTTCCAGTCGAGCGCAGCCCAAGTAGGCAGGAGCAACGCCAAAATCACATTGGGCGGATACAGCGGCCCGGCTTGACCTTCGGCAAACAGGGGGAAGCCGCAGTTGATGGCCGCATTCCACAGCGGCAATTGGCCCTCGCGGAGAGCGCGGGCGAAGAAGTCGCGGAACGGGTAGTTTTGCACCATCACGTCCTGCACGAAAAACGCCCCTTCCAGCGCAGTGGCCGGCCAAAAGAAAATGGCCACCGCCGCCCCAAGCAGCCCCACCGCACCTAGATCCTTGCGCCACTCCACTAGGGCCTCCGCAGATGCGCGCAGAGCCGCTCGGCCGCCAAGGCGTGGCCAGCCTCGTTCCAGTGGCTATCGCGCCAATACAAAGTTTGGGTTTGGGCCTTTTCCCTGAACTCGTCGAGCAAGTCGATCAGCGCGAATTCGTACTCCTCGGCAAAACCAGCTAGCTTGGCATTGGGCTTGCTCAGGTCAAACTCGCCGATCAGGCCGTACAGCTCGCGCTTGGCGCGCCAGTTGTCCTCTTCTACCTGGACGATTGACGGCACGTACACGACGGTCAGGCGCGCGCCGTGCTGCTCGACGCTGCGCTTAAAGGCCGCGAGGATGCGGCCCGTCAGCTCCCAAGCCGGGGCAAAGCGCGCATCCGCGCCGTACAGACCCGCGTAAAAATCCTGCTGCTGCCCGCGCGGCACCTCCGGCTGCCACGCCTTTTGCACCAGCCGGTACAAGTGCCAGTGCTGCGAAAAGTAGCGTTCCAATCGCACCGTAAGGGGCAAAGAATCCGAGGGCTGTCGCCAAAAACTCGACTCCTTTACCGGGACGCCCGCGAGCGCGAGTTGCCCGTTGCCCCGCACCCGGAAGTAGGGTTTGAAGCCCCGCTCGGCACCAATGCCCCGGCGCGAAGCATTGTTCCACAGGTCGTTGCCGTAAAAAAAGAGCACCACCTCATCGGCCCCAAAGCGCGGCCCCTGTTGCTCGAAAAACAACAAGGCTTGGTCGGTGCCGTAGCCAGCCACCCCAAAGTTAGCCACCTCCACCGCGGCCTCTTCCCGCTGGAGACAGGCTTCAAGTTGGCGGCTGACAGCGGCTTCTATAGGAACGCCCCACCCCTCGACAAATGAGTCGCCGAACAGAGCCACGCGACGAACGCCTGCGGCCTTTGCATCCGCAAACTCGCGGTCGCGCAACCCAATGCTATTGATCCGCATCTCCACGTCGAATTCCGGCGTGACCAAGCGACCGACGACATCCGGGATGTGGCTCCAACCCAGTTCGGAATCGTAGCGCCAGACGGGAGGCCGGCGGAAGAGCTGCGGATGCAAGAAGCTCAACGCCAACTCGCACAGCACGATCCCGAGGACTAAGCTGACCAGTGCAAGGGCTATCTTGGGTGCGTAGCGCATTCTCTGTTTCGTCCGTTCAATATTCACTGCGACCTCTGAAAATCCGCATAACGGCGATTTTCTGTCAACCGCGACGCATTTGGCCGGGATTTCGCCCCCTATTTATCTTAGAGCCAACTCATGCGCCACATTCTAGTCACAGGCGGCGCCGGCTTTATCGGCTCGCACACCGTAGATCGCCTCGTCGCCGCGGGCTATCGCGTCCGCATCCTCGACTCCCTACAGGAGCGAGTCCACCCCGAAGGCTGGCCCACCTATTTGCCCGCAGGCGTAGAAAAGATGCGCGGCGACGTGCGTCAACGCGCCGACTGGCTAGCCGCGCTCGACGGCATCGACGGCGTCATTCATCTAGCGGCCTACCAAGACTACATGCCCGACTTCTCCACCTTCCACCACGTCAACACCGTCGGTGCCACCCTGCTCTACGAACTGATCGTCGCCGAGAAGCTGCCCGTGCGGAAAGTCGTCCTAGCCTCGTCTCAAGCCGTCTATGGCGAGGGCAAGTACCGCTGTGCCGAGCACGGCGTCGTCTATCCCGACGCCCGCCCCGACGCACAGCTAGCCAGAGCCGAGTGGGAAGTCCGCTGCCCTCACTGCACCGCTGAACTCGAACACCTGCCCATTACCGAAGACACCGTCAACCCCCACACTCCCTATGGAATCTCCAAATACGCAGCCGAACTGACCTCCTTCAGCCTCGGCCGCAAATACGACATTCCCACGGTCAACATGCGCTACTCCATCGTCCAAGGGCCGCGCAACTCCTTTTTCAATGCCTACTCGGGCATTGGCCGCATTTTTGCCCTCCGCGTCCTGCACGGCCAGCCCCCCGTCTGCTACGAGGACGGCCAATCGCTGCGCGACTACGTCTATGTCGGCGATGTGGCCCGCGCCAATGTCCTCTGTCTCGAAGACGAGCGTGCCAATTTCCACTCCTTCAATGTCGCCGGCCAGCGCGGCACCACCGTCCTCGAATACGCCCAGCTAGTAACGCGCATCGCCGGGCAGGCCATCGAACCGCTCGTAAGCGGCGAATATCGCTTCGGCGACACCCGCCACACCGTCTCCTCTGGCGCGGCCCTGCAAGCCCTCGGCTGGCAGCCCGAGGTCCCGCTTGAACAGACTATTGGCGAATACATCGAGTGGGTCAAAGAGCAACCCAACCTCGCGGACTTCTACGCCGCGGCCCAAGCGAATATGCGAGCCGCCAACGTCCTTCGCCGAGCGAGCGCGTGAAGGCGATGATCCTAGCCGCCGGGCGCGGCACGCGCCTGCGCCCGCTCACCAACGAGCTTCCCAAGGCGATGGTCCCCTTTGCCGACAAACCTCTGCTCGAACACGTCGTATGTCTGTTGGCGCGGCACGGATTCGACGACCTCGTCATCAACCTCCACCACTTACCCCAAGCCATCACCGACTATTTTGGCCATGGTCGGGCCTGGAACGTGTCGATTACCTATTCGCTGGAGGACGAGCTACTAGGCACCGCTGGCGCTGTGCGGCAAGTTGCCGACTTCTTCGACGGCCCTTTTTTACTGTACTACGGAGACAACCTGACTAACTTCGACTTAGGCGACTTGTGGCAAACCCACCAGCGCGAGGGCGAAATCGCCAGCATCGGACTCTTGTGGATGGACGACCCGACCACGCGGGGCATCATCGGCCTCGACGCACGCAATCGCATCACTCGTTTCATAGAAAAACCGCGGCCCGACCAAGTATTCACCAACTATTGGGTCAACGCCGGAATCTACGCCCTCCAACCCGAAATCCTCGACCGCATCCCGCCGGACGCCCCCTGCGACTTCAGCGAGGTCTTCGCCGACTTGCTCGCCGCCGGCCGTCCCCTGCTCGGACATCCCATGCAAGGTCAGCTCCTTTCGACCGATACGCCGGAGCGCTACTGCCAAGCCTGTCAGTGCGTGGACTCAGGCGCTTTTGCCCTTCCCTGAAACGAGGCTAGTTTGATCATCACCAGAGCGCCCTTGCGCATCCCTCTCGGCGGCGGCGGCACCGACCTAGCCTCCTATTACACCCACTACGGCGGCTTTGTACTCAGTGTCGGCATCGACAAATACGTCTATATCCAGCTCAACGACCTCAAGGTAGAAGACTTCATTCGCGTCAAGTACTCGCAGACCGAAAAGGTCGATGCGCCCGCTCAAATCCAACACCCCCTGCTGCGCGAAGCCCTGATCCACGCCGGGATCGAGCGCGGGATCGAAGTAAGCGCGATGTCCGACGTGCCGGGACGCACGGGTTTGGGGTCGTCAGGCGCGTTCACCGTAGCACTGTTGGCCGCACTCCACGCCTATAAGCGCGAACAGCCCTCTCCCCAAGCGCTAGCCGAGGAAGCCCACTATATCGAAACGGTGCGGGCCGCCCAGCCAGCGGGCAAACACGACCACTACTTGGGCACCTTCGGCGGCCTGACTTGCCTCGACATCGACACCAGCGGTCGCGTCGCCGTCTCGCCCCTAGCGATCTCCGCGCCCACCGCCGAGGCTCTAGCCGCCAACATGCTGGTCTTTTTTACCGGCATCCGGCGCGAGAGTTCGGACATCCTCGCCCAGCAAAATCAGGACACCCAACAAGGCGACGACCGGGTCTTAGACAGCCTACATCAGACCAAGCAAATCGGCTACCAGATCAAGGAGGCGCTCGAACGGGATGCGCTGGACCGCTTCGGCGAATTGCTCCACGAACACTGGCTGGCCAAAAAGCAGCGGACGCAACAGATATCCAATGCGGATATCGACCACTGGTACGCGGCCGGTCGCGCCGCCGGTGCTCTCGGCGGCAAGCTGCTAGGGGCCGGTGGCGGTGGTTTCCTCATGTTCTATTGCCCGGCTGAACACCACGCCAAGCTGCGCACAACTATGGCCCAAGAGGGCCTGCGCGAGATGCGCTGCCAATTTGCCACCGAGGGCGTCGAGGTCCTCGTCCACATATGATGTACACCCTCGACCTAGGCGACGCAGAGGCCGTACACCTGCCCGGCGGCGACTTTCGCCTCGACGGAGGGACCATGTTCGGATTGGTGCCCAAGGTTCTGTGGCAGCGCGCCACCACCCCCGACGAGCACAACCGCATACGCCTGTCGTGCAACTGCCTGCTCCTAAAAACGGGACGCGAGCTCGTGCTGCTCGACGCCGGGTTCGGCGAGCGCTTCTCTCCGCGCGAGCGCACCATGTACGGCATGGACGGCGCGCATACGCTGCGCGGCTCGCTCGCGACCGTCGGCGTGGCCCCGGAGGCGATCACCATGGTCGCGCTCACCCACCTGCACTTCGACCACTTCAGCGGCTGTCTCGTCAAAGAGCCTGCGGGCCTAGCCCCGCTCTTTCCCAACGCCGTCCACGCGGTGCAGCGCGGTGAATGGGACGACGCCTTGGCCGGCCGCAGCACCATGCGAAGCAGCTATCGGCCCGAAGAGCTCCACGCTCTCGCCCGCCAAGTCGAGCTGCGCTTCCTCGACGGCGACGACGAATTGCTTCCCGGCCTAACGGCTTTTGTCACCGGCGGCCACACCCGCGCCCATCAGGGCTTTCGCCTCGAAGCTGGCGGCCACACCCTCGTCTATCCCGGGGAACTAATCCCCACGCGCCCCCATTTGCGGCCCTATTGGAACATGGCCTACGACATGTTCCCCTACCAGACCTTGACCCGCAAACAGCAATTTACCGCCGAAGCCGCCGCCCAAGAGTGGATCGTGGCTTGGGACCACGATCCCGATACTCCTTGGAGCCGCATCGCCCAAGATGGCGAAGACTTTGTCGCCCGCGATGTCGAACTTTAACCACGGCTTTTCATCCTGTAAATCCCACAAATCCCACAAATCACAGTCCACTTTGACCGCAACTAGGCCGTGCGTTACTTTTAACGCCGCTATGTCCTTGGAAGTCATTGAAATTCCCGCCGAGCACCGCGACCTGCTCAACCGCCTGTCCGAGCTGATTCCCGACCTTGAACCAGACTCGCCGCAGAGCTTGCAGCGAATCTTCGGCTTGGGGCTGATCGCCCTAACCATGCAGATCACCAATAAGGCCCGCGCCCAAGATCAAGCTGAGCTAGTCGCCGAGCTGGGCGACCTCGCCAAGTCCATGGTCGAGGCCGAAGGCTGGTCCTCGCTATGATGATTCCGCCTTCCTCGCTCGACCTCTTCAGCCTCAAGGGCCGCACGGCCTTGGTGACGGGCGGCAGCAAGGGCCTCGGCGAAGCTATGGCCTGCGCGTTGTCCGCGGCCGGTGCCGACGTAGCCCTTACCAGCCGCAATCTGGAAGAAGCCCGCGCCGCAGCCGCGCAAATCAGTACTCACACCAACGGCCGCGTGCTCGCTTTCCAAGCCGACGCGGCCGACCGCGCCCAAGTGGAAGCCTCGGTGCGCCAAACCAACGACGCCTTGGGGCCCATCGACATTCTGGTCAACAATGCTGGCATCAACATTCGCAGCCCGATCGTCGAGTTACGCGACGAGGATTGGGACGCGGTCATCGCCATCAACCTCACCGGCCCGATGTACTACTGCCGAGCCGTAGGGCCGCAGATGATCGAGCGCGGTTACGGCCGCGTCATCAACCTCGGCTCCACCGTGTCTCAGGTCTCAATCGCCGACCGCACGCCGTATGCATCGAGCAAAGGCGGCATCGTCCAGCTCACCAAGACCCTCGCCCTCGAATGGGCAGCGCACGGGATCACCGTCAACGCCATCTGCCCCGGCCCCTTTATCACCCCGATCAACGCCATCCTGTTGCAAGACCCGGCCAAGGCGCGCGAAATGATCGCCAAGGTCCCCATGGACCGCTGGGGCGAACCGGCCGAATTGGCCACGGCCGTCCTATACTTTGCCTCAGAAGCATCTGGCTTTACCACCGGATCGACCCTTGTCGTCGATGGCGGGTACACCGCCCAGTAGGGGGCGGTTTGAAACCGCCCCCTACCGCACGGCCTATAGCCTGCGGCAAACCCTCCTAAAAGCGAACCGCGTCAAGCGAGGCAAGTGCTGGCGCAGCTTGATCAGCAAAAGCGCAGCAGCGTCTGGGACGCTCTTGTGCTTGCCCGCGGCCACGGCGTCGGCGATGGCTTCGGCCACTTCCTCTGCCGACTTGGCGAATTTTTTCTGCACGGGCAGATGCTTAGAACCGGCCCGCTCGGCAAACTCGGTATGCACCAAGCCCGGCCCTACCAAGTGGACGCCAATGCCCTCGGGTGCCAGCTCGTAGTCGAGGCTTTCGGCCAAGCCGTTCAAGGCGAATTTTGTCGCGCTGTACACGGCGTGTTTGGGCACGGGAAATTCGCCAGCAATACTCGATATGAAGACCAACCGGCCCCGCCCTTGCGCTAGCATACCCGGCAGAAAGGCGCGGGTGCAGTAGATGACGCCGAGCAGGTTCGTCTGCACCACGGCCTCGTATTCGCGCACATCCGCGTCGGCAAACGAGCGGTAATACCCCCGACCCGCGTTGTTGATCAGCACGTCGGCTCCACCCCATTTCGCCTCCACCTCGGCATGCAAAGCACTGACTTGAGCCAGATCGCCTACGTCGCACGGCACCACCAACGGCTGGCGACCGCCGCTTTCTTCAATGGCCGCTCCCAATTCTGCTAGCGCCTGAGCGCGGCGCGCCACCAACACCAAGCGCGCCCCGCGCTCGGCTAGCACGAGAGCCAAGGCGCGACCGATGCCGCTGCTGGCCCCAGTAAGCACAACTCGCTGATCATCCCAGTTCATTATCCCTCAATTTTTCATAATGAGAATTAGAGTTTTCTATTTTCATTTAGAGAAAATACCACAATAAATTATTTTTAATATACTTATATATATTTTTTACCCTTATTTTTTAGATATATTATCAATATGGGAAAACGTTCGTTTGCTGCCCTGTGTCAAGATACGGCATAAGTGCTTTATAAACAAAGCACTAGCAAAATTTTCGTCCATTGGCACGAACTTTGCATATAGCATCCCATAGCCATTTTACCCTAAAAGGAGGAGCAAATCATGGCCACTATCAATATTAAGCCCCTCGCCGACCGCGTGTTAGCCAAGCGTCTCGACGAGGCCGAAGAGCAGAAGGTCGGTGGGATCATCATCCCGGACACGGCCAAAGAAAAGCCCCAAGAAGCCGAGATCGTCGCTGTCGGCCCTGGGCGCGTTGAAGACGGCGCGCGCGTCGACTTGGAAGTGAGCGTGGGCGACAAGGTCCTCATCGGCAAATACTCGGGCACCGAGGTCAAGATCGAGGGCGAAGAATATCTGATTATGCGCGAAGATGACATCCTCGCCGTTGTAGCCTAAGGGAGGTACAATACTTATGGCTGCCAAACAGATTGCCTTTCGCAGAGACGCCCGCGAGAGCATCCTCTCCGGCGTCCAACAGCTCAGCAAGGCCGTCAAGGTGACGCTCGGGCCCCGGGGCCGCAACGTCGTCTTGGCCAAAAGCTGGGGCTCGCCCACCGTCACCAAAGACGGCGTCACCGTCGCCAAAGAGGTCGAGCTGCCCGACGCCTATGAAAATATGGGCGCGCAAATGGTCAAGGAGGTCGCTTCCAAGACCAGCGATGTGGCCGGCGATGGCACCACCACTGCCACCGTCCTCGCCGAAGCTATGTACGTCCAGGGCCTGCAAGCCGTCACTTCGGGCTACAACCCCATGGAGATTAAGCGCGGCATCGACCAAGCCGTCGCCGAGGTGGTCAAAAGCCTCAAAGCCCAGAGCAAGACCGTCCAAGATCACTCCGAGGTCGAGCAAATCGGCACCATCTCCGCCAACGGCGACAGCAACATCGGCCAGCTAATTGCCGAAGCCATGGACAAGGTCGGCAAGGACGGCACCATCACCGTCGAGGAAGCCAAGAGCACGGACACTACTCTCGACGTGGTCGAGGGTATGCAGTTCGACCGCGGCTACCTGTCGCCCTATTTCGTCACCGATCAGGAGAACATGGAAGCCTCCTTGGAGGATTGCTATCTGCTGATTCACGAGAGTAAAATCTCCAACCTCAAGGACCTCCTGCCCTTGCTCGAAAAGGTCAGCAAGGCCGGCAAGCCCCTGTTGGTCATCGCCGAGGATGTAGAGGGCGAGGCCCTCGCTACGCTGGTGGTCAACAAAATTCGCGGCACCTTGCAGGTGGCCGCGGTCAAGGCCCCTGGCTACGGCGACCGCCGCAAGGCCATGCTCCAAGACATTGCCACCCTCACCGGCGGCACCGTAATCACCGAGGATTTGGGCATCAACCTCGAAAGCGTCCAACTGACCGATCTCGGCCAGGCCAAGCGCATCTCCATCGACAAGGACAACACCACCATCGTCGAGGGCGAGGGCAAGACCGCTGACATCAAGGGCCGGGTCGAGCAGATCCGCAACCAGATCGACGAGACCACTTCGGACTACGACCGCGAGAAGTTGCAGGAGCGGCTGGCCAAGCTGGCCGGCGGCGTGGCTGTCATTGCGGTCGGCGCGCCCACCGAGACCGAGATGAAGGAGAAAAAGGCCCGCGTCGAGGACGCACTGCACGCGACCCGTGCCGCAGTCGAGGAGGGCGTGGTGCCCGGGGGCGGCGTCGCCCTTGTGCGCTCCATCGCCGGGCTGGACTCTGTCTCTGGCGAGACCGAAGGCGAGAACACTGGCGTCCGCATCGTGCGGCGCGCCTTGGAGGAGCCGATGCGCCAGATCGCCGACAACGCCGGGCACGAAGGCGCGGTCATCGTCGCGGAAGTCGCCAGCAAAGAGGGCGCGTACGGATTCAACGCCCAAAGCGAAGAATACGGCGACCTCGTGTCCATGGGCGTCATCGACCCGACCAAGGTCGTGCGCACCGCGCTCAGCAATGCCGCTAGCATCGCCACCCTCTTGCTGACCACCGACGCCTTGGTGGCCGAGGAGCCGGAGGAGGAAGAAGAAGCGGCTGCCGGTCACGGCCACGGCCACGGCCACATGCACTAAGGGCCGCTTGGTGCACATATAAAAGCGGGCGGGGTGTTTCATCCCGCCCGCTTTCTTTTTATTTACTTATGTTGCGCAGGGGCGGTTCGCGAACCGCCCCTACCGTTTCCCTAAGGACCTACACATGCCCACCCTGTACCAACGCCTCGGCCTGCGCCCTTTCATCAACGCTCGCGGTACCATCACCACGCTCGGCGGCTCCATCATGCCCGCGCCCGTGGTCGAGGCCATGGCCGAAGCGTCGCGCCAATTCGTCCATCTCAACGAGCTGCACGAAAAAGCCGGTGCCCGCATCGCCGCGCTCACCGGCGCAGAAGCGGCCTTTGTGTCATCGGGCGCGGCTGGCGGTATGCTCTTGGCTGGTGCGGCCTGCCTGACCGGCACTGACACCCGCGCCATTGCCCAGCTTCCCGACGTCGGAGATCGGCCCAACCAGTTCGTCATCAGCTTGGTCGATTCGCATTACTACGTCCACCAAGGCTTTCGCCTCAGCGGCGGTGAACTGGTCAAAGTGGGGACCACAGAGGCCGTGACGCTCGACGATTACGTCGCCGGCATCGGTCCCAAGACCGCAGCGGTAGTGTACTTCCTCGGCAGCCAGCCCCTGTCCGAACTGCCCGCGCTCGTCGCCGCTGCCCACGAGCGCAACGTGCCGGTCATCGTCGATGCGGCCGCGCAATTGCCGCCGCGCTCCAACCTGACCGACCTGCCAGCCATGGGCTGCGACCTGTCCGTCTTCAGCGGCGGCAAGGGCCTGTTCGGGCCGCAGTCATCGGGCCTGATCTTGGGGCGCAAAGACCTGATTGCCGCGTGCCACCTCAACTCCAACCCGCACTCGGCCATCGGCCGCGGCATGAAGGTAGGCAAAGAGGAAATCTGCGGCCTGCTCCGCGCCGTCGAACTGTTCTTTGAAATGGACGAAACGGCGCTCGTCGCCGAGTGGGAACGCCGCTGTCGGATCGTCGCCGAGGCCGTCGAAGGCATCGCCGGTATTGAAGCCCGTTTCACCAAAGCCTACGAGAACAAATTTCCGCCGGCCTCTCCACTAGTGCATCTGCACTTTGACGACTCGGCCCCCCACTCGGCCAGCGACGTAGTGCGCGCACTCGAAGAAGGCGAGCCGTCGATCCTCGTCAGCGGCGGCAATACCTCCCTCAGCGTCGGGCCACAAACCCTCTTAGACGGCGAAGCCGAAATCATCGCCGACCGCCTCCAACACATCTTAACCACAGGAGCCAATCCGCCATGACCGAAGACAAAACCACCCTCACTGCTGCCGAAGTAGATGTCGAATTGCAAACGCTAGAAGGCTGGAGCCGCGACGACATCATCATCTCGCGCGACTTCGTTTTTGCCAACTTCAAGGACATCACCTCGTTCCTCAACCACCTGACCCGCACCATCACCGAGCAGAACCACCACCCCGACTTCTCCTTGGACACCGGCAAGCGCACCATCGCCGTCTCGGTGACAACCCACAGCGAAGGGGCCGTCACCCGCTCGGATATCCTCTTCGCCCGCACGCTCAACGAGTGACAGCCGGGGAGCTGAGTCTCAGAAGAATATCTTGTGCAGCAGGCGCAGATTGCGGCCTGGCTCGGGCAGGATCTCTTTGACGCGGTTGAGGTGATTGCGGTACACTGCGTCAGTGGCGTTTTCCAAGGTCAGAGAGAAGGTGTGCAGCCGTCCCCCCCACTCCGCATAGTACTGACCTGAAAAATCCAGTACTGCGTAGCCCTCCGTAGGCTTTTCAAACTCGCCGATCTGGTTCTGCTCCGCAGCTAAGCGCACGTCAATGGTCGCACTCAGCGCCTCGGTGGGTTCGCAGGTCAAACCCAAGTGCCCTTGTAGGGGCGGCAGACGCGGCAGAGGTTCGTCGTTGAGATCGATAAGGTAGCCGCGCACATAGCTGAGGGTGCCAGCCACCTTCCAAGGCTCCGTCAGATGCCAATCAAAGTTGGCTTCGGCACCGTGCATGAGGACGCGCTCCCCCACAGTCCGATAGAGAAAGAGATCGGCGCGCCGCAGACTCCGCTCGCCGCTGTTCTTGGGAAAAATGAACCCATTGATCGCATTGCGGAAGACGGCCAAGTGTACATGGCCTTCTCCGTGATGGTAATCGACAAACAGCTCCAATCCCAAGCCACGTTCGCTGTCGAGGGCACCATTGCCCACCTCGTACGAATAGGCGGCCAGATGCGGCCCTTCGGAGAACAGCTCTTCGATACCAGGAGCGCGAAAGGTGCGCATCAAGGTCGTACCCAGCGTCAAGGTCGAGTTGGGACGGTAGTGGTTGGACAAGCCGGCAGACATACCGGCAAAGTCGCGCGTCTGGATGCTGCCGACCCGGCGCGAGTCGCGCTCTTCTCTTGGCTCGACGCGGCGGGCATCAACGCGCCAAGCCGCATTGGCCGCCCAAGGCCCATGCTCCCACTCCTGGTACGTGAACAGCGCACCGGCGTATTCCTCGGCCGGCGGCGTGAAGTTAAGCCCGGCCGCGGCATAGTTGCGGTACTCGTACCACAGACCGATAGCACCGTTTTCAAAAGGCCCCATGCGATCCAAGTGGGCTAGCGCGCCGCTGTTGTGCGTAAGCACGCCAAATTCCATCCCCAAGTCGCCACTAGCTTCGAATTCGCCGTGCTGATAGCGCGAAAACGAGTGGTGCAGTTCTAGGCGCTGGAGCCAGTCCGGCCCGGTGACAATTTCGCCGCGCCCTTCGAGGTGCTGGCGCTGGAGATCAATGGATACGCCGTGCGGGTGGCCGCCCTCTGGGTCGGGAGGGATGCCGTAGTCGGAGTCGTACAGACTGCCGGATGCGCCTACGTGACCCCATGGACGCACTAAACTCAGGCCGACCGAAGCATTGCCCGTGCGGATGTCCGTATTGGCGAGAACCCCGTGCGGTGTGGAAATATCGTCGGCATTGCGCAGACTACTGTCGAAGCGCAGGGCCAGTGGGCCTAGTGCCTGTTCGAGGGTCAGGCCGCCGGACAAACCTCGGTTGACGCTCTCCCCCTGATAGGTCACCGTGCCTCCGAAGCCGTCGGGCCGCTCGGAGGGCACGTACCCCCGCACCACGTTGACGACTCCGGCCAAGGCATTGGAGCCGTAGAGCAAGGTGCGGGGACCGCGCACGACCTCGATGCGCTCGGTGGTCATCGGCTCGATAGCCACGGCGTGGTCCGAGGAGGTACCGGACAAATCGCCGGTGCGCTCGCCGTCTTCGACCACCAGCAAGCGGTCGCCGCCCAGCCCGCGCAGCACCGGACGCGCGGGTGCCGGCCCCATCGAACGCTGGGCAATGCCCGGCTCGTAGGCGATGGTCTCGGCGATGGTGCGGCTCAAGTTCTGCCGCAGCTTGCTGCCGCTGAAGACGACTTCGGGTGCTTGCAGTGGAGAAACAGAGCTCTTGCGTTCGCCTTCGATGAGAATCTCCTCTACGTGCAGGGACTCGTGGCCGATAACCAGATCGACATGGGTGGTATCCCCCGCGACGACCTCGACCTTAAAGCGCTCCTCGCGGTAGCCGACGTGTAGGCTTTGCAAAACGTGCGCGCCAGAGGGGACGTTGGCGAAAAAGAAGTACCCCTCGGCATCGCTCATCCGCGCTCGTTCGAGCCCCTCGATGACGACAGTAGTCCAACCGACGGATTGACTGCTTTCGGCGTCGATCACGTGACCGGCTAGCGAACCAGTCTGATCGCCCCAAGCGGAACTTACTGCTAAGCCGAGTACAGGGACGAACCTCAAAAGCAGCCGGGACCAGATTCTACGGCTTGCGTTTTTTATCTGTCGGCTATCCAATTGCGCTTGACATAAGTGCACGGGACCGGAGTTTGCGTCCGGTCCCGCGTCGCTTTTACCTATGAAAGCCGCAGCAGACCTAACCACTTTACCCTTCATCATCGTGCTCGTCGTGTTCCTCACCGGGTCCGTCCTCTCTGACGTGAATCTCAATTTCCGGCGAGACGAAATCGGTGTGGTCTCCGTGGTTGATCTTGATGCGGATGGTAGTCTCGCCTTCCTCTAAGCCGAGGATGTGAAAAGCCCAAGCACCATCCTCGGCGTGATGCTCGACTTCGGCGATGCTCTCGTCGGCAATTTCCCAACCGAGGGCATATTCATCGTCTTCGTCTGGGGTGAAGAGATCGCCGTCTTCGGCGATAAAGCGCACGGACAGCAGAGCGGTTTCCTTGCCGTGGCCAACCTCAATCTCGCCGGTCACATCACCGCTTTCAACGCGGACAATTTCAGCGCCGCTATCGCGCACGATCAGGCCGATGGCCTCGGCATGGTCATCATGGTGGGCAGGATCGACGGGATTATCGTCGTCGCCGCAGCTAACAACAAAGAGGGCCAAGGCGAAAATGCTCAACGCAGACATACTTCTTTTAAGCATGGTGCTAGTCTCCAATGGTTTGACCGTCCACGCGCAATTCACCTAAGGCGTTGTGCGCAGAACGGGAATTTAATGGTACGCGAATTGGATCTGGAGAGAGGCACCCACGCACTAAGAGGCTGTCTGAAAACTCGCGTCAGGCCGTTAGGTCCTAGGATGGTGGGCGTCTCGCCCCCCACCATGCGAGGGCAACCCAAGCCATCTATGGGCCGCAGAGGACCGCACGAGGGGTTTTCAGACCGCTTCTAAGGCAGTTTACCAGCGTGGATGCACTAGCACCGGGGCGGGCCTCGGTTGAGATGGGTAAAGCGAGGAGAAAAAAGAGGTAACAGTACTGTGCGCAGAGCGGACGGCTTTGACTCAGAGGCACTCAGCGTCACGAGCGCGAGCACCAAGCCCCAAAAAAGGAGCGATAGGCTGCTCTGCAACAGGCAAGCCGGGCAGTTCTCAGGCTCGACGTGACCCTCGTGGCAAAGCTCGTGACCGAAGGGTAGGCCACAGCTTACAGCCGCAAAGAGCACGGTCAGCACCAGCAGGGCCAGCGCGGAAGGCGAGCCTAGCGAGATGTCCGTTTTGCGCGTTAGCATGATCTTTGATTTTAGTGGTCTGGCAAAAAAAACGCAACTTCAACCCCAGCGGGCTTGCCCTTTTTAGGCACTGTCCACTCGACGGGTTGGCCGCTTTCGGCGTCGATCACGTGACCGGCTAGAGCGCCAGTCGCGTGATCGTTACCGAAGGCGGATCTTACCGCTAAGCCAAACAAGAAAAGAGATATGAAGGCGTAGCGGCGCAAGCCCTAGCCTTCCTCGTCGTGGTCCTCATCGGCGTGGGAATCCTCAGAGCCCGGACCGCCTTCTTCGACGTGGATCTCGATTTCCTTAGAGACAAAATCGGCATGGCCTTCGTGGCTGATTTTGATGAGGATGGTGGTCTGGCCTTCTTCCAAGCCG
>JAJDYK010000262.1 GCA_022825185.1 Candidatus Latescibacterota bacterium | reverse complement strand
ACGCACAGCGACGAAGGTCTCAACGACATGACCTACAATCGCTGCGTCGGCACTCGCTACTGCGCCAACAACTGTCCCTACAAGGTCCGGCGCTTCAATTTCCTCCAATACGCCGACCGCGATACCGAGAGCTTAAAATTGCAGCGCAACCCAGATGTCACCACGCGCTCCCGCGGTGTAATGGAAAAATGCACGTACTGCGTCCAGCGCATCAATCAAGCGCGGATTGAGGCCAAAAAGGCCAGTCGCACCATAGGCGATGGCGAGATTGTCACGGCCTGCGAACAGGCCTGTCCCACCGAAGCCATCGTCTTCGGCGACATCAACGACCCCAATAGTCAGGTCTCCACCCTCAAGGCATCGCCGCTCAACTACGGCATTCTCACCGAGTTGAACACGCGCCCCCGCACTACGTATTTAGCAAGTATCAAAAACCCGAATCCCAAGATTGCCGAGGCTTAGCATGTCCGAAGCTGCGAAAACGCCTTATCGCCCCCCAGTATCGGAACTCGGCCCGAGCCAGACCTCGTACACCTCGATCACCGACAAGATCAGTGGGATCGTCCTGACCAAAAACACCCCGCTGGCTTGGTTCATTTGCTTTGCTTTAGGCTTCATACTCCTGCACGGGTTCATGATAGGCGTTCCCTACCTGCTCTTTGAGGGCGTGGGTATCTGGGGTATCAACAACCCCATAGGCTGGGGTTGGGCCATCATCAATTTTGTCTGGTGGATCGGTATCGGCCACGCCGGCACCCTGATCTCGGCGATTTTACTGCTTTTTCGGCAGCGGTGGCGCACCTCGATCAACCGCGCGGCAGAGGCCATGACCATCTTTGCCGTGCTCTGCGCGGCTCAGTTTCCGCTCTTTCACACGGGGCGGCCTTGGCTGGCCTGCTACTGGCTGTTGCCCTATCCCAACTCCATGGACATCTGGCCGCAGTTCCGCAGTCCGCTGATCTGGGACGTCTTTGCGGTCTCGACCTATTTGACGGTGTCGCTGGTCTTTTGGTATGTCGGCTTGGTTCCAGACTTAGCGAGCCTGCGCGACCGCGCCAAAAACCGCATCGCCCAGGTCATCTACGGTGTGGTCGCGCTTGGCTGGCGCGGTTCGGCCATTCACTGGGAGCGCTACGAAATGGCGTCCCTCCTGCTGGCTGGCCTCTCCACGCCCCTCGTGCTCTCTGTCCATAGCGTCGTCAGTCTCGACTTCGCCGTCGGGCTCATACCCGGATGGCACACGACTATATTCCCCCCTTATTTCGTCGCTGGGGCGATCTATGCGGGCTTTGCCATGGTGCTGACCTTGATGATCCCCATGCGCCTCATCTATGGCTTAGACGACTTCATAACCGAGCGCCATCTAAACAACATGGCTAAAGTCATGTTGGCTTCCGGGCTGATTGTAGGCTATGGCTACTTCATGGAGCAACTCATCGCCTGGTACAGCGCCAGTGTCTTTGAGGGCTATATGATGCAAAATCGCATGCATGGCCCGTACGGCCCCTTCTACTGGGCCTTGATTGTCTGCAACATAATCGTGCCGCAGCTCCTGTGGTTTAGACACTTCCGCACGAGCATGTTCTGGCTATTTTTCATTTCTCAGTTCATCAACGTCGGCATGTGGCTAGAGCGCTTCATCATCGTCGTCACGAGCCTACATCGAGATTTTATGCCCTCTTCTTGGGACATGTTCCACCCGACAATTTGGGACATAGCCATCTACGTGGGTACCATCGGCCTGTTCATCGTCCTATTTTTCTTGTTCATCCGCGGCCTACCGATGATTTCCATCCACGAGATCCGCAATCTGCTGGTCTCCGGAGACCACAAGTGAGCCATTGAACTTATGCAGCAGCACGAAGAATCAACGCACTACGGCCTGCTGGCCGAATTTGAATCTCCCGACGATTTGCTGGCTGCGGCTAAGGCGACTTTTGCCGCAGGCTATCGCAAGATCGACGCCTATTCACCCATGCCCATCCACGGCTTGGGCGAGGCCATCGGCTTTCCGCGCACTAGGTTGCCTTGGCTGGTTTTCGCCTTTGGCCTGCTCGGTGCCATTACGGGCTACTCCTTGTGCTATTGGGTCTCGGCCATCGACTATCCACTCAATATCGCCGGCAAGCCCTTGCACAGCGGGCCGATGTTCATCCCGGTGACCTTTGAGCTGACCATTCTCTTTGCCGCGCTCAGTTCGGCCTTTGGCATGTTCATCGCCAACGGTTTGCCCCAGCCCTATCACCCGGTCTTCAATGCACCCAATTTCGCCCGCGCCAGCCAAGATCGCTTCTTTCTCAGCATTGAGGCCGAAGATCCTCAGTTCGACCGCGAAAAAACCGAGGAATTTCTGCGCGGCCTGAATCCGCATGAGGTTGTCGAAGTTGAAAAGTGAAATGACCATCGCCAAGCGACGGCTCGCGGTCCTGTTCGGAGCGGCCCTGTTGCTGATTGGCACCGCCGGTTGCGAACTGCGGCAGGCCATGTACGACCAAGAAAAATACGAGCCGCTAGAAGCCTCGGTATTCTTTGCCGACGGCATGTCTTTCCGCTCGCAGGTTGACGGCACGGTGGCAAGGGGCCAATTGATGCTCGACGAGCACTTCTACCAAGGCAAAATCCAAGGCCAACTCGCGGAGACCCTGCCGGATAGAGTGACCGTTGACCGCCAGTTGCTAGAGCGCGGTCGCGAGCGCTACAACATCTTCTGCGCCCCCTGCCACGGCCAGACCGGCGAGGGCAACGGTATGATCGTCCAGCGCGGGCTCAAACAGCCGCCGACCTATCATCAACAGCGGCTGCGCGAGGTGTCCGTCGGCCACCTTTACGACGTCATTACCAATGGATTTGGCGTCATGTATAGCTACGCCTCCCGCATCTCCGTGGCCGACCGCTGGGCCATCGTCGCCTATATCAAAGTGTTACAGCTAAGCCAGAACCTCGAATTCGACCAACTGCCGGCCGAGGACCAAAGGCAACTTCAATGAACGAGTCGATTACCCAACAGTCCGCTGCCCTGCGTCCCTATTTAGACAACCTCCAACGCTACGCGCTAGTCGTGGGTTTGGCCGGTTTGGCTGCCACTGCGGTCGGCTATTTCACGGCCGAAGAGCAGTTTTTCCGCTCTTATTTGCTGGCCTTTACCTTCTGGATCGGCCTGCCCTTGGGCAGCCTGGGCATCCTCATGATTCACCACGTCGGCGGTGGCACTTGGGGATTTTCGATCCGGCGGCTGCTCGAAGCCGGGACCCGTACCTTGCCGTTGCTGTTCTTGCTATCGCTGCCGATCCTCTTCTTCGGCCTGCACGACCTCTACGAGTGGACTCATCAAAACGTCGTGCAGAAAGACAGCATCCTCCAGCAAAAGATCCCCTTTCTCAACGAGCCGTGGTTTATCGCGCGCACTGTGCTCTACTTCGCCATCTGGGGACTGTTCGTCTTCCTGCTCAACCGCTGGTCGCTGCAGCAGGATCAGACGACAGAGACGCATCCGACTCATCGCATGCAGGTCCTGAGCGGTCCGGGCATCGTCATTTTCTTTCTTACCGCGACGCTGGCCTCTATTGATTGGCTAATGTCGCTTGAGCCGCATTGGTTTTCGACGATCTTCGGCATCATCTACATCATAGGCATGGGACTGATGGCTTGGGGATTCACCTTCCTCGTCGCCGTCCCTCTCTCGCGTCGGGAACCGCTACAGGGCGTAATTACTGAGCAGCACCTGCGCGACTTGGGCACCTTTATGCTGGCCTGCGTCATGCTCTGGGCCTATACCTCTTTTTCCCAGTTGCTCATCATCTGGTCGGCTAATTTGCCCGAGGAGATTACTTGGTACATAACTCGTCTGGAGGGCGGCTGGGAATACGTCGGCTACGGGCTGCTAGTGTTTCATTTTGCCGTCCCCTTTCTCTTTCTCATATCCAGCACCATGAAGTCCAAAACCAAGTTGCTCGGCACTATTGCCGCCGGCTTGATCTTCATGCGCTTGGTCGATTTGTACTGGATCACGGCACCGGCCTTCACCAAAGTCCACGCCGAAAAAGGGCCGAGCTTCCACAGCACCGGGATCACCCTACACTGGCTCGACCTAGCCATTCCAATAGGCATCGGTGGCCTCGTCTTGGCGCTTTTCTTCGCGCAACTGAAAAAGCGCGCCCTGATCGCGCAAAACGATCCCCGCTTTGCAGACCTCTACAGCGGCGAAAGCAATCATGGCTGAACAAGCACACGACCACAACAACTCCGGCTACGAGACGACCGATGCGCGGGTAACGCCGCTGGCACAGACCGGCCTTTTTATTACCGCGCTAGTCATCGCTTCCTTTATCGGTATGATCGTCTTATTCAGGGTTTTCGCCTATTACCAGCCGCTCTTCGACGATCCGGTCCCGCCGCTGGTCGAAAACCGCGTTGCCAGCGACGCGCCGAGGCTACAGGTGGACCCGCCAAAGCAAAAGTTCGAGTTGGCCCAAAACGAGGCCGCGATTCTCAACTCCTATGGCTGGATCGACGAACAAGTGAAGGTAGTACACATTCCCATCGAGCGAGCAATTGATCTGGTGAG
>JAJDYK010000050.1 GCA_022825185.1 Candidatus Latescibacterota bacterium | reverse complement strand
CCGATCCGCGACGTCAAGGTCTCGGCTGGGGCTGGGTTTGTGGTAGTGCTGACGGGCGACATTATGACGATGCCCGGCTTGCCAAAGAAACCCTCGGCCGAGTCGATTGACCTAGACGACGCAGGACAGATCAAGGGATTGTTCTGAGCCCGCAAACTATACAGGACGACGCACCATGTCATTATCAAAGCGCCTAGAATCGTGCTCGCTCGAACGCATTACCAAGATGAAAGATGTGGTAGTGCAGGAGATCGATAGAATTGACCATCAGCTAGTCGAGCAAGAAAAAGAACTCGACGAAATGATCGAAAAGGTCGAAACGGTCAGTTTGAGTAAACGACACGGCCAATACGAACTGAGTCTGGATAAAGCTGAAGCGCAGATCGCCAGGTTAAACGCCGAAAAAGAAAAATTGCAGGACAAGGTCCGAATCATTGAACAGGCACGCCAAAAGAAACACCTGATGGACGAGCAGGCCCGAGTGCTGGGCAGCGTCGCGCGGGTGCGAGCCAAAGACCTGATCATCTTTTTTCTCATACTTTTTCTGATTACAATGCTCGGCATCGACTTCCTCGGAATAGGAGCCACAGGTAGTGGTGCCATTGCAAAAGCCGAAGTAGTAGAAGGCAGGATCCATCGAATAAACGTTCTGAATGGAGGAGAAGGGTATAAACGGGTGAACATTCACCTAGCGGATGCGGTTGGGTCTGGTGCCCTTGTTTCTGGACAGGTCGTTGAGGGCAAACTAACACAAGCGGACGTCATCCACCTCGGGGAGAACTACACAAATCCCGTTGTGGAAATAGAACCCCATTTTTCCGTCGGTACGTTGTGGATATTCTGGATTATAGACGTGATCTGCTGCACCCTTTTCATGGCCAACTTCTTTTTTGAGTACCGGCTTGCCGCTTCCAAAAAGTGGTATTGGAAAAACAACTGGATAGACTTCATAACGTCCATTCCGCTGCCCCCGGTACAGGTCATCGCCGCATCACAGGTCGGCGACCTAGGTATCGTTCGCTTGGGGCGTTTGCTCAGGGCCGTGCGCATTTTAAGGGCGCTGCGATTATTTCGCATCGCGCTGTTTTTCTGGCGGGGCATGGATCACTTGAGCACCACGTTGGACGTGCGGCTGCTCAAGCGGTCTTTGCTGTACGGATTATTATCGCTCGTGTTTGGGGCCTTCATTTTTATGGGCTTGGAGCGCATGGAGTCTGGTTCGGGGTTTGGGGCGAGTCTTTGGTGGAGCTTTACGACGCTGGTCACCGGCGGGTACGCCGACATCCACAATCCCGAGACGGCTTCGGGCAAAATCCTCACCGTTTTTCTGGTGATTACGGGGATGGTTTTGGTGGGTGTTTTTACGGCGACGCTGACGAGCATCCTCGTCAGCGATGAGGATTCCTTGAAGGTCGAGGAACTAGAAGAGCAGGTCGGGATCGTAACTAAAATTCAAGACGACGTAAAAGACGTGAACGAGCGGCTAGACAGATTGGAAGGTACCATCCGCGAAATCCGGGACGCCGTAAAGACAGAAAATAAATAGCGGCTTCAGACAAACTTTTCTCTAGCTTCCAAGACTTTCGCCACTACGACCTCGACATCCTTTTCATCCACAAACGGCGACACGATAAAGGACTTCAGCGCGACAATCGGTTCCTGATATTGGGTGTGCCGGTAGCAGTCGGTCGAGGAAATGACGACTCCGCGTCCGGCCATGGCCTCCGCGTGCACGTAGTCGAAAATTTTTCGGTTGTATTCGTTGTGGGCCAGTAGCGTTTCCCGGTAGGCCGGGTCTTCGAATTCTTGGCGCTTGATCGCAAAAGTATCCACGTCGGGTGGATATACCCGAAAGAGCGTTACGGTGCCAAAATTGTCGCGGTTGAGCACGGTGATGGCTTCGTGTCCTTCGAGGTGCTCGCGCAAAAGCTGGGTCATCTCGACGATGTGCCCGAGTGCGACGCGCAATCCCTGCTCGCCGAAAAAGCGAAAATTGGCCAGCGCGGTCAGCGGGCCAGTCCCGGCTCTGGATGTTTCGAGGGTGTACATGCCAGGGCGGTGGTCGCCAAAGTGATAGAGGTACGGCATCTGTTGCGCGTCGCGCATCAGGAGTTGCAAGTCCGCCCGGTCTTTGACGAGGACGAGGCTGGAGATGTACGGGGCAAAGCCGGTCTTGTGGAAGTCAATGCCCATGGAATCGGCCAGCGCCAGATGGCGGATGCGGCGACACGCTCCGGCGAGGGCGCGCAGGGTCCGCGGGCGAAACCCCAAGGGGTTATCCTGAAAATCGTAGTCGTTGAACACCGACCACGCCCAGCCAATGACCGAGTCGGCGTGGATGTGCGGGCGGTAGGAGAGTTGGAATTCATCGACGAGCGAGTCGCGCATGGCCACAATCGCTTGTAGGTCGTCCAAGCCGAACGCATCCGTAGTCCCCATAGTCGCAATAATGGCGGCGATCTTTTTGCCGCTGCCCAAGGCCGCCCGCGCTGCATCTTCTAGCTGTGCGAGATCAATTTCGTTCTCAGCTATCGTCGGAATGACGATCAACTGGTCGGTGCCCATGCCGAGCCAGCCGACGATGTTGTGGGCGCAATAGTGCCCAGCGTCGGAAACGAGCACTACCACGTCGTCGGATATGCCCTTCTGCATAGCCTGCGGACAGGCTTTTTCCAAGCCGATCTTTACCCCGTAGAGCGTGGTGCCAGTCCCGCCGAAGGTAAACGTGCCGCTAGCTTGTTGTGGGTCGTAGCCAACCATCCGCGCGGTCATGGCGACCGCTTCGACTTCGGCCAAGGCGACGAGGCGGCTGTATTCATCCCAAGCGATGTTGGGGTTGTGCAACGAGGCGAGCAGGACGCCGATGAGGCTGGGAATGGTCGGGGGCGCGATGACGTTTTGTTGGGTGTGGGGATGGCTGGAGATGGTTATGCCGCGCAGGTAGCTGACGAGATCGGAGGTAACTGCCTCGACCGACGACATCTCAGCGGGCAGCTCGGCGTTTTGCGCTTCGGCAAAGTCGCCAGAAACTACCGGACCAAGCGTCGGCAACTGCATTTTCAGGTCATCGACTTGGTCTAGGGCGCGCATGATGGAATGCACGAAATACGAATCGTGAATGGGGTCGGATACTGGTTGGGGGAAGGCGCGGCGGATGTGGTCTAAGGCGTCGCGGTAGGATGAGGTCATTTGCTGCTCACTTCAGGTTAAGATGCAAAAGGCCGGGTACCCAAACAGGTACCCGGCCTTTTGTTATAACTCAGGATTGCCGTGCGGCGTTCCTAGCGGCTGTAGCTGTATTTCACGTACCAGAACGCGCCGCCAAAGCCA
This sequence comes from Candidatus Latescibacterota bacterium, assembly GCA_022825185.1. The sequence continues at coordinate 37,192 of JAJDYK010000050.1, read as the reverse complement.
AAGGGGCTGAACTGGCTGTACTTGTTGCCGGTCCGCTCTCTGGCTAATTCATGCTCGTCTGGATAGGTATTGAGGATATTCTGCACGCCAATGGCGATGGAGGATTGGGCCTCGTCAAACGAGATGCTGGTTTCAAGATCAAACAGCACCTTGCCGCTATAGGTCTGATCGTCTTCAGAGTCGTACCATTCGCCGTAGTAGCTGGCGCGGCCTAGGCCACTCCAACGCTCGCTCAGGGCTTGGGTCAGCGTCAAATTCCCGCGCTGCTTGGGCAGATTCTCCTCCAATTCCCGCAGCCGGAGATCGTCGAGAATATCCGGATTGTGGTCGGTGACTTCGGTGCTCGTATAGTTGTAGGCCAAACTCATCTGGCCCGAACCCACCGGCGCCGAGACGACGAGGTCGATCCCGTTAGTAGCGGTGTCGAAGTCATTGGTGAAGAAGCGGAACTCCTGTAAGCCAGCCGCGCTGGTTAGGCCCTCGTTGATTAGCTGTTGTTTCTGCTCATCGCTTAGCGCGAAGTCTTGCGAGACCGTCAGGCGATCCTCCACCTTGATGTTGAAATAGTCGATCGTCGCGCTAACGACGCCCATATTGACGACGACGCCCCCGGAGAGGTTGATCGAGTTTTCAGGTTTGAGCGCCGGCCCGCCACCAGGTTCACCAAGGACCAGCCCAACTGCGCGGCTGGTCGAAGGCACGGTGCCGTTGTTGACCAAGTCGTTTTTCTCGAAGTTGAACTCGGTCGTTATGTTGAAGGCATTTTGCTGGCCAGGCGTCGGTGCCCGGAAGCCGGTGCTGTAACTACCGCGCAGCTTCAGATCGTCCGTAAGGGCGAAATTGGCGGCTCCCTTGTAGTTGGTGGTGCTGCCAAAGTCGCTAAAATCCTCCGAGCGCAGGGCCACGGAAATCAGCAACGGATCAATCGGCTCAAAATCCGCCTCCACATAGACGGCTGTGTTGGTCCGGTCCCAGCGGCCGGCCGCCACCTTGCTAAAGCCCGAGAACCCATTGGTAGCGGGCTGGAATCCTTGGCTGGCCAACGGCTGACCAATCAGGTAGGACTCGATCTGTCCCTCCACGATCTCGAATGCTTCGTTGCGACGTTCCGCCCCCGCGGCCAAGAACACCTGGTCGCTGACTGGGTACGTAATGTCGAAGTTTAAGTTGACATCCGTCTGGATGTAGTCTCCAGGATTGAACGATGTCGGCGTGTCAGGCCCCATCGAGGCATTCACGGTGTTGAAGATGAAGTAGTCCGCGTGGTGGCGGCCATAAGACGCGCTCAGGCTCCAACCCAACGTTTCGGCTGCAAATCCCTTCAGGCCCAGAAGGATGGATTCATCCGTGGTGAAGCCACCGAAGCGGGGTGTGAAACCACCGGGGAACATTTTCAGGAACGAGAAGCAATTGGGATCGTCGCGAATCTGTAGCCAGGCATCCTGGTCCGGCTTGTTGTCGATGATAGGTACCGGGGCGCATTCGCCGCCCTGACCCACACCGTCCAAATCGCCAACCAGCAGGGATGGAGTCCCGTCCTCGAGTTCCGGCCCCTTAAACACGCCGCTACGGGTATGGGGATTGCGGAAATAAAACCCGCCTTCCGTTTCCTTGCTGGCATAGTTGGCGTGCCCATAGAAGTCGAGGTTCTCGCTCAGAGTCGCCCCGTAGTTGGCGAAGAATTTCAGGTCGTCTCTGATGAAGGGCTGCCCCCAGATCTGGGCGGGATTGGCCACGTTCGTGTTGCCCGCGGCAAGCAGGCCCGCGGCATCATTGCGCTGCACCGAGCGGATGGTTTCGCCCGAGTTGCCGTATTCCAAGCTGAGGTTGGCCCACGCGTTGTCGTTACCCAAGCCGAGGTTGCCAGCGATCGAAAACAACTCGCCATCGCCGAGGACACCCTCGCCGTCTTGGAAGCTGCCGACTTTAGTTTCAATCGACAGCCCGTCGGAACGATCCTTGAGCCGGAAATTCAACACGCCGGCAATGGCGTCCGAGCCGTACTGGGCCGACGCGCCGTCGCGCAGGACCTCCACGCGCTCGAGCGAGATCGCCGGGATGGGTGCCAAATCGGGCCCCTGCGCGCCATCGGCGACGCCGTTGCCCAGCCAGTGGATCACCGCAGCGCGATGGCGGCGCTTGCCGTTGACCAAGACCAGCGCGTGGTCGGGGGCTAGCCCCCGCATGTTGGGCGGTCGGACGACCGTGCCCGCATCGCTGATCGGCTGGGTATTGACGTTGTACGAGGGTACGACATTCCGCACGAGGTCGGCTAGATCTGCTCCGCCTTGCTTGGCGAACTCGTCGGCACCAATGACGTCAATGGGCACGGGTGAGTCGGTTACAGTGCGCGACTGAGCACGCGAACCGGTCACCACCAGCTCTTCAACCTCTACAATGCCTTCGAGCATTTCCTCGTCTTCTTGCGCTTCTTCTTGCGCCACGGCCTCAAAGGCCAAGCTCACAGAGAGCAGGGCCGCAAGGCCAAAGGCCAAAGCAAAAACAGATAAGCGCTCTTTCATCGGATTTGCCTCCTTTAAAAAAAGAGTGGATTGTATATTACTTAACGCAAACGCAAACGCAAACGCATTCACATTCAAGACAAATATGTTACAATATTATATTATATAATGATTTAGCTTCGGTCAATACATATTATCCTTAACTTAAGCTATTACACTACATATTGTGTACTTATTTCTGTTTCGGCCTGTAGTAGTCTTGCAGTCAAACGGCGTCCTGTGACGCAACCACGCTGTCCGTCGCCAAAATTGGCGACGCATTGGCGACACAACCGAAAGATAACCGTTCATGTTGGGCAAATTTTTCGACAAAGTAAAGCAGGGATTGGCGCAGACGCGGCAGGCGATGACCGATGTGATCGCCGGCAACCCCCGCTTGGACGACGACGCCATCGACGATATCGAGGCCGCGCTGATCGGCGCTGATATGGGACTGGAGACCGCCACCGAACTCGTCGATGAGCTGCGCGAGCGGCTCCGACGCGGGCAAATGGCGGACGGGCCAAGCGGCGTGATGCAGGTGCTGGAAAAGCAAGTAGCCGCGCTGATGACCCTCGGCAATAGCGCGGCTTTGCCCCTAGCCGGCGAGCTGCCGGGCAAGCCGTTTGTCGTGCTGATCGTCGGCGTCAACGGCACTGGCAAGACGACGACGGTCGGCAAGCTGGCCAAGCAATACGCCGATGCCGGCAAGAAGGTGGTACTCGCTGCCGGCGACACGTTCCGGGCCGCAGCCATCCCCCAGCTCGCCATCTGGGCGGAGCGCGCCGGAGCCGACCTGATACGCACGCAGCAAGGAGCGGACCCGGCGGCCGTGGCCTTCGATGCGCTCGCTGCGGCCAAGTCGCGCGGGGCCGACGTGCTGCTGGTCGATACGGCCGGCCGCTTGCACAACAAGGTCAACCTGATGGAGGAACTCAAGAAGATCCGCCGCTCGCTGGCCAAGCAAGACCCAGCGGCCCCGCACGAGACTCTGCTGGTTCTCGACGGGACCAGCGGCCAGAATGCCCTATCACAGGCGACCGCATTCAACCAAGCCACCGAACTGACCGGACTCGTGCTCACTAAGCTGGACGGGACGGCTAAGGGTGGGATCGTCGTCGCGCTGCGGCGTCAGATGGATCTGCCAGTAAAGCTGATTGGGGTGGGCGAGGGGGTGGACGATTTGCAGCCGTTTGACGCGGCGGCATTCGCCCGCGCATTGTTCGCCGAGTGAGGGGTTACAGCGCAGCCAGCGCGTCTTCTAGCTCCCCTCGCACTTCCGCATCTTCTTCTATTTCCCAGCGCCGTTTGAGCGCCCCTTTTGCCTCATTGCCCCCGAGTTGACCCAGCGCCCAAGCCACGTGGCCGCGCACTAGCGGCTCTTCGTCGTCGAGTGCGCTGATCAAGGCCGGCACCGCAGCCTGCATCCCCGAATTGCCCAAGGCCACGGCGACATTGCGCAAAAAGCCTCGGCGCTTAGGGCGCTTGACCGGATTGCGGCGAAAGAGTGCGTTGAAAGCCTCGCGGTCGAGTTGGATCAGGTCGAGGAGCGCCGGGCTGTCGAGGCCGGCGCGGCTTTTGTACGCCGGTTCTGGAGCTGGCTCGACCTTGCGGTTCCACGGGCACACCTCCTGACAGATGTCGCAGCCAAAAATCCACTGGCCCATGCCTTGGCGCAGGTCGCGGGGAATCGATCCCTTGAGTTCGATGTTGAGATAGGAGATGCAGCGCTGGGCGTCGAGCACGTACGGCTCGGGGAAGGCGTCGGTGGGGCAGGCGTCCAAACACCGCGTGCAGGTGCCGCAGTGGTCTGGGGCGGGTTCGTCGTAGTCGAGTTCGAGGTCGGTGATTATTTCGGCCAAAAAGAAGTAGGAGCCTCGGCGCTTGTCGATCAGGCAGGTGTTCTTGCCCCACCAGCCCAAACCCGCTCGCTGGGCCAGTTCGCGCTCTAAAACCGGGGCCGTATCCACAAAATAGCGGCCTTTGGTCTGCTCCCCAGCCTCGGCCAGCACGAATTCCCACAGTGCTGCCAAGCGCTTTTTAATAATGTCGTGATAGTCGAAGCCGCGGGCGTAACAGGCGATCTGGCCGCGCAGGGGATCGGGTGCCGCCGGCGTGGGCTGGTAGTAATCCATACCGAGGCAGATGGCGGTTTGGGCACCGGGAACCATCTGGCGCGGGTTCGCGCGCTTGTCGAGGTGGCGTTTGAGGTAGTCCATCTGGCCGGCATAGCCCAAGGCCACCCAGCGGGCGTAAAATTCGGCCCCTTTTAGCGGGTCGGCCGGGGCGAAACCGACCGAGGTAAAGCCCAAGGCGCGGGCCTTGTGGCGAATTTGTTCGGTCAGCGACATGCCGGGCCACTAGAACATCTCCGCGATGCGGCGGAAGACCATCTGATTGAGGTCGTTGAACGTGACAAACACCATGATGAACAGCATGATGGCCAAGCCGATCTGCTGAAAGATCTCGCGCTGGCGCAACGAGAGCGGTCGGCGCATGATGCCCTCTAGCGTGAGGAAGGTCAGGTGGCCGCCGTCGAGCACGGGGATGGGCAGGAGGTTGATAATCGCCAAGTTGACGCTGAGTATGGCGAGAAAGCGGACGAAGGAGTCCAAGCCCTGCTCGGCGGTCTGTCCGGCTAGCTGGGCAATGCGCAACGGGCCGCCCAATTCTTCGGTCGAGCGGTCGCCTTGGAAGAGCTCTCCTAAGAAGTCGAGGATCAGCCAAGAGGAATTGTACACGCCCAAGCCCCCCAGCACCACCGCTCGGCCCAATCCGACGGTATGGCGCGAGGTATGCGGACCGATGCCAATGCGCCCCACGGACGCGTCGCCCTCGGCGTAGGCCGCCGGGGTGATAAACTGCTCCATGCGCTGGCCGTCGCGTTCCCAAACCAGCGGAACCGTCTCGCCCGGATAGCGGCGGATTTCCTCGCTCATCTCGGCCCAACTCATAACCGGAGCTTGGCCGACGGCGCGGATGATGTCGCCCACTTGCAGGCCGAGGCTGTCGGCTGGCATCCCAGGCTCAACGTACCCCACCGTGGTGGGGCGCATAAGCTGCACGCCATAACCTTCGTCTCCTGCGGGAGGCAGGTCGTAGCTCAAGAGGATGCCGTCGCGTTCGACTTCGAGCGTAGCGCCGCTGCTTGAGATCTCGTCCAAGGCGCTGGCCAGTTCGTAGGCATTGCCGACGGGCGTACCTCCTATGGTGCGGACGCGATCGCCGCGCACCAGACCAACCTCGGCGGCGAGGGAATTCTCTTGGGGGTTGACGCGAGTGCTATCGAAGGAATCGATTCCATAAACGCTGAAGAGGAAGATCAGGGCTACAAAGGCGAAGAGGAAGTTCATCGCTGGGCCAGCGGCGATGACCGCCATGCGGATTCCCACCGACCTAGAGGGAAATTCCCAGTGCGCGCCAGTGGTTTCCTCAGTACCCACGTCGGCCATGCCAGCTACCTTGACGTAGCCGCCAAAGGGGATCCAAGAGATGCAGTATTCAGTTTCGCCGCGGGTAAAGCCAATCATTTTGGGCGGGTAGCCCAACGAGAAGCGCTCGACGCGGATGCCCGCCCACTTGGCGACCAGAAAGTGGCCCAACTCGTGGACAAAGACCAAGACGCCTAAGGCGATGAGAAACGAGGCAATAGTAGTGAGGGTATCGAGCATATTTAATCCATCTCAAGAAAAAACGGCCAGCACATCCACGTAGAGATACGCCAGCGGAAAGGCCAAAAAATAGGAGTCAAAGCGGTCGAGTAGGCCGCCGTGGCCTGGGATTAGCATCGGCGCGTCCTTGATGCCCATGTCGCGCTTAAAGGCCGATTCCACCAAATCGCCCACCTGCGCACCAATCCCCGCGACGAGCAAAAGCCCCAGCAGCGACGCCGTAGAAAAGGAGGGCAGCAAAAAGCCCAAGGGCAGGGGCAAGGTGCTGCCAACTATGCCGCCGATGCACCCGACCCGCGTCTTATTCGGGCTAATCTCCGGTGCCAGCTTGGCCCGGCCCCAAAACCGACCGCTGAAGTACGCCCCGGAATCCGTGAGCCAGATGCAGAGAAAGAGCACGGCCACCAAGTGGTGGGCCTCCTCGCCCCTACCAGCCGCTTGGAAAAGCAGCAGTGGCGCGCTACCCAAGATGCCGAAGAAGAACACGCCGCCCAATGTCAAAAAGGCGTTGGCCGCATAGCGCTCCGTGCCCTCGAACAAGGCCCACACCACGACCAGCAAGATGGCCGCCATCAGCAACGCAACGAGGTCGTCGTCTATGCCCTGGCGCCAGAAGTAGGTACACAGCCCCAAGACCAACAAGCTGGCCGGCAGGCGAATGGGTCGGTAGCCAGCTTCCGCTAGGATGTGGTGATATTCCCACGAGCAGCGCACGGCCACCGCCAACACCAATAAGAAGATCCCCCAGCTAGCTCCTTCGACCAGCAGGAGGATCACCGGCACGAATACGACCGCCGCGAGGGCGCGCTGGCGCAGGCCGGAGGACTCTGCCGCGGTGTCAGCCGCCAAAGCGCCTCTGTCGCTGTTGATAGGCGGCAATGGCTTCGTAGAGATGCTGGCGGCGAAAATCCGGCCAATGCACGTCGCCGACAAAGCAAATCTCCGTATAGACCATTTGCCAAGGCAGGAAGTTACTCAGCCGCATTTCGCCGCTGGTGCGGATCAACAAATCCGGATCGGGCAAGTCGGCTGTATAGAGGGCACCGCTGATTTGTTCCTCGTCAATGTCTTCTGGGTCCAGCCGGCCTGCCGCTACTTCGGCGGCCAGCGTGCGGAAGGCATCGACCAGTTCGCTGCGGCCTCCATAGTTGAGCGCTAAGTTGAGCTTGAGGCCGGTGTTGTCTTTGGTCTGCTCAAGGGCGTGCTCTAGGGCCAATTGTATGGTCGGCGACAATGCGTCGGTGCGGCCGATGGCGTTGAGCGATACGTTGTTTTCGTGCAGTTCCGACACTTCGTCGCGCAGCGACTCGTGCAACCACTGCATCAACTCTTCTACTTCCGCTTCGGGCCGGGACCAGTTCTCCGTCGAGAAGGTGTACAGGGTCAGCGCCTCGATTTGCAGTTGGCCGCAGGCGCGGACAATGTCGCGCACCGACTCGCGGCCAAAGCGATGCCCCTCGGTCTTGGGCAGATTGCGCTCGACGGCCCAACGCCTATCGCCGTCCATGATAATGGCGATGTGTTGCGGCAAGTTCCCCTCGTCCTTGAGGCGCTGCTGGATGCGGAAGTCCTCTTTGGGATTGAGAGGTTTTACTGGGTGGTATTCGCGGGGAGAAATTTCCAGCGGCAGAGCCTGAGCACTCATAACGTAGTAAGGATGATTTGGTGGGTTTCTGTGGCCGCCATCCACGGCCACTGTCGATAGATTTGGGCGCGTTTCGCCTTGAGAAAACAAGGCCGCGCGTATCTTGGTCAATCTAGGGGAAAGGCTCATATTCGTCAAGCAATCCTAGGTGCCACACGCGCTTGACGCCCTTTCTAGGTGCCAGTATTATGTAATGTATGAAGAAGGAGGCGACGCGCACTTGCAAAGAACGGCTCAGAAAGCGCGTCCTAGCTGTGCGTATGGGTTTGGACCGCGGCCAAGTGAAAGTCCGTGGTCAAGCCATATTAGAAAAGGTCTTGGGCTTGGAGGCGTACCGCCGGGCCAAACTCGTCCACACCTATGTCTCCAGCAAGGAAAACGAGGTCGATACCCGCGCGTTGATCGGCGCTTGCTTTGCGCACGGCAAGCGCGTGGCCGTGCCGGTGGTGATGCCGGGCACCAAGACGCTGGCCCACGCGCTGATCGCCGGCCTAGACCAACTCGTCGTCGGCCCCTGGGGGCTGGCGCAACCCGATCCGACCGCGGCCACTTGGCTGCCCGCGGAAGCTCGGATCGACTTGGTCGTGGTGCCGGGCCTCGCCTTTGACCGGCGCGGGCATCGCATCGGCTGGGGCGGCGGCTACTACGACCGCTTTCTGGCGCAAGTACAAGCCGTCAAAATAGGGCTGTGCTACGACGCGCTAGTCCTCGACTGCATTCCCGGCGAGCCGCACGATGTGCCCGTGGACCTAGTCGTCGCCGAAACCGCCATTTATCAAGGAGATTTTGCATGATCTATGAATTGCGCATCTACCGCTTCCACAAGGGAGCCGATAACAAGAAGAAATTCCGCGCCGGCTTTGCCAAGGCGCGACGCTTTATGTCCAAGTACGGCGTGACGTTTGTCGCCGCGTGGGAAAATCCCGACCGCGACGACGAGTTCATCTGGATTCGCGCCTTCCCCAACGCCAAGGCCCGCGACAAGGCGATTGAAGCCTATTACGGCAGCCCAGAATGGGCTAAAATCGTCGATCAGATCCGGCCGCTAATCCGCCGACGGGAGGTGCGGGTGATGAAAGCACTACCTTATTCGAATGCTATGCTTAAATAATGTTCCGCATCGGCCCCATAACCGCTGATCCCGGCATCCTGCTCGCGCCCATGGAGGATGTCTCCGAGCTTCCGTTCCGCCTGATTTGCAGGGAACTAGGAGCCGACATCGTCTATACCGAATTCGTCAATGCCGAGGGGTTGCTGCGCGAGGATCCCAACGGGCCGCGCCGCGCTTTTCGCAAGCTGCGCTTTGCAGAAGCTGAGCGGCCCTTGGCGATCCAGCTCTACGGCGCGGCTTCGCTGTCCATGGAGAAGGCCACCGAGATCGCCAGCGCGCAGAATCCAGACTTCATCGACATCAACTGCGGCTGTTGGGTGAGCAATGTGGCGCTGCGCGGAGCCGGGGCCGGGCTGTTGCGCGACTTGCCGCAGATGAAGGAGGTCGTCTCGCGCGTCATCGGCGCGACGCACCTGCCGGTGACCGTGAAGACGCGCCTCGGCTGGGACCAGCAGAGCATCCGCATCGTCGAGGTCGCCCAGATGCTCGAAAGTCTGGGCGTGCAGGCGCTAGCTATTCACTGCCGCACCCGCGCACAAGGCCACAAGGGCGCAGTGGACTACGAGTGGATACCCAAGGTCAAGGCCGCGGTCTCCATACCGATCATTCTCAACGGCGACGTGACCTCGCCGCAGATGGTCAAACACGCCTTTGACAGCACGGGGTGCGACGGGGTGATGATCGGTCGCGGTGCCATCCGCCACCCGTGGATCTTCCGCGAATCCCAACACTATCTAAAGACGGGTGCGCTCTTGCCCGAACCAAGCTGGCAGGAGCGCGCCGAACTGTGCCTCAAGCACCTGCGACTAGCCGTTGAGCACGACGGCCCGCAAGGGGCGCTGGTCGGCACGAGACGCCACTATGCCGGGTACTTTCGCGGTTTGCGCGGCGCGGCGCAGCTCAGAGCCGAACTGGCTAGCTACAAAGAGCTAGACCCCTTGTTGGATCGCCTCGCCGAACTGCGCGACACCGATCCAGAACGCCTCGCCGCCTGATTCCCATCCCGCTGCAATTTCCGCCCATGTCCCGTCTAACTGTGTACGATTCATAAATTTTTTCTATCAATTACATAGCAATAATTAATTTGCCCAATGAATAGAACCCTCTACTTTATCTTGCGGCTAATGACATAACTCTTCCATACAAAAGGAGACTCCTGTGAACCAACCCAAATCCATCGCCCCGGCCACGGGCAAACTCGGCGTCCTGATTCCCGGCATGGGCGCTGTGGCCACCACAGTTATCGCCGGCGTCGAAGCCATCAAAGCCGGCATTGGCCAGCCCATTGGCTCGCTGACCCAGATGGGCACTATCCGCCTGGGCAAGCGCACCGAAGGACGCTCGCCGCTCATCAAGGACTTCGTGCCTTTGGCCGACATCGACAGCCTCGTCTTCGGCGGCTGGGACGTCTTCCCAGAGGACGCCTATGACTCGGCCATCCACGCCGGCGTCTTGGACCAGAGGCTGCTCGACCAGATCGCGGACCCGCTCAAGGCCGTCAAGCCGATGCCCGCGGTTTTCGACCGCAACTACGTGCGCCGCCTCGAAGGCTCCAACGTCAAAAGCGCCAAGAGCAAGTGGGATGCCGTGCTAGAAGTGCGCGAAGATATCCAGCGCTTCAAGGCCGACAACGGCGTCGAGCGGCTGGTGATGATCTGGTGCGGCAGTACAGAAATTTTCATGGAACACCACGAAGCACACAACGAGATCGAAAGCCTCGAAAAAGCCATCCAAGAAAACCACCCGGCCATTCCCCCGAGCATGATCTACGCGTACGCCGCGCTCCAGGAAGGTGTGCCCTTTCTAAACGGCGCGCCGAACTTGACCGTAGATGTCCCGGCCATGATCGAACTGGCGCGGCAAAAGGGCGTGCCCATCGGCGGCAAGGACTTCAAGACCGGCCAGACCCTGATGAAGACCCTGCTAGCCCCGGGTCTCAAGGCGCGGATGCTCGGCGTGCAGGGCTGGTTTTCGACCAACATCTTGGGCAACCGCGACGGCGAAGTGCTCGACGACCCCGACTCGTTCAAGACCAAGGAAGTCAGCAAGCTCGACGTGCTGGAGTTCATCCTGCAGCCCAACCTCTACCCCCAGCTCTACGGCGATATTTACCACAAAGTGCGGATCAACTACTACCCTCCGCGCGGCGACGAGAAAGAGGGTTGGGACAACATCGACATCTTCGGCTGGATGGGCATGCCCATGCAGATCAAGGTCGATTTCCTCTGCCGCGATTCGATTCTCGCCGCACCGCTGGTCTTGGACTTGGTGCTGTTTGCCGACTTGGCGCAGCGGGCGCAGATGGGAGGGATTCAGGAGTGGCTGTCGTTTTACTTCAAGAGCCCGATGACCGCGCCCGACCTCTACCCCGAGCACGACCTCTTCATCCAGCTAATGAAGCTCAAGAACACGCTGCGCTTCTTGCAGGGCGAGGATTTAATTACCCACTTGGGTCAAGAGTACTACGACTAGGAACGTTTAATACCCAACTTTATCATTTTGCTGTACAGCGTCGAAGCCGGCATCCCCAGTAGAGCCGCCGCGCCTTTTGGCCCCTTGACCCGCCAGTTGGTGGCGTTGAGCACTTCGAGAATGTAGCGGCGTTCCAATTCAAGGAGGGGCATTATTTTGCGGCCTTGGGCAACGGACAGTGCCCCTCTTTTGCTGCCAAGCGTGTCGTCTGCGAGGTCAAAACCGACCTGCATCAGCTCGGTCGGGCCGATTTGAGAACTTTGGCAGGCTATGACAACCTGCTGGATGCAATGCTCTAGTTCCTCCGCATTCCCCGGCCAATCATAGGCTTGTAGCAGCTCTATAGCCTCGGAACTCAAGGAGGGAGGTTCCTTGTCGAGGTAGGCTGCCATGCGATTCTTGAAAAACTCGGCCAAGGCCGGGATGTCTTCTTTGTACTCGCGCAGGGGTGGCATGTACAGCGTAAAAAACTGCAGGCGCGAATACAACTCCTCGCGAAAAACACCCGCCTGCACCATCTTCTGCAGGTCGCGACTCGTCGCTACTACCATGCGCGTCTGCGCCGTTCGCGTCTTATTGCCGCCCACCCGCTCAAACGTGCGCTCTTTCAACAAGCGAAGGATCTTGTCTTGCGTGTCCAACGTCAGATCGCCGATTTCATCCAAAAACAGGGTGCCGTCTTGGGCTAGTTCCACCTTGCCTACGGCGCTGGTAGCCTTCTTGTTTTCGAGACCAAAGAGTTCGCGGTCGATCAACGCTTGGGATAAAGCCCCGCAGTTGACTTGGATAAAAGGGCCGTTGCCATAGGCACTCAACGCGTGTAGTGTCTGCGCCGCGAACCTCTTACCTACCCCTTTTTCACCTAGAATCAGCACGGTCAGATCGGTGGGGGCCACCTCCGTGAGTTTGGTTTGAAACTCGCGCAAGCCCTGCGCCTGTCCAATCCATTGGTTGCCGCCATCAAACGCGGTCGATCGGCCCTCGACCGCCGGGTCGGGCTCTACCGCAAGCTGCACCTGCGCCGTCTCCGAGTAATTGAGGTCTCGGTCTATGGCGCGGACTTGAAAGGTGTAGTCGCCCGGCGGCAGGTCTTGATACGAGGCCCGCAGCTCGCGGGTTGCGGGACACCAGTCGGCGTCGTAGCCTTGCAAGCGATAGACATAGAGCATGTCGCGGGGAGGGGTAGCAAAGCCGATCCCCTTGTACTCGAAAACCACCGGCTGCCCCACCGTGGAGGAGCAACCGTCCGCTTTCTCATAGACCTGATCGGTGGTCACTTGAGTTAGACGAATCCGGGGTGAGATTTGCCTCGGTCGGTAGCGTATAACAGATCCCGCGACCGTGCCCAACCAGAAGGTGCCGTCGCGATCTTCGAAGATGCGGCAAACCGATCCTATATGGGGAGACTTAATGATCTGGAAAATCTGACCATCGTACTGCGCCACCTCACGGTCGGTACCGATCCAGAGGCGTCCTCGCGCATCCTCCAACAAACAGTGGATGCGGTTGCTAGGCAGCCCGTCTTCGGTGGTGAAGGAGTGGAAGGTGTGGCCATCAAAGCAACTGAGACCGCCCTGCGTAGCGACCCATAGATTGCCATCGCGATCTAATACTAGGTCGTTGACCCGGTCGTCAATCAGCCCGTCTGCAATCCCGTACCAAGTAAGCCCCTCTTCCAGATGCCAGCGGGCAAAGCCGGAGCCACTAGCGAGGTAATCGATATAGATCAAATGGAAATAGATTTCGTCGTTGCGCGTAGCAATCACCGCGCCAATGCGGCTGAGAGGTATTTTTTCGCCCTCCTCGGCAAAGATGGTTTGGCACGACTCGCCCTGCTGGTACACGATCTGTAATGGGCTGGCCGAAAACTTTCTCTTTCCTTGGCGTATGGTGTAGTGTTCCCAATAGCCGAAGAGGAATCGTCCTTGCCGGTCTTGGGTGATGCGGCCAATGCCCCCGGCGTCTATATCGGTCGCTATGTCCTCTTTTTTGAGCGTTTGACCTGCGCGGCGGAACAGGCCCTCTCCGCCGCCGAACCACAGGTGCCCCTCAAGGTCTTCGTAGATGGAGAAACAGTTGCTAATATCACGACCTTGCTCGGATTCCACGAACGTAAAATGCGCACCATCGAAGCGGACGATGCTTTTGCCAGGGTGATCGAACCCGAGAGAGGCATACCCGATCCATACATCCCCTTGCCGGTCTTGGGCGATCTGCGAGACTTCATTCACTTTTCTAATTATGTTCGCCCGCGGGTCGAAAACGGTGATGCTATGCGCATCGTACCGCCCAACCCCGTTCCACGTGGCAAACCAAAAGTGATCCTCGCGGTCGTGGAACACGGCTGTGACCGAGGAATGAGGTAGCCCATCGGCCGCGGTGAATCGGCTGAACCCATCATCGTCTTGGTAGAATGCACCGGCCATCGTGCCAAACCACATCCGACCGTCCCGGTCGCACGTAATTCGGCGCAGCCAACAATTCAAGCCCTCTTTGACAGACTGGAAGGTGTTGTTGTCGTAGAAATAGAGGAGGCCTCTCCCCTTCCGACCGATCCACACCTTGCCGGTATGGTCCTGACCCACGCTATAACCGGCCCTGATGCGGGGAAAGCCCTCATCCGCTTCGTAGCGGTGGAAGGATTCGCCATCAAAACGGATGAGGTCCTTAAAGCCAAACCACAGGTGGCCTTGTGGGTCTTGGGCGATGCCCACACAGTTATTAAGAGGAAAATCAGGCGGCAACGGCTGCTGGTATTGCTCGAGGTAGAGCGGAGTCAAGTCGTGGAAAGCCGTCCCGTCGTAATAGCCCACGGTACTGATGCCACCAAACCAGATACGGCCTTGACGATCCTCGTATATAGACCTCACCTCACAGCCAGCAATGCCGTCGTCCGCCAAGTAGTGGAAGCCTACCCCGTCATACCAGCATACTCCGTTTAGGGTCCCAAACCACAGCCGGCCTTGACGGTCTTTTTGGATACAGGAAACATGGTCGTGAATAAGACCTTCCTGTGTAGTGAAATGCTGGAACGCATCGCCGTCAAAGCGGCAGACCCCGTTGTCATGCGCGGCGAACCAGATGTATCCCTCGCAGTCCTCGGCGATGTACACGATGCGCAGCGATGGCAGGCCGTCGCTTATAGAATACGTCTTCCAAGTGCCCGTGCGACTAAGTGATTTGATCATGCAAAAAACCTTCGGAAAATTTAGCAAATTACAGGATACAAAGGTAACGTTGGCCGTCTATCATCGCCATACGTGTTGAGGGTACTCCCCTCCAAAAAAGTAACACATTGTATTAATGCATAATATCTCTGTCATTTAAGCAAATCAAGTAAATTTTCCTTAGAAGGACGATATATCGTCCTTTATGATATTTTTACTATATATCGTCCTTTTTAATTTTTTTACTATATGTCGTATTTTATCTATAAAAATACACCAAAATAGTATAATTTTATTGTAATATTTTAATTTATTTTTTACTCCAATTCTATATATTAAAATGTTCTGCTTAAACAGCGGTAGTTAGTTCATGTCGCTAAAACTCCGTTGCCGTAAATCAACGAAAAAGGGAGGAATAATGAAGATTGGATTGGAGAACAGCATCGAGCGTACTAAACCCGCGACTTCTAGCAAGCCCCGGCCCCCTCGTTTAGGCCATCGCTGCGTTGCATCGGCCGCGCTGCTGCTGGCTTTCATCGTGCTGTTGGCGGGGACGGCGCAGGCGCAGACCGTGACGCGCATCGATCGGCTCAGGCCCAATGGCAACACTAGCATCAGCACCGAGGTCGGCGGTGAATTCAGGGTCCGAATCGCCTTCTCGCCCAGCGCCACCGGCTTGGAAAGCGATGAATTGGAAATCACCAACGGCACGGTCAGTTCCTTCGAGCAAAGAGTGCTGGGTCTTCTCAACATTTGGCTCGTAGTCATTGCCGTGGACCAGAGCGCCAGCACCGTCACGGTCAAGGTCCCGGCGGGGGTGGTAAGCACCTCCGATGGGGACAACGAGGCCGCCGAGGTAACCTACACCGTCGTTCCAGCGCTCACCGCCACGTTAACCACCACTGCCACCGAACCGGCAATCTCAGGTTTCCGGGTGACCCTCACCTTCAGCGAGAGCGTCGAGCAACCACATGGTGAGGTTGAGGCCAACACTTGGAGATTCGACGCACAATCTGACGTAAGGGTAACCGGGCCCAGTTATGACTGGCACCAGAGGATTTCAAACACCGAATTTAGGTATCACTGGAACAGCAGCAGCATTCAGAACAGAAGCGTCGGCACCATCACTTTCTCCCTCCCTAGGAACATGGTGGCGACCGGCCTGAACACCGACGTCTGGAACTCAGCGTCCTCCATCGAAATCAAGATCGGCAAAAGGTCCGTTTCCTTTGACCAAGCCACCTATTCGGTCGACGAGGGCGATGGGGTAGAAGTCAAGGTCGTGCTGAACGCGGACCCCTTGCAAACAGTGGTCATCCCGTTGATCGCGACGCCCCAAGGCGGCGCGGATGCCAGCGACTTCTCGGGCGTGCCTGATGACGTCACCTTCAACGCCGGTGAAACGGAACAGTCGTTCACCTTCAGTGCCGCCGACGAGTATATCGCCGACGAGGGCGAGAGCGTCAAGCTCTCCTTCGATACGACCGACACGTCTTGGCCAGCAATCATCAAGAAGGGCTCGCGCGCTGAAACGACCGTGACCATCGTCGACGACACCGACACCACGCCGCCGGTACTGAGTACGGCCACGGTGAACGGGACCTCGCTGGTGCTGACCTACGACGAGACGCTGGACACGGGTTCGGTGCCCTCAACGGGCGCGTATTCGGTCAAGGTAAACGGCGGCTCGGGGACGGCCCCTGCGAACGTGGCCATCAGCGGCTCGGCGGTGACGCTGACGCTGGCGACTGCAGTGACCACCGGGCAGACGGTGACGGTGAGCTACGCGGTGCCAACGTCGAATCCGGTGCAGAACCTGGACCGCCTCGACGCCGAGGCGCTGACCGACCAAGCGGTGACTAACAACACCGGCAACGACGCTGCCACGGGGGCACCGACAATTTCGGGCACGGCGCAGGTGGGTCAGACGCTGACGGCGTCCACCAGCGGGATTGCCGACGCCGACGGGCTAACCACCGTCATCTACCGCTACCAGTGGATTCGGGTGGACGGCGGCAACGAGACGAGCCTCTCCGGCGCGACATCGAGCACCTACACCCTAGTATCGACCGACCAAGGCGATAAGGTCAAAGTCAAGGTCTTCTTCACCGATGATGCTGGCTTCAGCGAGACGCTGACCAGCGACGCCTACCCGGCAAGCGGAACCATTGAGGCGGCAGAGAAGAAGATAACGACGCCGACGCCGAGGTTGGGGTTGTTCATCGAGGGGTCCCCCTTTCTGCAGGCACTCTTTAGGGACGTGCCAGCAGGGCACGACGGCACGACGGCGTTCACCGTGCTGATCGCATTCAGCGAACGGATTAGCACGACCGCAGAGCAGATGCAGCAGGCAGTGATGGTGACCGGCGGTACGGTGACCAGCGCGCAGGAGGTGAGTGGCTTAGGCGATCGGTGGGAGATCACGGTGACCCCCAACTCCAACGCCGACGTGAGCATCTCCCTGCCAGCGACCGCCTTGTGCTCCGCCGCCGGTGCCATCTGCTCCTCTAATGACAGTAAGAAGCTGGTGGTGGGCATATCCACCTCCATTTCTAGGGTGCCGCTGACAGCGCGCTTTGAGGAGGTGCCGGCAGGACACCACAGCACCACTCCGTTCGCGTTGCAACTGGCGTTCAGCGAACCGATTGACACGACCGCTGCGGCGCTGACGCAGGCGCTGACGGCGACCAATGCTACGATAACCAGCGTCCAACAGGTGGACGACCGCAGCGACCTATGGGAGATCACCCTGACTCCCAACAGCAACGAGGCGGTGAGCCTCTCCCTGCCGCCGACCGCCTCGTGCGACAGCGACAACGCCGTCTGTACCGCAGGAGGATGGAGGCTGTCGGCGGGCATAGCCATCTCCATTCCCCGAGCGCCGCTGACAGCGCACTTCGAGGAAGTGCCCGAAGAGCACATCGGCATCCTCTTCACGCTGCAACTAGCGTTCAGCGAACCGATTGGGAGCACCGCCGCGACGCTGCGGCAGGCGCTGACGGTGACCGGTGGCAGGATGAACAGTCTGCAACGCGTGGAGGGTCGCAACGACCTATGGGAAATCCAGATACAACCTGACGCGGCCGATGTGAGCATATCCCTACCACAGACTACCTCGTGCGACGACGAGGATGCCATCTGTACCCCAGAGGTCTTGTCGCAGTCGCATCCGCAGGAGAACGATGCACAGGCCGACATCCCCTTCTCCGGGTATCTCATGCCCCACACGCTAGACAAGACCGGCGGCGAGGACCAAACAGGACCGGCTAGCACCCAACTGGCCGAGTCGTTTGTCGTCGTCGCATCCGATGAGGAAGGCGCGGCCATGGCCGATGTGATCGTCACGTTTACCGTGAGCGCTGGCGGGGGCATGCTGTCGGCGAACACCGATGCCGATCCTTGTACTTTCGAATCCTCCCAGACGTCCATCACCGCCATCACCGATGCCAACGGCCAAGCCGCTACCCGGCTGACGCTGGGCAGCGAGGCAGGGACCAACACCGTGGATATCTCCGTCGCGGGGCTGGAACCCGAGCCCTTTACCGCCACCGCTACCGAGCAAGCCACACCCCGCACGCTGACTAAAGTCTGCGGCGAAGACCAAGAAGGCACGGTCGGCGAGCTACTAGCCAAGCCGTTTGTAGTCTTCGTGTCGGACGAGAACGATGCCGCCCTAGCCGGAGTAGCCGTCGCGTTTGCGGTGACCGCTGGTGGGGGGACGCTCTCGACCACCACGGAGACGACCAATGCCGACGGGTACGCCCTAACCTATCTGACGCTGGGCAGCGAGCTGGGGACCAACACCGTGACGGCCACCGTGGAAGGGCTAGCCCCAGTAACCTTTACCGCCACCGGGCAAGCGTCGCCCTTGGCGAGCCTGTTCGACGCGTTCCAAAACGGCAGTGGCAAGCTGATAGCCTTGCCCGACCACCCGCAGTTGGCGCAGAACGCCCCCAATCCATTCAACAGTCAGACGGTGCTGGCCTATTTCTTGCCCGTGGCAGGGCCGGTGCGCTTGGAAGTGTTTTCGTTGACCGGGCAACGGGTGGCGGTTCTGCGCCACGGGTTGCAGCAGGCCGGCTTTCACCAGCACCGCTGGAGTGGTCGAGACGATGCAGGTCGCTCGGTCGCCAGCGGCCTGTATCTGTATCGGCTGGTGACTGACGAAGTGGTCTTGACGCGCAAGCTCATGCTATTGCGATAGCCCCAAACAAGTAACATGGATTAATAGAGGAGGCGACGTTATGAAGGCAGCAATCGGATGGTTCGTCGGATTAGTTTTAAGCGTCTCCGTGTCGGCGGAGCCGCTGCTTGAAGGGCGGGTGCGGTTGGAGTCTGGTGAGCCTATCGCCGATGCGCAGGTGCGAATCTTCGATTTGAGCGACCGGCAGCAAGGGGCAATTGCCCGCGCGATGACCGATGGAACGGGGTATTTCGCCCTGCCGTTAGCGTCATTGGGGGGGCGGGCGCTGCCGGCGCGGTTCGCGTTGGGGCCGAATTATCCCAATCCGTTCAATCCCTCGACGATCATTCCCTATCAACTGGCGGCTGCGGCTGCGGTGCGGCTGGAGGTGTTCAACCTGTTGGGGCAGCACATTGCGACGTTGGTGGATGGGGAGCGACCGGCGGGCTTTCACACGGCGACGTGGCACGCGGTAGATGCAGCGGGGCGAGCCATGGGAGCAGGGGTGTACATCTACCGAATGACGGTGGGAGTAGAGAGCCAGACAGGTCGAATGGTGCTGCTTGACGGGCAAGCGGGTGTCTCGGCTGCCGGAGCCGCTTCTGTTTGGTCTGGTGCGTCTAGTGGTGGGGAGGGTGCCCAAGTGTATGGGTTGGTTGTTTCGGGTAGCGGGTTGGTTCCCTATGTGGATTCGTCCTTTCGGGTTGAGTCGGGTATGGCCCCGGTGGAGTTGGTGGTGTCGTCGGGACCGCATTCGGCGGGCAAGGCCACGGACGACGACTGTGCCTTTTGCGACCTGTTCGGCACGTTCAACGATCAGCAGGAAGAGGAAGACGACGCGGAGGAAGAAACGGCGGAAACGGATAGTACATACAGCGAGAGAGGACCGGATCTGATCGTTCAATCGCCTTCGGTCAGCGCCGTCAGGCTGATGCCGGGGCAAGCGTTCACCTTGCAGGTCACCGTACAGAACCAAGGCGATGAGCAGGCCGCAGCGACGACGCTGCACTACTATCGCTCCAACAATGCGGCGATTACTTCCGATGACACGGAAGTGGGTACGGACGAAATAGATGCACTGGACGCTTCGGCCACCCGTGTGGCGACGATTAGCCTGACGGTTCCCTCTACTCCCCGTACCTACTTCTACGGAGCCTGTGTGGCCAGCGTCAGCGACGAGAGCGATACACTTAACAACTGCTCCACTGGGGGCCGCGTGATTGTCGGAGGGGACGAGACGCCGGAAGAAGAGAAAACGAATAGTACGTCTAGCGGCCTGATCGTTCAATCGCCTTCGGCCAGCGCCGTCAGGCTGACACCGGGGCAGACGTTCACCTTGCAGGTCACCGTGCAGAACCAAGGCGATGAGCAGGCCGCAGCGACGACGCTGCACTACTATCGCTCCAACAATGCGACGATTACTTCCGATGACACGGAAGTGGGTACGGACGAAATAGATGCACTGGACGCTTCGGCCACCCGTGCGGCGACGATTAGCCTGACGGTCCCCCCTACTCCCCGTACCTACTTCTACGGGGCCTGTGTGAAGAGGAAAAGCGGCGGAACTAGATGCACTGCTGGCATACGCGTGACCGTCGAGGAGACCTGGGTTCCCCCCACCAACGCAGGCTCTGTGACCAGCATCACGGGATCCACTGGAAAGACGACGCTGACGGCGCACCCGAATCCCGGGTACGACTTCTGGGGGTGGATCAAGGACGGCGAAACGCTATCGACCGATACCACCTATGTAGCAGAAGCCACCGACGCGCATGAGATCTTGGCCCACTTCTCTGTCAACCAAGAACGAGGGAAGTGGAACGTGGGGCAGACATACTCTTGGTATAGATTCCCGGAGGACGAATACGAGAGTTTAGAGTGGACGTTCATGTTTGTGGCCGATCCACCGGAAAGCCTGAACGAAGAGCGCCTTCTTCATTACTACGCCTACAACTTCAGCTTGGTCAACACCGAGGGCATCGGACCCGGCTTCGGCTATGCCGGATTTCAGTCTGACGGCCACTTCCGCAACATACCGAAGGGCAAGGTCATCAACTACGCGATCTGGGACTCAGATGGCGGCAAGACCGACGGGTTGCTTGAACCCAACAACCCGGAAAGCGGGGGTTATCAGATCATGTACCCGTTCGAGTGGATCGAGGGGCAGGCCTATCGGTTCGAGTTGCGTGAAGGCCCAAGCGGGTTGGACGCCCGCGGGAAGTGGTGGGGACTGTGGGTTGAGGACGTAGCAACCGGATCGGTGACCTTCGTCGGAGAGCAACGGATGCCGACTAAGATCAACGGGCGCGACGCCACGATGTGGAGTCCGAACACGCACGTGTTCGGGGAAGACTTGCACTGGTGGCGTGCCTCTAGGGGCGAGTACATCTGCAGCGACTTTCAGCCGTCGTCGATGGTCGTATTAGATGTAACGGCGGGTGCCAACCGAGACCAGCCTCATGTCAGCTACAACGTCAATAGCGGCGAAGGCCGTACTTGGCCGAATGGACGCAAGACGACCAACTGCCACGTGACCATGTTCGTGAACGAACAAGGCGACGTGCAACATAACTTGGGATTCTGGCCCGATCCTCCACCGAATGTGGTGGATTAACAAGCGAGGGCATCTTGACGCGCAAGCTCACTCTGCTGCGATAGCTTGACAGAGAAGTACTGAGACTAGCTTACCAGAGCGTGTACCCGCCATCGACGACCAAGTCGTGGCCAGTCGCGTAAGCAGAGGCGTCCGAAGCGAGGAAGACCACGGCCCCCTGATAGTCGGCCGGGACGCCTAGACGGCCCATCGGCGTGTTGGCGAGCCAAGCGTTTTTCATTTCGTCTTCGGCGTGAGCGGTCATGGGGGTGAGCGTGTGGCCGGGGCTGATGGAATTGACGCGGACACCGCGCGCGGCCCACTCTGCGGCGCACACTCTAGTTAGCTGGTAGGCACCCGCCTTGGCCGCGTTGTAGTGGCCGTGCAGTTGGGGGCGGTTGACGACGTGGGACGAGATCGAGACGACGTTGATGATCGAGCCTGAGCCTCGCTGTAGCATGGCGCGGCCCTCGGCCTGACAGCAGAGGAAAACGGCTTTGAGATCGAGGTCGAGTACCCGATCCCAATCGGCCTCGCTGATGTCCTCAATGGGGCCGCGCAAGGCAATGCCAGCGCTGTTGACGCCGATGTCCAGCCGACCCCAAGCGGTGAGGACGGTATCGACCATGTTTTCGACTTGGTCTTTGACGGTGACATCCGCGGCGATGGCTAGCGTCTGGCGACCGAGGTTTTCAATCTGAGCACAGGTGTCAGCAGTACCAGCGGGATCGATGTCGGCAATGGCCACGTCCGCACCGGCTTCGGCGAGGGCGACGGCGAGGGCCTGCCCAATGCCAGAGCCGCCGCCAGTGACCAGCGCCTTGCGATCGAGGAGGGAGAAGCGGTCGAGGATGCCCATTGGCGATTTATCGATCCGTGCGCGCCGCTACAGAGTTGACGGCGTGAGCCTCATCCCCGAGTGCTTTTCAATCCCTTCGTCATTCCAAACAATACCCAAGCCCGGCTGATCGGAGATGGTCAGAAAGCCTTCCTCGTCGAGGGAAAAGGGCGCGCTGACGAGATCCTCAATGTAGGGGGACGGGGTGATGTATTCTACCCAACGGGCGGTCGGCACAGCCGCCACTAGCTGTAGGTCAGCCGCTAGTCCGACGGCGGTGTTCCAGCCGTGAGGGACGAAGAGAATCGAGTGGTCGTAGGCGTACATTGCAATGCGAAATTCCTCGGTGAGACCGCCGACCTTGGTGACATCGGGTTGGATGTAGTCAACCGCGCGGCGCTCGATCCATGGCAGGAAGGATTGTCGGCGCGTCAGCACCTCGCAGCCCGTAATCGGCAGGGGCGCGTGCTCGGTGAGTTTGATGTACCCTTCGATATCGTCGGGGCGCAGGGCCTCCTCAAACCAAGTGACATCGTAGTTGGCGAGCATGCGGGCGGTTTCAATCGCCCATTTGTAGCCGTGCGGCCAGTACCTGTCAGAGCCCCCCGCATCAACCATTAGCTCGATATCTGGGCCGACGGTCTCACGAGCCGTTCTGACGATGTTTTCGTCGAGCGCTTTCGACACGCGACCGAAGGGTCCCCAGCCCATCTTGATCGCGCGAAATCCCCGGTCCATTGCGGCCTGGAGCCTCGGCTTCAATTCGTCTGGCTCGGCCATGATGAGCGATCCATACGGCTTGATGCGCTCCCGATAGCGCCCGCCCAACAGGCGCGAAATGGGCTGGGACGTGATCTTGCCAAAGAGGTCCCACAAGGCGATATCGATGCCGGAAATGGCGTGGGTGACGGCACCGCCCCGGCCCTGCCAGAAGGTGGCCTGATGCAGTTTCTCGGCGACCCGCGCCGGCTCGATAGACTCGCCAATCAGCATGGGGCGCAACAGCGCAAGCGAACCCGACACTAAGCGGGTGGAGGTAAAGACGGAGCCCAGACCGGTCACCCCTTCGTCGGTGATGATCTCCACGAGGGTGTGCAGGTTGTCGCCGGGATCGTACCCCTGCTCCCAGCCACCGTCGGGCGTGGCTCCCACCAAGGGTATTGTGCGAATGTCTGCTATCTTCATCGCTGAACGAGTTCGATGAGGATCCCATCGGGGTCCAGGGTACAGACGACGCCCGGCGTATCTGGGGCGGCCATAGGCTCGGACAGAAATTCCACGCCTTTGGCTTGCAATGCGGCGCACTCGGCCTGCACGTCGGGGACGAAGAAGGTGAGCCAGCGCACCCCAGCGGCAAATTGGGAAGTTCGCTGCGGCGGCGGCGCGGCGATATCCATCAGCTTGATCAGCGTCTCGCCTGCCTGCAGGCGCACCTGCCTGAAGCCTTGCGGTGCCAGCCCGATCCCCGTCGCTAGGTCTTCGGGGATGTCGATGCCGAGCACCACCTCGAATCCCAGTTTGTCTCGGTAGAACGTCAGCGACTCTTCAAAGTTGCTGCACACTATGCACAGGTCAACGACCGGATGTGAGAGCTTCATTCACCTCCTCCTCGGGGTTAGTCGAACGGTTTGGACAGGTCGCCGCAACTAATCCACATCCACATCGAGGATATAGCGCGCCGCTGACGAGATGCGCTTCCAGGTCTCGTAGCGCAGGTACTCGCGCTGGTTGAGCTGCTGGCCGTGCTCGCGGGCGGTGAAGTAACAGTGCATGGCGCGGCGCGGCAGATCCTTGCTATGGTTGCGGGTGCCGCCGTGCCACGTGTGGCTGTTGAAGACGGCGACCGTACCGGCTGGGGCGATGAGCAGCTCTTCGTCGGGATGGGGTGCTTGCGCGTCTGTTAGGACTTTGCTCGGGTGCTGGCCTTTATGCGAGCCGGGCACTAGCCGAGTGCAGCCATTTTCCTCGCTGAAGTCGTCCAACAGCCAGATCGAGTTGCAGACGTGAAACTGGCCGTCGTAGTCTGCACCCCAGTCGGCGTGCAGCCCCTGTAATCCCTCACCGGGCAAGGCGTCGCGGGCGTTGAGCGAGGAGAGCTTGAAGGGGCGGCCGATGACGTGGTGGATGGCGGCTAGCACTTTGGGGTGAGTATAGACGCGGTCGAAGACCGACCCCTTGTTGCAGAGGTCGGAGAGGCGGCGAGTGCCCTGTTCCTGATGGACTTCGATACCGGCGTGGACCCCTTCTTTCTCGCACAGTTCCTCAAAGCGGGTGCGCAGCGCCGCGAGCCACTCATCATCGATAATGTCCGGGAGTACCGCGTAGCCCTTCTCGTCGAGATCGTTTCTGTTCTGCTCGGTCAGCAGGTCGTCGCGGGCACCCAAGGCGTCCAAGGCGCTTGTGATATCCATTATTCGTTCGCTTCCGTTTCGACGAGCGCCTTGAGCGGCACGTCTTCCTCCTGGGGCAAGTAGTAGCTCAAGGGATCTCCGACGACGCCAATGAGCTGTTTTTGGATTGGATTGCAGCGGGCGACGAGTTCGTCGGGCATGGCGATATAGTCCATGGGTTTGACCCAGCGATAACCATAGCCAAAGAACACAGTCTTGCGCGGAAAGCCTGCCCAGTTGTGGCCGATGGAGTGATAGGTGCGCTGCTCAAACAGGAAGGCCGAGCCAGCGCGGATATTCATCGCCTGTGCGCCGTATGGCAGACCAGTCGTGGGGTCCGTGGCCGGGCGTCCGAGCAGACGATTGGACCCAGGCACGATCCAAGTGGCCCCCGAGGCCGGGGCGGTCTGGTCGCTGAGGGCATAGGCAATCTTGAGCAGAATCCTCGGATGCGGCTCGCTCATATCACGGGGCGAGGTGCCGCCATCGCGGTGCCAGCCGAGCTTGTTTTTCTGGTCTTCAGCCGGCTCGTCACCCGAAGGCAGGACGATCAAGTGCGAGGTCAGCATCTGGATATTCCAGCCGAGAAGCTGCCACGCCAGCGGGACCGTAGTGGGCCAGTCGAGGAGTTGGAGAAAGGCGGGGTGCTCGACGATGCAGTTGCGCATGTTGAGCTTGCCGCCCTTTTCAAGCCGACCGGCGTCGGCATCGCGCGCGTAGAGCGCGTCGGTAGCCTCGTTGAGTTCGGCAAGCGTGTCGGGAGACAGGGCGTCTTCGACGAGGAGATAGCCCTGCTGTTCAAAGAACGCTTGATCTTCGGGGGTGAGGACGGCTTGGGCGAGGGGCTGGGTCATGGTTATAAAATTAAAGGGCATTCTTCGCTTGACAATAGTTCAGCTAGGCCGTCCACAGTCGAGTAGCGTAAACCGGAATGGAGATGCCTCTTGTGCCATGAGTTTCATAAAGTATATTACAAAAGAGAGATAAAAAGGAGATATATATGGACTATCTCGCCGTAAAAGACCTCAAAAAGACTAGGGAACTCTGGGCAAAGCTGGCCAGCGAGCGAGAATTGGTCATTACCAAGGATGGCAAGCCCTCGGCCTTGATGATCAGCGTCTCTCCAGAAACCTTAGAAGAGTCGTTGCGCGAGATTCGTCGGACACTCTTTTCGGCCGCCGTGAGCCGGGTGCGGAAGCGGGCCGAGACGGCGGGAATGCCCGACGATGCGGCGATTGCAGCAGAGATTGCCCAGAGCAGGAAGGAACGCGGCCTTAGTGAAGGCAGTCGTTGACACCAACGTTCTAGTATCCGGGCTGATCAACCCCAACGGCTACCCTGGGCGAATCGTTGACTTGTTGCGGGTGGATGCGTTGCAAGCGGTGGTGGACGACCGCATCCTAGCCGAATACCACGACGTTCTGCGTCGTGACGCTTTCCGTGCGTACTTCTCCGAGCAAGATCGAGAAGACATATTGGAGTATCTCGACAACAATGCTTTGCATATCGCCAGTCGCTTCGTCGTACTCTGCCTGCCGGATTCGGGTGACGCTCCGTTTTTAGAAGTGGCCCTATCGGAGGAGGTGCCCTTGGTGACGGGCAACGCGAATCATTATCCTTTAGAAAAGCGGGGCAACTGCCAAGTGCTCAGTCCGAAAGAGTTCCTGCATACGCACTTTTCTCATCTATCGGTATGAGGCGCGTGGAGGTGCCAACCTGAGTCAGACAAGAAAAGATAGAAAGCTGAGTGAGGCCCAATATGGAAATCTCTTTAGACCTGCCTGACACGGCTGCGTTTGTTGATCTTGACCAAGCATATCTCAAGGAAGCATTGGTGGTAACACTCTATCACGTGGGAAAACTCTCCGAGAAAGAAGCGTGCCTCACGCTCGGGATCTCTCGTCGTGCGTTCGAGGAATTGCTGCCACAGTTCGGGTTTTCCATCTTGTCGGATACGCCGGAGACTATTGAGGCAGACCTTCTATGACGCGCTTCTCGACTCCATACCCATAGCCTAACATGCCCACACCCGCACTCGACGGCATCCGCGTCCTCGACTTTACCCAAGTAATTTTCGGCCCAGCCGCTACCCAAGTTTTGGCCGAACACGGTGCCGAAGTCATCAAGATAGAGCGTCCCGGCGGCGACCTAGCCCGCGCCTTTGGACCGTGGGTGAAGGAGCAAAGCCTGCCTTTTGCTAGCCTCAACCGCTCCAAGAAAAGCCTAGTCATCGATCTCAAAAAGCCCGGGGGATTGAGCGTTATTCACCGCCTGCTAGAAAACACAGACGTGCTGGTACACAACTTCCGCTCTGATGGTGTCATGGCTAAGTTGGGGCTGGATTACGCTGCGCTGCGGGAGTCATACCCACGGCTCATCTACGCCGTTGGCTCGGGCTACGGCTCGCAAGGCCCGTACAGCGAGCGCAACAAAGGCGGCCACGAATCCATGGCCCAAGCGCTGAGCGGCGTGGCGGCTCGCTTCGTCGGCCCCCACGGCACGCCCCAGCGCCTGCCCTATACGGTCGCCGACTTCAACGGCGGCATGTTGCTGGGGCAGGGCATTCTCCTCGCGCTGTTGGCCCGCGAGCGCACCGGCACCGGGCAATACGTGGAAACCTCGCTCCTCGACGGCATGATGAGTATGCAGGCTTGGGCGACGACCAAAATCCTCAACTTGGGCGACGACGGGGAAGACGATGGCTCCGGCGGCGCAACACACCCGCGCGGCAACCCGCTCGACGGCGCGGTGTTCGAGACGGCCGATGGCTTCCTAATGGTCACCGCGCTTTTCCGCCCCTTTGACCAACTATTGCGCGATCTGCAGGAGGCCCTAGCCATTGAAGGACTGGTCGGGGATCCGCGCTTTGCCACGCTCGCCGCAGCCGTAGATCACCGCGAGGCCCTGCGGGAACGGCTAGCGCCGATCTTCGCAGAAAAGACGAACGCCGAATGGATTCCGCTGCTGGAGGCCAAGGACATCCTCGTCGCACCGGTGCGCTCGACAGCCGAGGCCCTAGCAGACCCGCAACTCGAGGTCAACGAGATGCTCGTCGAAGTCCAACATCCGCAGGTGGGTGCTATGCGCCACGTCGGCACGCCCCTACGGCTAGCCGGGACGCCAGCCTCAGCCCCGGCACCCGCCCCCCTAGCCGGGGAACATACCGAAGCTGTGCTGCGCGAGGCTGGGTACGCGGACGACGAGATCGCCGCGTTGCGCGCACAGGACGTCATTCCCTGATTGCACAGGAGCCCCCATGCCTGACATCGTGCGCTATGGAGTATTGGGCACCGCCCAAATCGCCCTCAACCGCCACCTGCCAGCCGCGCAGGCCATCGGCCACGCCGAAATCGCGGCCATATCGAGCAGAGACCAAGCCAAAGCCGAAACAAGCGCGACCCAATACGGCATTGCCAAGGCATATGGCTCATACCAAGCCGTGTTGGACGATCCCGAAATCGACGCGATCATCAATCCCTTGCCCAATAGCATGCACTGCGAGTGGACGGTCAAGGCGGCGGAGGCGGGCAAGCACATCCTCTGCGAAAAGCCGCTCGCCGTAACCGTGGCGCAAGCGCGGCAAATGATCGACGCAGCCCGAGTCAACGGGGTGCTCTTAGTCGAGGCCTTCACCCACCGCCTCAACCCGCAATTGCAATGCGCGCGCCGACTAGTGCAGCAAGGAGAGATCGGCGAAGTGAAACTTGCGCGGGCCGAGCTGACCTTTGGCATCCGAGATTGGGCCACCGACGTCCGGGCGCAAAAAAATTTGGGCGGCGGCGCACTTTTGGACGCCGGGTGCTACTGCGTCAGCGCCGTGCGCTTTGTGCTCAATGCCGAGCCGGTGGCTGCGCAGGCTTTTCAGCACCTGCGCAACGGCGTGGATGCGAGCTTGGCCGGGCTGTTGCGCTTTCCCGGCGATCACATCGCCTATATTGCGGCCGGTATGGAGGGGCCGTTCCGCTGCGTGTTGGAGATCGTCGGCAGCCACGGCGCGATCCACGTGCCCAACATGTTCGACGAGCAGGCCGAGGTCCACATCGCCATCGGCAACGACGAGCGCGTGGAGACCTTCTCCGGGCCGGATCGCTTTCAGGTGCAGCTAGAGCGCTTCTCTAACTGCATTCTCCAAGGCAAAGCTCCCGAATTCCCTCCCACAGACGGCCTCAAGAACGTGGCTGCATTACAGGCCTTGAAGCAGGCCGCCGAATCGGGGAGCCTAGTCGAAGTGCCGTCTTGAGCAATAGCCCACTATGGGTTCATCCGCTGCGAGCGCCAAGATCACCCTCAACAGCCCCGAACAGTTTTCAGAATAGGCCACTACCCAAGTAGGCAAACTTCAACGAATGGAAAGCACTGCTATGGAAAAATTCGCCCCCTTGAACATGTCCCCAGAAGAGCTAATCGAGTACACCCCAGAGTGGGAGGGCGAGCGCTTTGCCGACGGCCGTCCCAAGGTGCCCGACGACATTCTCGAGCGCATGCGCAACGTCAGCATTACCCAAGCCTGGGGCGTCATACGCGGCCCCGGCTACAACTGGCAGTACGAAGACGGCTGGATTTGCACGCACCCCGGCCAAGTGCTAGTGGGCCGCGCCCTGACGGCTATGTACATGCCACGGCGACCCGTCATGCGTCAGGTCATGGAAGAAAAAGGGGAGCGAGCCGGCTGCATCGGCGACCAGATCTCGTGGCCGATTGATATGCTAGTGCCCGGCGACGTGTACGTGGCCGACGTATTCGGCAAAATCGACCAAGGCGCGGTCATTGGCGATAATCTCGCCACTGCCATCTATGCCAATTCGGGCAACGGCGTGGTCCACGACGCGGCCGTCCGCGATATCGACGGCATCCAAGAGCTGCCCAATTTCACCAGCTTTGTGCGCGGCTATCACCCCACCTTTGCCTCGCCCACCATCATGCTGACCGGAGTCAACTGCCCAGTGCGCATCGGCGGTGCCACAGTCATGCCCGGCGACGTAGTCCTCGGCCGCGACGATGGCGTCGTCTTCATACCTCCTCACCTAGCCGAACAGGTGGTCAAGACCTCCGAGCTGATCTCACTCCGCGACCGCTTTGGCAAGCAGCGCTTGGCCGAGGGCAAATACACGCCCGGCCAGATCGACACCCGCTGGTCCGATCCCATTGAGGAGGACTTCTCGCGCTGGTTGGAGAGCCATATCGACGAGCTGCCCGTGCCGCGTGCCGCCATCCAAGAACTACTCAAGGAGCGGACTTGGTAAGCTCGGGCGGCGGCTCGACCAATTTACCCGCCTTGAGAAAAGGCTCGGCATTCCCCCAGAGTTTGCTGCCGTCGGCCGACATCAGCGGCTCGCAGGAGTATTGGGCCAAGTACACGCGGCGCATCTGGTCGGTGGTGTTGGTGCCGCTGGAGTGAAAATTGAAACTGGTAAAAACGGCAATGCTGCCGGCCGGAGCGACGACCGAAACGCCGGGGTCGCTGCCAAAATAGCCGATCAAATCGTTGCTGCCCTCCTCGCGCACGTGCTTGACCCACGTGCGAATGCCCGAGCGCGAAAAGGGCAATAAGTGGACGGTGCCATTGGCTTCGGACATGTCGTCGAGGGCGCACCAACAGGTTAGATACGGCTTGTGATCCGGGTAGCCGATGTAGCCCGAGTCTTGGTGCCAAGAGAACTTCATGCCAGCCTCGGCACCTTTGACCACGTATTGCTCCCAGAACAAGTAGGCATCGTCGCCTAAGGTGGCTTGGCAGATGTCGGCCATTAGGGGGCTGAAGAGGAACTCGCGCAGGCGCGGCTGGTCGCGGAAGCAATTGGAGACAAAGTAGCGGCTGTTGCGGTGATTGAGACCCAAGGTGTCCGTGCCCTCGGCATCCATCCGGGCGTTGGCTTTGTCGATGAAGGCTTGGCACTCGCCGCGCAGGAGATCGAGGTGGTGGGCGGGGATGGCGTTTTCGAGGATGAAATAGCCCTCTTCTTTGAATTGCTGCTTTTGGGCGTCGGTGATCTGGTACATGAATCGCTCCGTCGATTGCAATTGGGTAGGGGGCGGTTCGCAAACCGCCCCCTACGGAGACGATATACTGATAGGCAGAACCCACTATACGCGCAACCGCGCAAAAGGAAACAACATGCTCGCAGCACAGCACAACGGCCCAAGCGAACGCTGGTGCATCTAAAATGGAAACTCCTGCCATACTCCAAGCGCTGGAACTAACCTCTTGGTGGGAGGTGCCGGCGGTCGTCTTGGCCATTCTCTACTTGGTCTTGGCGGCGCGGGAAAACATCTGGTGTTGGGGTGCGGCTTTCGTCAGCACTGCGATTTACATCTACGTCTTCTTCGACGTCAATCTGTTTCTAGAGTCGGCCCTACAGATTTACTACTTGGCCATGGCGGTTTATGGCTGGTACCAATGGCGGCAGCCCACCGATCAATCCGCAACGCTGCCCATTTCTACTTGGTCGCTCAAAAAGCACGTCGTGGTCATTGCTGCGACGGGGGCCGTTGTGGTGACGTCTGGGTATCTTTTGAGCGAAAACACCGAGGCAGCATTGCCGTATGTCGATGCCTTCACCACTTGGTATGCCGTGGTGACGACCTATATGGTGACGAAGAAGATTTTGGAGAACTGGGGGTACTGGTTTGTCATCGACAGCGTCTCGGTTTATCTGTACTACAGCCGAGGGCTTTACCTGACCGCTTTGTTGTTTATCGCGTATCTGGTTATCATCGTCTTTGGTTATCTGAAATGGAAAAAGGAGTACGACCAAGCAAATGTCCAAAACGGACCGTGAAGAAGAATTGAGTATATGAAGAGAGCAAAGACATGCGGACCCGTGGCTATCCAAGGGCACGCCGGATCGTTCAGCGAAGCAGCGGCGCGCGCTTATTTTTCTCCAGCGATTCAATTGGCACCACAGCCCGATTTCAAGGCGCTTTTCGCCTCGGTGGAAGACGGGTCTTGTGCTTGTGGAGTCGTGCCCATCGAAAACTCGCTGATGGGCAGCATCCACGAAAACTACGACCTGCTGCTGCGGAGCGACGTACACATCGTCGGCGAAATCAAGCTGCGCATCGTCCACAACCTCATCGTCAACCGAGGCGTGCAGCTAGCAGATATCCGCTACATCGCGTCGCAGCCGCCCGCCTTGGCCCAGTGCACTCGCTTCATCCATTCATTGGCCGATGCTCAGACGATAGCGGCAGATGATACGGCTGGCGCGGTCAAAGAGCTAGCCGCAAGCGGCGCACGCGATCGCGGGGCCATCGCCGGCGCACGCGCGGCTGAGGCGTACGGGATGGAGATCCTCGTCCCCGGCATCGAGGATGCCGCGCACAATTTTACCCGCTTTTTGGTGGTGAACCGATGCGCTGCGTCAGAACTGGTCGAGCCAGCCAAGACCACACTCGTCTTTGCGCTAAAGCACGTGCCGGGCGCGCTGTGTCGGGGCCTCGCGGCCTTTGCCGAACGCGGCATCAACCTGCTCAAAGTCGAGTCGCGGCCCATGCCCGAGCGGCCTTGGGAATACGTATTCTACCTCGATTTGGAGGGCCACTTGGAGCAGACGGCTTGTGCCGAAGCCGTGGAGCAACTTCAGGACACTGCCGAATTCGTCCGCATCTTGGGCTCGTACCAGCAGGGCGATACGATCGAGGACTCGGAGTAAGCCTGCTCAAGCGCCCGCAGCGCGGGTGCGAACTTGGTCGAGGCCGACGGCCAACAGGAGCACTGCGCCGCGCGTTACATCCTGCCAGAAGCTAGACACATCCATCAGCGTCAGGCCGTTGTTGAGGGTGCCGAGCAACAGCACCGCCAACAAGGTGCCCCACACTGTGCCGCGTCCCCCGAAAAGGCTCGTCCCGCCCAAGATCACCGCGGCGATCACCGTCAACAAATGCTGCCCCGCTGCGTCGGGTGCTGCCGCGTAGAGCATGGCCGCGAGGATGAGGCCGCTGACCGCGCCGCTGAGGCCGGAGAGGACGTAGAGGATCATCAGGGTGCGGGCGACCGGGACGCCGACCAGCCGACTAGCTTCGGCGTTGCTGCCTGCGGCATAGACGAAGCGACCAAAACGAGTCCGCGCCAGCACCCAGCCGAGCGCGATATAAACCAACAGCATCAGCACCAGCGGCACCGGCAGCCGCAAAAGCTGGCCGCTGCCGATCCAGTTGAAGCCGGGTTCCATCAGCGGCTTAGTCAGCCCGCCAGTCAGGACTAGGGCCAGCCCGCCGATGACGCTCATCGTGCCCAGAGTGGCGATCAGCGAGTTGAGCCCGAGGCGTACGACTAACAGGCCATTGAGCAGCCCGATACCCCCGCCCAGTGCCAGCGCGATGAGACAGGCGGCGACAATACCGACGCCCGCAGCGTGGAGCAGCGCGACGACGACCCCGGCCAGCCCAGCGACCGCGGCCACCGACAGATCGAGGCCCCCGGCGATGATCAGCGGCGTTTGCAATGCGCACATCAAGCCGATAAAGGCCATATTGGCACCGATGCTCACCATATTGTCGAAGGACAAAAACCAAGGCGAGAGGACGCTGAAGAGCACGGCGACCAAGAGGTAGAACACCAATAACAAGGCGACGCCAGCGCCGGGGCGGTTTAATAAGGTGGCGATGCTCATGGATGGTCCTTCGCGGTCGGAGTATGGAGCAAGTCGGCCGGGGCCGCGCCGCCAGCAAAGCGGCTGGACACTCGACCCCGGTCGAGTACAATGGAGCGGTCGCAGACGCCAGCGACTTCTTCGGCGTCGGAGGAAATCAAGAGCACGGCAAGGCCCTGTTGGGTCCACTGCCGCAGCGCTAAGTAGAGCTCGTGGCGAGCGCCCACGTCCACGCCCCTAGTCGGTTCTTCGAGGATGAGCACCTTGAGACCCTCGACCAGCCAGCGGGCCAAGCAGGCCTTTTGCTGATTGCCGCCCGAGAGCAAGCGCAGCGGTTGGTCGAGGTGAGCGGCGCGAATCCCCAAGCGATCGATCCAGCTTTGCGCGTGGCTTGCTTCGCGGGGCTTGGACACGGAGAGCAAGCGCACGAAACGGTCGATAAAGGGCAGAGTGATATTGGCACGGACGCCGAGGTCGGGGACGATCCCCTCGCGCTGGCGTTCGGCAGCGACGAATCCGATGCCCGCGTCGCGTCCCTGGCGCGGGTTAGCGGGGATATAGGGCGTGCCCTCAAGCGCAATGCGTGCGCCGGGCAGCGGCCCCAGCGCGCCGTAGATGGCCCGACCGAGTTGGTCAATCCCCGAGCCGAGCAGGCCGAAGACGCCGAGAATTTCGCCGCGGTGGAGCGCAAAGGACACGCCGTCGAGCGCGCCGGGCAGACTCAGGTTTTCAACTTCTAGCGCAACCTCGCCGATGCTGGAGCCTCGCGGCGGGTAGAGTTCGTCAACCGTGGTGCCGAGCATGGCGTCGAGAACCTCGCGCCGCGAAGCCATGGCAGTGGCGAAGTCGCCGGCGTTTAGCCCGTCGCGGAGCACGGTGATGCGGTCGGCGATCTCGAAGACCTCGTCGAGGTAGTGGGAG
Organism: Candidatus Latescibacterota bacterium; assembly: GCA_022825185.1. The sequence continues at coordinate 3,109 of JAJDYK010000050.1, read as the reverse complement.
ATGTAGATGATGCCGATCTGCTGCGCCTTGAGCCGCTCGACCACGGCGAAGAGCGCTTGGACTTCGCGGTCGGCGAGGGAAGCGGTTGGTTCGTCCATGACGATGACCCGCGCTTGGCCAGCGAGGGCGCGGGCGATTTCCACCAAGCGCTTGTGTGGCGCGGAGAGCTGGTGTACTGGCGCGTCGGGATCGAGGTCGCAGCCGAGCCGGTCGAGCAGTGCCCGCGCTTTGGTGCGCAGTTCCGGGCGATCTACCTGCTTGCCAAACCACGAGCGTTTGAGCGGCAGGTCGGCGATGAGGATATTTTCGGCGACTGTGAGGTCGGGCAGGATCGATACCTCCTGCGGCAAAAAGCGGACGCCGTGGGCGATGGCCTCTTCGGGCCGGTCGTAGCGCACCGCTTGGTCGTCGAGGCGGACGGTGCCAGCGTCGCGGCTGTACACGCCGCAGAGGATTTTCACTAACGTGGATTTACCCGCTCCATTGGCACCCAGCAACGCTAACACCTCCCCGGCGTCTAAGCGAAGATCGACCTCGCGCAAGACTTGGGCGCTGCCGAAGGATTTGCAGATGCCCGCCATCTGCAACAAGGGTGCGGTATGATCCATGCTAGTGGTCGGGGATCAACTGCTCGTAGCCGGCGAGTTCGGGCTTGTCCCTCAGAGTCGCCAAGTGTTCGACGAAGGCTTCCTGTGGGAAGACGAAGTCGAAGCCCGGCTCGCCTTGGCATTCGTACTCGGGGTAGAATTGGCAGATGTTGGCCGGGCTAATCATTACGTGGTTGACGGTGACAGCCGGCGGCACATCGCGGCCCGCTAATCGCATTAGGCTCAGCGGGATGAGATAGTTTCCGTAGCGCTCGGGGAAATAGGCGACCGAAGCGATGAAGTTCTCCTCGGCGACCATCGTCTCCAACTCATCGGCACCCTTGCCGACGACCAGCGCGTCTGCGCTGCGCCCCTGCTGCTGCACGGCGCGCAACATGCCGGAGACCGATTGGTCGTTGATCGCGGTAATCAGGATCGGCGCACCTTGAGGGATGCGGCCGAGCGCGTTGCTCATCTGCTGGAAGGAGTACTGCAGCGTGTTCTTGGTGTCGATGCGGATGATGCGCTCGGGCGGGAAGCCGGGCAGTGAGGCGAGGAAACCGGCGATTTGACCCTCCGTGCGCATGGCGGGGATCGCGCCCGACTGCGGCAGTTCGCCAACGACGAAGTATCCCTCCGCGAGCGCCCGGTCGCCAAAGCGCACCTTGGCCGCTTGCGCCAGATAGGAGCCGCCCATAAAGCCCGAGCGGGGGTTGTTGGCACCGAAGTAAGTAGCACCCGGCATGGGAATGTCGATGGCGACCACGCCGATCTGCTTGCGGTTGAAGTGCTGCATGATTGCCGGACCGAAATTGACGTCGGTTTGGAACTCGATGCAGAAGTCAACTTGACGCCGGGCAAAGCTCTCGGCGTTGGCAAGGGCGGTCGGCCCGTCGAGCCGATTGTCGGCGATCAGCAACTCAATGCCGGCGGCCTCGGCGTTGCGCTCAATGCTCTTTTCGACCTTGATGCCGAAGCTGATGTCGCGCTGCAGGTTGGCGAAACCAAAGACTAGGTTCTCGCCATTTTTAGGGGGCGAGTGTTGCGCGGCTTCGGCGGCCATAGCCTGTAGCGCTGCGGACGGGAGCATCAACCCGTCGTAAGTCGCCGGGTCGAAGCCGTGGAAACCTTCGCTTGATGCTGTGACTGGGACGAGGAATAGACAGGCGGCGAGAATGAGTCGAGTCGGAATCATAGATGCACTTTCGTTTGGAAATGGGCTGAGAATATACGGAGCGGCTAGCAGGTTACTCAAGGCATGGAGCGGTAGCGATTACTTTTCAGGAGCTATCCGGTTGGCTACTATTGAGTACCAAACGCTAGTAACCGATCCAAGGAAAGGAAATGTCAATGGAGTTTCTTTTACTCTGGCTTCTATTTGGGATTGTCAGCGCGGTGGTTGCCACAAACAAAGGACGAAGCGGTTGTGGTTGGTTTGCACTTGGCGTGTTACTTGGTCCCTTTGGTTTCATTTTGGCTTTAGTCGTTTCTAAAAATCAGGAACAGGTTGAAAAAAAATCTATTCAAAGTGGTGACATAAAAAAGTGTCCATACTGTGCTGAAATGATAAAAGCGGAAGCGGTCAAGTGCCGTTACTGTGGGGAAGACTTAACGGGAAAAGGTCCCATGCTAAGATAGCAACCTATCGCTAACAGGAGAAAATTATGCTAACCAAAGAAGGATGCCGCACGCGGCAGCAGCGCCTATGTGCGCGGCTGGCCGAACTCGACATCGACGCGGCCGTGATCAACCACCCGAAGGAAATCTACTACTTCACCGGGATCATCATTCCCGAGGAATTCCCCGGCCCGCCAGCGATCTTTTGGCTGGGGGCCGATGGGCAGTCCTTGTTGATCGCGCATACCGACGAAGGCGAGCCGTGCGCCGACGAGTGTTTCACCTTTCCTCTCAGCGTCGGCGGCACGGTCACGCCCGACCTGCGCGAGGTGATAAGCGGGTTAATCGTCGATACGCTGGGGGCCAAAAAGCCGGCGGCTAGCCGCTTGGGTTGGCAGAGCGAGTTTTTGCCGCGTCGCTTGGGACAGGCGGTCGAGGAAGGGCTGGGCAAAACGTCCGCATGGGTCGCAATCGATAACCTGCTCGCCGACATGCAGGAGGTCAAGGACCCCGACGAAATCGAGCTGTTGCGCAAGGTAGTGCAGGTCGATCTGGCAGCATACGCCGCGGCGGAAGCGGCGATGGCTCCGGGCGTCAACGAGCTGGAGGTGCTAGCGGCAGCGCAGCGGGCAGCGCATCTTGCGGCCGGTGAGAAGGTTTTCCACGACGGCGACTACCAGTGCGGCGAGCTGGGCGGTTTTGCGCGCAATCGCCCGATTGAGGCCGGAGAGATCTATGTCATCGACGCTTGGTCGGTGTACCGCGGCTACTGGGCCGACTTGTGCCGCAGCTTTGCCGTGGGCGAGCCGACTGAAGTGCAGCACTCCGTATTTGAGCACGTCAAGGGCTTTCACGACCGCGTCGGCGAGTATCTGCGACCGGGCAAGGACGGCAGCGAATGCGCA
>JAJDYK010000324.1 GCA_022825185.1 Candidatus Latescibacterota bacterium | reverse complement strand
TTAGAGCTTAATGACGGCGATGAGGATGCTAGTGATGGCGACCAAGGTAGTCATGATCCAAATGAAATGGGTGTCCATGCGTTTGTTGGTCTCGTTGATGCGGTGATGCACCGCTTGGATCTGGGCACCAAGAGATCGGTTGGTTTCGTCGATACGCTCGCCGAGGGATCGGTTGGTTTCGTCGATACGCTTATTGGTTTCGTCGATGCGCTCGCCGAGGGATCGGTTGGTTTCGTCGATGCGCTTATTGGTTTCGTCGATGCGGTGGTGCGTGGTAGCCACTTGGTTGCGTAGGTCTTGGATGTCCTCGCGCAGATAGCTAATGCCCCAGTGCATATCTTGGGGGGTGGGTTGGGATGGAGAAGTGGGATTTTCGGTCATAAATAAGTTCCTTGGGCTGTGGGTAATATGGTGGCTCAAGGGTATAAAAGCAACTTATATGCCAGTGCCAATAGTCGAGTAGGAGCGGCGATCTGTTGGATCAAACTGGGTGCGAGAGCACACGCGGGTGGATTCTTTGCGACACACTGAGGTGAACGATGAATAACGCGGCGACGCGGGTAGGTTTGCAGCTTCATTTGACGGTTAGCGGCCTAGCGAAAACATACTTCGTCATCTGGGGGCTAGTGCTGATGAGCGTCCCGGCTTGGGGCCAGACTGACGTCCAGCGCGGCGGGGCGGTCAGCTTTGAGCCGACTGGTCCGGGCGTGCTCTTTGGGGCGCTCGATCCATCGGTTAAAAAGTGGTACGTGCCGCAGGAACTTTTTGTGGACTACGGCTGGCGTCAGTGGGAGTACTCCAACTACGCCCGCACTCCGTACGAGCGCTACGTCAACACCACCCGCGAGGGCGATTATTTCTACGATGTGTACGGCAATTTTACCACGCGCGGTTGGCTGATCTACGACTGGCGTCAGTTTCAGCCGCAGCCTTTGGGCAGCGGGATATTCCAGAGTACGCGCTTCAATCGCTGGTTCAATGCGGTGACGATCAGTGGCGATTCGCAGGGGCAGTACAACTACGCGATCACGGTGGGTGACCGGATTCGCACGACGCTGACGCCGATGACGTTTTCCAAGCCGGACTTCAACGGGGTACAGGTGGATTTTGCCTCGGACAAGTACCAGGCGACGATCCTCGCCTCGCGCATCAGCGAGCCGATCCGCGGCTCCACTCAGCTCTCGGGCGGGATTACCGAGCCGGTGACACAGACCAACATTACCTCGTTATTCGGCGGGCGGGCGACCTTTCAGGTAGGTGATTTCGTCGAGATTGGTGCCCAAGTGATGGACGCCAGCAATGGCAATACGCTGCTCGACATGTTCAATGGCGATTTGGTCGCCGGCAGCCTCACCGCTGGACAGAGCACGGCACCGCTGACGGCGATTGCGGTGATTCTGAGCGACGACTCGCCCGACGACAACGAAGGGGGAGCGGCGCTGTTTAGTCACGACGTACGGATTACCAGCCGCAACTTCGACACCGGCAAGGAGACGGTTTATAGCTTGCAGGAGGTGGTCCGGCCCGGCTCGCAGTGGCCGGTCGTCTTTGGTGGGTTCCGGCGGCCGGGCTTTTTGGCGGCGGACGGCCCGGAGCGGATCATCGTCAACTACGACTTCAACGATCCGGGTTATGTTGGTCCAGACCCGACGACGATTGTCGGAGTAGATTTCAACTACGTGCTGGCTAACGACTTTAAGGTAGAGATATGGTCCGACCGCCAGACGGGCTTGCGCGGCGCACCGCCCCCGCCGCTGACTGCCGAGGTGATTGACGCGGCGCAACCAGCGTTGATTGCGGTGCGGCGGGCCGAAGGCAATGTTGCGGACATTACGAACTTGCAGCGGATTGAGTTCTCGTACGGCCTGCCGACGGCCAATCTGGTCGGCGGCTTTACCATTGAGGGCACGGGGGTGCTCGGCTTTGACTTCTACGGCGAGTGGGATCGCAACAAGCGCTATTTCCAGTTCCCCAATGCCGCGCTGTTCAACGAGGGCGAAGAGCACGCGGTCTCCTCCGAGGGGTCCGACGCTTGGTACTTCAATGTCTCGCGCAATGTGTTCCCCTACTTTTTCTACGGCGAAGCCTACGCCATTGACGAAGCCTATTCGACGACTGCCTTCTTGGTCAGCGCTACGGGCGACGTGCAATACGACAATACTCAGCGGCACTTGTACGAGTTCGTCGATGACAATGACGACCAAGATCGCTTTCCCGACTGGATCCGCTTTGGCTCGACTAACGACCGGTCGATCTTTCCCGGCTGGGACCAGAACAACGACTTCATCTCCGATTTCAACCAGAACGATAACGCCACCGCGGCCAATATCATTCCCGACTACGACGAGCCGTTTCTGCGCTACAACGTCGATCGGCCAGAGTTTCTCTTTGGCATTGATTTGAATAACAACAATTGGATCGACCGCTTTGAAGACGACGATCTGCCCGATTATCCATACAAGCCAGACCGGCGGGGATACAATGTTTTCGGCGGCATTCACCTCGCGCCGGATATGCGGCTGACCCTCGGCCGCACGGACGAGCAATCGCAGGCAACCGATGCGTTCAATGAGACCAATTACGCGATGTTCACGCTGGATCGGGACTACGCGGGCTTGGGGCACTTGCGGGTTTTCAACATGCTCAAGCAGGCCAAGGACACCATTCCCGACGCCCGCCGCGAGCCGACCCCCTTTGTCGGCGCGCCGATCCAGCCGGTGGTGCGCGACATCTTGGCGGCGCAGGACACTTGGATCAATACCGCGTACGCGCAATTCGATTATCAGGGCATTGAGGGACTGAACGTGGTCAACAAGCTCAAGTGGGAGCATTTCCAGCAGAACGCCGAGGACCCGCGCGACAGCATTGGTCGTCCGCTGGAAAGCACCGCGAGTTTCTTGGGGCTGATCAACAAGGTGGATTACAGCTACGGCCTTGGCCGCTTTGACTTGCAGCCGAGGTGCAAGAGCGAGTTTTTGCGGCAGACGCCTTTTGTCGCCGACGAAGAGCGGCGCGAGGAATGGGCGCTGACCGTGCAGTTGATTGCCCGCTTGCCGGTCATGCGGCGCACGGTTATCGAATCCGGCGTGGAGCAGTTGTGGTTTCGCGACCGAGTGCAGGACGAGGACGAGTTGCGGGCGGCGGGGCTTTTGCAGGAGACAGGGGACTGGCGCTCGACTCATATCGCGGTGCAGCTTTCGACGACTTCCGATTACCAGGGCTATCGGCTGACCACGCAAGCGGGCCTGCGCTTTGGCCGCATTTTGAGCGAGCGGGTGATTGAGGACAGCGACCGGCCGGGCGTTTTCACAACCGACGACAAGGGTAAGAATGAGACCACGACTTTTATCACGGTATTTGCTGGACTGGAGTGAGAAACGGTCTGCAACCTCGCCCCACTGGATTCCCGCTTGCGCGAGAATGACGGGATGCGGGTCCACGCGACCCAAGGTGGGTTTTCAGACGTTTTGCTTGCTTGCGATCTTGGCCTTGGGTTGCGCCCAAGAGCCTGAGGAGTTGGTGCTGGCCCAAGTGGGTGGCGAGCCGATTACTGCGTCGGAGTTCAGGGAGTTTGACGCGCGGATTCCCGAGGGGATGAAAGAGGGAGGCCCGCGCCAAGTGCTCGAAAGTCTGATCGACAAAAAGCTGCTCCTGCGCGAAGCGGACGCCGCCAAGATGGCTGAAGACAGTTGGTTCAAAGGCGAATTGGCCCGCTTCAAGCGCGCTCGGCTGATGGCGCTGTACATGGAGCGCGAGGTCGTCGCCAAGATCGAACTTACTCCCGAGGAAATAGAGGGGTACTACCGAGAGAGCGGCCGGCATCGCGCTCTGCGCTTGGGCGGCATCATGGTCGAGAGCTTGGAGGAAGCGCGCGCAATCACCGACCAACTCGCCGCAGGGGCTGATTTTCACGAACTGGCCAGCGCGCACTCGGTTCACGAGCGGACTGCCGCGCGAGGTGGCGACACTGGCATATATCAGACGCGCGACCAGATGTCGGCGGAGACGGTCGAGCAGGTGCTCGGGTTGGCGATAGGGGGCGTTTCTGCGCCAGTGCGCGAAGTGTTTAGCCACGAAGACTTTTACGTGATCTACAAAGTCCTCGACGAGATTCCAGCGCCGCTGAGCGCGTCGGAGCAGATCATCGTCGAGGAGCTGACGGTGCAAAAGCGCGAAGAGCGGTTGCAGGCGCTCCGCGATTCGCTCGTGCAAGCGTACGCACCGGTGCCGCGCTCGGCGGCGATTCAGCGGCTCGTCGAGAACGGGGTCATGGCGGACCAAGCTGAAGTGCTCTGCGCGTATCGGGGCGGCGAACTTACTGTCAGCGGTTTTTTGTCAGCGTACGAGCTTCTCTCCGGCAGGAGTTTACAGGCGGCCGACAGCGCGCACGTGGCTGAGTTTTTGCATCGCCGGGTACTGCCCGACCTGTTTGTGAGCGCCGAGATTGAGGCGGCTGGTCTGGCAGAGGACGGGCGTTTCAAAGAGGCCGTGGCTTTTAAGAGCGAGGAATTGATGCTCAGCGCGTTGCGCCGGCGGGAGGTCGATCAGTACGTGAGTGTGACCGAAGAAGAAGTGCGCGATTTCTACGACGCGCATCCCGAAAAATTCGCTCGGCCCGAGGTTACGACCATAGTCGAGATTTTGGTGGCGTCGGATTCGCTGGCCCAGCGCTTGGGAGACGAGCTGCGTACGGGGGGCGATGCCGCAGCGTTGGCCCAGCGCCATACCCGGCGCGAGGGGAGCTTGCACCACGGCGGCCAGATGCAGCTCAATGCCTATACCCAAGGGCTGTTTCCCGTGTTGTCTGCTGCCGTGCAGGAGGTCGCCATCGGCGAGGTGGGCGGGCCGTTGAAGACCGAGCGGGGTTATTCGGTTTTCAAGGTGCTGGAGCGCACGCGCGAGCAGATTCCGTACAACGCCGAATCGCAGCGCCGCGCTCGGGCCTACGTGCGGATCGACAAGTCGAAAAGGGATTACGTGCGGTTCGTGCGCAATTTGCGGAATAAGTATCCGGTGGAAATTGTCGAGGGAAGTTTGGGAAAGCTGTGAGGAAGGGATTGCGATGAGATTGCTAATACTCTGGCTGGTTTTTCTGGTTGGCTATACCGCCGTTGGGGACGCTCAGGAAACCGATGACGTCGCCATAGAGATCAATCCGCTCGATTACGTCGCTTTGGCGGTAGGCAATCGTTGGACGTACGAGCATGTTTACCAGAATTACTTATATAAGGGGGAGTATCTCTTTGATATTCCGGGGTATCCGCCTGGGGACCCGCCTGATTCCCTGACATCTGTCGTAAAAACAGTGACCATCGAGATCACTCACACGGAAGTAATTGATGGCTTGGAGTACTTTGTTTTTAGCGGCCCGGATTATGATTGGCCTCCGTTTCCTGATTTCTTTTGGGGCGGTAAAAAGGTGCGTTTGTCCAACGATGGGTTTTTAGTGTTTCGCGGGCACGGGCAAGACATTCCCGTATATGACTTTGCTCATCCTCATATTGGTTATTCTTATGAGTATATGGGTACATTTCCAAGAGAAGCGGGCACAGAAGAGGTCCGTTTTGAGAGAATTTACGCCCAGTATTGGCGCTCCAGAGTCCATTTTGAACTTGGTAATATAGGACACAACGCAGGAATCATCTTTCTACAGGAGTATGGGATAGGGCAAGCGTATATCGAATCCTACGGATTATGTGGATATCGTCCCTTTTTTAATGAGCTTACGCCGATCTCGGCGACGATTGCTGGGGAAGAGATCGTCTATGAACGGGTGTATCCATCCTATAACTCTTTCAAATCTACCGGGTTAGGCCAAGTTAGCTGGGTGCTAATGGAGAAGGGTTTTGATTTTAGCGAAGGAAAGCATTCGGAGTCTTCTAATGACTTTGAGCTGGTGTGGCACCACTGGAGCTTCTTCGACTTCTTCGCGCCTAGCGGAAAGGTCGCTTGCCAAGGCCCTCTATCGGGTCGTTGGGCTTCTCTTTCTTCCGAAACCGGCATAGCCGATCTCGGAAAGATTGACTTTGGTCTTCTGATTTCCAAAGGCATCTCCCCCGACTTACAACTCGACTTTGGTACTGAAGTGAATCTCTCAAAAGGCCACACCTATGCGGTTCGGAGCCACGAAGGGGGGATTGCGTTTCTGTACCTCTTGAATGTGGAACCCAATAGAACAGATTTTAAGACGGGAGGCATCTCCTTCGGCGGCTCATATCCATATGTAGAGAATATAGAGTTTGACTGGATCTATTATCCCGATGGGTTGCCCGACGCGAACACCGCTGTCCAATCTACATCGTGGGGTCAGTTGAAAGACTCCGTACTCAGGATGAAGTAGCCCTTTCGAGTCAACACTTTTGTCGCCTATGTATTTGGCGACAAATTCGAAGGTAGTTTGAAAAAGATTTGAACCGTGCGTTGGACAACTAACATAGCAAAAGCCGCGCTGTTGGTCTTGGCGCTCGCCTTACAAGCCGGAGCGCAGACGGATTACGGCTACCGCTTGGGGCGGCAGGAACGGGGCGAAGTCCGTTTCAATGCCCAAGGGCCAAGCGTGCTGATGGGAGCTTTGGATCCCACGGTTATGCGCTGGTACATGCCGCAGGAGTTGTTCGACGAGTACGGTCGCCGCCAGTGGCGCTATACCAACTACGCCACGGAGCCGTACCGGCGCTACATCGACCGCAACCAAGAGGGCACGTATTTCTACGACACGTACGGCAAGCTGATCTCGCGCGGCTGGCTGGTGTACGACTGGCGACAGACTCAGGCACGCACGGTCGAGAGCAGCCAGTTGACCAAAGAGCGACGCTACGCCACTTGGTTCAACCGGCTGATTATCTCCTCGGATGCGAGCGGCGACTACAACTACTCACTGATGATCGGCGACGAGATCTTCGCCACCCTGACGCCGATGACCTTCCGCAAGGTTGGTTTTAATGGGGTCGTGACGAGCTTTGACGCACGGCATTTGCGCTTCACTGGCTTGTTTTCGCGCCCGAGCCTGCCCATCGTCGAGATCGACCCGGATATTCCGACGGCTTCGCAGGACAATTTTACCAGCTTGATCGCCGGGCGTCTGGAGGCCGATTTGGGGGCTAATGCGACATTGGGACTGACGTTGGTTAATGCCCACAATGGGGCCGGCAACCGCGAGAGCTTTGAGGGCAATCCGCTCAAAGGCGTGCTGACGACTGGGCAGCTAGGACGACGGCTCAACAAGCTGATCGTGCGGCTGTCCGACGATTCGCCCGAAGACGGCGAAGGAGGGCCGGTGTTGTTCGGCACGGAAGTGGAGATCACCACGGCGCTCCAGCGCGAGGTGCCGGTCGAAGGCGGCGTGCGGATGGTCTTTAAGGACACCACGTTCACGGGCGGCAGCGTTGGCTTTGCGCCGGTGATAGAGGGCGGGGAGGAGCGCGGTGGGTTTTTGCGGGCCGCTGGAGCGGAGAGCATTGTGTTGCAGTACGCGCTGGCTGCCGAAGAGGGTGAAAGCGAGGAAGGGACCTTGCGCTTGGCTTTGCAGCGCCGGTTGGATCTGGGGTTGGACGAGGCCGACGACGCCATCACTCGCGTCAAAAACGTGCGCTTCCGCTTCGTGCTGGCCAATGACTACCGGATCGAAGTGGCCTCCGATCGGCAGAACAGCCGCATCGGCATCCCAGAATTTTTGGTGGTGACGCGGGCCGCTGGCAATGTCAAGAACCAGCTCAATCCGCGCGAAGTAGTATTTGACTACGGCCTGCCGACGGCCTCGCAGATCGCCGGTATTACTGCCGAGGTACGCGACTGGTGGGGCTTCGACTTGTACGGCGAATTCAACGTCAGTACCCAGTACCGCCAATTCCCCTCGACGACGCGCGAATCGCACCGCTCGTTTTCGGGGATCCAGGGCGACGAGCACGCTGTTGGCTGGCTATTCAATCTCGTGCGGCACGCAGATCCTTGGCGTTTCTCGCTCGAAGGCTTTGGCATGGACGACGCCTACGCCACCAGCTTCAAGCCGGTCGATAGTCGCGGCTTGGTTGACTATTCACCCGAAGCCACCGACCGGCTCTACGATTTCGTCGAGGACAACGACGATCAGGACCGCCATCCCGACCAGAAGCGATTTTTTCAGGGCGGATTAGTGCCGCCGCAATCGACCTCGCTGGGCGGCTTCCAGGTGCGCTCAGACGGCGTGCCCGATCCAGCGGTTTTCCCCGGGTACGACGAAAACGGCGACTTCATCTCCGACTTCAATCAGAACAGCAACGGAGACCGGGAGAATTTCTTCCCCGACTACGAAGAGCCTTTTCTGCGCCACCACTCGGACCGACCGGAGTTTCTCTTTGGCATTGACCTCAACAACAACGGTTGGGCCGAGCGCTTTGAAAATGACGACTTGCCCGACTATCCATACAAGAAAGACCACTGGGGCTACAACGCCTACGCCAGCGTGGAGGTCAACCCCGAAATCCGCCTCTCCGCCGGCTATCTGCGCCAAGATATGCGGCAAGTTGACCGCAAAAATCACACTGCCTACGGTCTCTTTACCTTTGAACGGGATTGGCCCGGTCGTGGTCGGGTGCGGGTTTTTGACATGCTGAAGAAGGCCGCAGATACCATCCCCGACCCGCTGTCGCAGTGGATCGTGCCGACGCTCGAATTCGGGGCGGCTGGACAGACGAGCGGACAGCACATTGCCGTGCCCGATTTGCTGGCGGCCGAGGACACTTGGATCAATACGTTTTACGCTGAGTGGCAATACGCTAGTCCGCGACGCTGGAAGACTAAGCACCGCTTCAAATGGGACTGGTGGCATCAGCGCGACGCGCAACTTGGTTCGCTGGGGCCGTTGGGCCGCAATGGCCGCGAGACCTCTGGTTTTGTGGGATTGATCGACAAGATTGATGGCGTTTTTGCGTGGGGCGCGGTGGCAATTTTGCCTCGCTTTAAAAGCGAATTTCTTAGTCAATCGCCCTTTTCTTTGGCCGAGCGTCGCCGCCGTTCCTGGGACGGGATCGGGTCGATGTTGGTCCGCTTTCCCGTGATGCGGGACTCAGAGCTTGAACTGGGGTTTGAGCAGCGGCTGTTCTTTGAGTTGTTGCAGGACGAAAATATCCTGGTAGAAAACGTGCTGACGGGCGATTTTCGCGGCACTGTGTGGGCGGCGCAATTGAGCAATCAGCGGGAGTATCTAGGCTACGGATTGACGACCCAACTCGGGTTGCGCTTTGATCGGCGTTCTTTGGAAGTGACTGGGCGAGAGCGCGAGACGCGGGTCGCGGGATTGGCGTTTCTGTCGATATTCGCGAGTCTGTGACTGCGCGATATTGAGAGCCGCATTATGCCCTCGTAGTCATCTCATTGTATAAGCCCGAGCGTGTGGTCCAATAGCTAAGAAAACAACGGTTTCATCCTCTCTATCCGTGCAAAAACAATACTGACACCCCTTGATATGCCGACATTCTTCACATATAACGAAAATTATCCGAAAATTTCTTCCAACTCGAGCACTGCGACAACCCCGTAAATCTAATCCGTTAGGAACTCGCCCAAGGCGTTCTGTGCGATCATAAGGGTCTTCGAGGATCTGCTCAACTCTTCGCTGGATGCGTTGGCGTAAACTAGAGTAGCGAGCAAGGCTGCGAACGAAACGGTCTTCATAAAATGCTCGATATTCACCCATTCCAAATTTCTTCGTGGGTGTGGAATGTCAACTGACCGGATTTTTTTCGTTCAAGAATGTCCTCCATATCCTTGTAGAGAGGGGATTCCTTATCGAGGTGAAAAATTCCCTGCTCCTGTGCAAACGCCATGAGTTCTTCGCGAACGACCTTGCGAATGACTTCTTCTAGCTGCTGAGGATTCAGAGTTACATCGTTGCCCATTTTGTGTACCCTCCTTCAAAATTGGCACACTGTCGAGAATTTAGCTATTAATAAGCATCCTTTCTGTGAGGTAAGCAACGGTATGCTAACAGCTTGTATCTTCGCCTTCGTTTGTCTCGCTAGCTACGCAGACGCGCTGACGATTTATCGGATCGGCGGTTCGTCGCTGCCGGTGCCGGAGTTGGACGAGGGAGTGGAGTTTGTGCAGCTCGATTGGGAGGGGGTGGAATCGGCGCAGCACGGCCAGGTCGAATCGCTGAAGATCGATGCGGAGTTTATTGAGCCGGAGCAACTGGATCCGTCGGTAAACCTGACGCCGCGCCTCAAAGAACGCGGAGGCCGGGTGCAGACGCTGGTCTGGCGGGGCTGGGAGCAAAGCGGCGACACTGAGGCCGTGCTGTGGGACGAAGACGTCGAGACCGTCTTTTTGGGCGACGGGCATTGGACGACCTCGGGCATTGGCGTGCGCAATAAAAGCCTGATCTTCGAGTTCGGCGGTAACTTCACGGTCGAGCGCGTCAAGTTCTATCCACGCGAGCGCTTTGAGGAAGAGCGCTTTCTACAGCGCTTTATCATCGGCATCAGCGACGGCGATCCGCTCAAGGAAGGTACGCGCGAGTACACTGCGGGCACGCGCGGTTCTTTCATCGACTTTGATATCGTGCATCGTGCTACCGAAAACACGACCTCGATAGTCGAATTGGAACTGCCGCCAGAGCCGATTCGCCGCATGCTCTTTGAAGCGCACGAAAACACTCAAGGCATCTGGGAAATCGCCGAGTTTGAAATCTACGGCAAGGGCTTCACGCCGACGGCGCGCTACGTGTCCAATGTGCTCGATTTGGGTGGGCGGGCGGCGCTGGGCGAATTAAGCTGGGGTAGCCAAGTCGAGCCCGGTGCACAAATCGAGTTAGGTATGCGCGCTGGCGACGACAGCGATCCGAATACCTATTGGCGTCACACATTCCGCGGTGACGAGCGGACTCGGCTGGATACTCGGGGGCGACCTTTGACGCTGCGGTCGTACAACCGGCTGGAGAAGGCTCAGCAAGCTGGCATCTCGCCCGATACGGAAAACTGGGAAGGCTGGAGCGCGGCCTACGACTTGACGCAAAGCAGCGCCGCCATGCAGGGGACGCAACCTCGGCAATTCGTGCAGATCAGGGCTAATTTCCAGTCCACGGTAGAGGCTGGGGGACGGCTGCACTTCGTGCAGTTTGCCGTGTCTAGGCCGCCGATGGCTTCCTTGGTGTTGGCCGAGATTGCGCCTGTCTTGGCGACCACGGGCGTGGCGACGGAGTTTACCTACATGCTGCTGCCGCGACTGGAGGCTGAGGACTTGGGTTTTGATACGATTGAGATTGACACGCCGACTCAGGCGGAGGGCATTGACGCGGTGCGCTACAGTGGGGAAGAGGTCGCCTTTGAGGTGCGGCGACTCGATGGGCGCGGCTTTGAAGTCGGTGTCCCGCGGATAGACCAAGCGCGCGATGGCGAGTTGATTGAGGTGGTCTTCCGCTGTGAGGTTTTCAAATTTGGCACCTTGTTCTCGGGGCGGGTGTACGACAGCACTCGGCCGCAGGAGGTGCGCCAAGTGGTGACGCCGGGCGAGGTGGTTGAGTTGGTCGAGGGCAATACGCTGAGTGTGGGGCTGACTAATATCGCCGGGCAGGTGGTCGGCGCGCTCAGGCTCGTGCCAGCCGCGTTTACGCCCAATGGAGATCAGATCAACGATGCGGTGCGGATCGAATACGACTTGTTGAATGTGATTGGGAGTGCCGAGGTAGCGGTGGTGCTGTACGATTTGCTGGGGACGCGGCTCGGCGAGGTTTTTCGCGGTCCGGCGCAGAGTGGACAGTTTGCCGCGGAGTGGGACGGTCGGGATGGAACGGGTGCCTTGCTCGCGCCTGGGCTATACGTGTTGCGACTTGAGGTGGAGACCGATGGCGGCACCAAGGCCCGCTCGCGCATCGTCTCGCTGGCGTACTAAGAGGAGAGGACTTATGCGCTACATCGCCGTTGTTTTGCTGTGGGTAGCTGCGGTCCATGCCCAAGGGGGCGGCTACCGGCTCACTGCGGATCAGCTCGTCATTGACCGCGCTGCGCACTGGCGCGCTTGGGAGTTTCCGGTGGGGACGCTGACGATTGACGCAAGCGGTGCGGTGACGCCGTTTGAGCTGCGCCGCAATACGGACGCGACCAAGGACATCATCCACTTCTTGCGTCTGCATCCGCCCGAAGACCTCGCGCGGGAAAAGGCGGCCGAGGAAATCGAGCTTGCGGATGCC
This sequence comes from Candidatus Latescibacterota bacterium, assembly GCA_022825185.1. The sequence goes on along the minus strand of JAJDYK010000324.1, from coordinate 4,344 downwards.
ATAGAAGCGGGTTCTAACGCGCCCGGCGTGCTCCATGTGCTCGATGGCGACTTGGCCACTTACTGGGAGCCTGAGCCGGTCGCGGATGCTGCGGAGTTGGGTGCGCAGTGGTGGTTTACAATCGACTTAGGCCGACTGGTCATTGCCAAGCGCATTGTGCTCAAGTTCGTCGAGGAAGGTTTAGGCGATCCTTTTTTGCAGTACGACGTGCTGATCTCCGATGGCGAGGTACCGGAGAAGTTCATCGCTTCAGAGGAGCCGGAGTTCGATGTGGTGTGGCGCACGTTGAAGCCGAACAAGACCGAGCGGCGGCTGGAAATCTCTCTCGGCGAGCAGGCGGAGGCCGAGGAGCAGGAACTGTCGGATCAGCCGATCAACGCCCCGCCGACTTCGGCGATCTCGGTGGCGCAGAAAGAATTCGCTGGCACTGGAGTGCGGCTGGTGCAGGTGGTGGTGCGGGGGTCGGACTCCGATCGCGGTTTTGAGGTCAGCGAGGGGGAATACGAGGTATTGCCCGTGGCCGAGCAGGGCGCGGTCGTCTATTACAAGTTGCAGCGCGACGGGCGGCTGACCGAAGTCGATGAGGCAGACTACGCGCAGCTACCCGCCGACCAGCAGGGCGGGATTTCCTACTATCGCTGGGAGCGGCCCCGGTTGGCCGAACTCGAAGTTTGGCACGAGGGCGACGACGCGATGATTGCTTCCTTGGCTCGGGGCGGCGACGTGTTTGCCTCGCAAGGACTGCCGGTGGGGCGGACCATCGACGGCAACGTACAGACCTACGTAGATCTGATCTTCTCCTTCGACCGCCAGACCATCCCCGGCCCCGAAGGCCATCTGAGCTTTGACCTGGGTTCGACGTACTGGATCGACACCTTCCGCATTGCCTACGGCGGCCAAGCGATTCGCGACCGCTATAGCTTTGCCTCCTACCGCCTCGATGCCTCGGACGGCGCGCTCAACGCCGACGGCAGCCTCAAGTGGACGACCGTGGCCAGCCGCCAGCAGTCGAGTACGCGCAAGGAGTATGAGGGCCACGACTTTGCGCTGATCAAGACGCGCTTTTTCCGCCTAGTGTGGGAGCAAATCATCGTGGCCGTCGGTGGGCACCGGGGATTCCCCGCTTCGGTACAGCTCTACGGTCGTGGGTTTCAACCCGAGGTCTGGCTGGAGTCGGGCTTGGTGCGGCTGGGCGGACGGCGGAACCTGTTGTCGATAGAGTGGGATGCGGATACGCCGCCGGGCACCGCCGTGCTGGTGCAGACGCGCACGGGCAACGAGTTGAGCGAGGTGCTGCACTATTTCAAAAAGGACGGCACGGAGATTTCCGAGAAGGAGTACAACAATCCGACGCTGTTGGATATCTTCAAGGGGCCGATCATCGCCGAGGAGGTGGAAGGAGACGACTGGAGCGGCTGGAGCCAGCCTTATGAGGATCCAACGGGAAGCGCGATTACTTCGCCTAGCCCGCGCGAGTTTCTCAAGGTGCGGGCGACCATGCTGTCTGAGGACCCGGACATCAACGCTACGCTGCGCTCGATCCGCCTCAATTTCACTAGTCCGGTGGCCCAAGGGCTGACGGGCGAGATCGCGCCGTTCCGGGTCGATTCGCTGGGTGTGGAGCGTCCCTTCTCACTGTACGTGCGGCCGCAATTCGATCGCCGCGACCCTGGTTTCGATCAGTTGCTGCTGGTTGCGCCAGCGGATATGGCGCTCGGTTTTGCGGGGCTGTACGCGGGTCAGGCTGGAGACGAGCTTGAGGTGGAGGGCGTCGAGATTATTCCTACGGGCGCAGACAGCCTGCGCCTATCCTTTGCCGAGATTCGGCCCAACACGGACGTTGAGGTCGTTCGCCTCGACTTCAGCACGGCGCTCTTTGGCATGGGCGCGGTGCTGCGCGCGTCATTACAGCACAGTGCCGGGGGCGAGGGCACTTGGCAGCGGGTGGATCCGGGCAACGCGCTCGACGCGGTGGCGGGCAATACGACGACACTGGTGGGAGACCCGACGCGGGGGGAACTGCTGCTCGACGTGGAGGTGCGCCCACCGGCGTTTACACCCAATGGCGATGGCGTCAACGACCATGCGGTCTTCGCCTTCAAGGTCGTGCGCTTGGACGACGATGGCCCGCTGAAAGTTGCCATCTACGATCTGAGCGGCCGGCTGATACGCCAGCTCGCCGAGCAAAGATCGACGACTACTGGCCAGTACGAGATCGCTTGGGACGGCATGGACGAACAGGGGATGCGCGTTCCGCCGGGCGTCTATTGCGCGTTGCTTAGGGTGGCTGTTGACGCTGGGGGATTGAGCGCGGAACGGACCGAGGTGCTGCGCACGGTGGCGGTGGCCTATTGAAGGGTGTGGTATTTGCGCGGATCCGCAGTTGTTCCCTCACTACTTGCAGACTCGTCGATCAAATATCTACGCGACTTGTGCAATCTGCGGATAATGGCGGAGACTGTGTGCGGTGACTTCGTCGAACAGGGGAACAAATAGCGATGAGCAATAGACCCAATATTCTTTTTTTGATGGCCGACCAGATGCAGGCCCGCGTACTCGAGCCAGATCACGTCTGTCAAACTCCGCACTTGGATCGGCTGGCCGGGGAGGGTGTGCGTTTTACTCGCGCCTATACGCCCAATAATATTTGCTCGCCGACCCGGGCGAGTCTGATGACCGGGCTGATGCCGCACAACCACGGGGTGCTGGAGGTGCTCTATCCCAAGGTGCCGGATTTACATGCGTTGCGCACCGATAAGGCGCACTGGGCCGAGCGCATGGTAGATGCGGGTTATCGCACGGGGTATTTCGGCAAGTGGCACATCGAGCGCGATAATGCGCCGGGCCGCTTTGGCTGGCAGGTCAACGGGGTTCGCGGTAGTGCGATTTTCAATGAGTTGGTCGCCGAGGTGCTGGGAGATAGGCCGCTGCGGCCGGAGTGCGATCCGGCGCATTATCTCGAAGCGCCGCACGGCTATGGCCCTCATCTGTTCTACGGGGTGACCGACCGGCCGGCGGCAAGCGCAGCATGGGGCTGACGACGACGCTGGCGCTGCGCTATTTGGAGGAGATGGTACAAGGCGACGATCCGTGGTGTGCTTTTGTCAGCTTTGAGGAGCCGCACGATCCCTTTATCGCCAACCGTGAATTCTACGACCGCTATGCAGAGCAAGAGTTGCCGCCGCCGCCCAACGCCGATGATGATCTGGCGGACCGGCCGGGGCTTTATCGGCGGGCGCAGGGCATTTGGCGTCAGCTCAACGAGGAGCACAAGCGTGAAGCGCGGGCGTGTTATTTCGCGTCGATTAGCGAAATAGATGCCCAATTCGGGCGAGTGATAGACTTTCTCGAAGGAATGGGTAAACTCGACGATACGATCGTTGTAATGTGCGCCGACCACGGGGATTTGTTGGGAGCGCACGGGCTGTTCTTCAAGGATATTTCCGCTTTTGAAGAAGTGTATCAGGTGCCGCTTATTGTGCGTGGACCTAACATTGCGAGGAATGCTATTTGCGAGGGTCGAGTCGGCTTGCACGATCTGTGTCCCACGTTGTTGGAACTGGCCGACTGCGAGCCTATTGATGGGACCGACTCCCGTTCTTTTGTGGAGTTGTTGCGCGAACCGGCGAATGTGGCCGACGAATGGACCCGAGGTTATGCCGAATACTTTGGCAACCGCCACCGGCTGACGCAGCGGGTGGTGTGGGACGGGCCGTGGAAGTTTGTGTTTAACGGCTTTGATTTCGACGAGTTGTACCAACTAGACGAAGACCCCTATGAAATGAAGAACTTGGCGCAGGATCCCGCCTATGAGGAGCAGGTCAAAAAAATGACGCGGCTCTATTGGTGCTATGCCCGAGATACGGGCGACACGCCGCTTTTTGAAACGCTCTATCCCGCGCTGCGTTTGGGGGCAGTGGGGCCGCTGGCCGCGGATGAAGATTAGGACTGAGACGAGATCTCACAAAACACAAAAATAGAGGAGCTAGCGATGGCACGAGATATCAAGATCACCCGCATCACTACGACGCATTTCGACTGCGAGATCGCCGATATGGAGTTGGAGGAGCAATTGGGCTTTGACACGGTCTATAGAAAAGGAGGCCGTCTGTCTCAGAGCGGCGGTATCCTGACCATCGAGACCAGCGCCGGGGTCAGCGGCATCGCGCCCGGTGGCATCGACGCCCGCACGGCGCAGTACTTGCTCGGCCGCAACCCGCTGGACCGCGAGATCATCTGGCACGATCTCAAGCGCTCACGGCGCGGTCAAGACGGCACGCCACCGGGCGCGGTGGACACCGCGCTATGGGATTTTGCTGGCAAACTCTACGACGCGCCGATCTA
>JAJDYK010000163.1 GCA_022825185.1 Candidatus Latescibacterota bacterium | reverse complement strand
TCTACGACCCCGAGGGGGACCGCCAAGTCTCCGAAGAGGAGATGAGCAGCGACGACATCGCGCTCATCCCGGCCTTTGGCACCACCATGCAGATCGAGGACTCGCTCCGCCAAAGCGGCATCGACATCGAATCCGAGGAATACCGAGAAAACTACGATACCACCTGCCCCTTTGTGTCCAAGGTGTGGAAGCGCGGCGAGGAGCTAGGCCGTCAAGGCTATACTATCATCATCCACGGCAAGTACAACCACGCAGAGACCCAAGCGACTCATTCGCACACCGATGAACACACCAAAACCCTAGTGGTGTTCGACGCCGCCGAAGCCGAGAAGGTAGCCGCGTACATCACGGGAGTGATGCCGTTCGCCGACTTTGAGCGCACCTTTGCCGGCAAAAGCTCAGAGGGTTTCGACCCACAAAAGGACCTAGAGCGAGTGGCCGTGGTCAACCAGACGACCATGCTCGCCGAGGAAACGCAGGAAGTGGCCGCCATTTTGCGCCGCGCCATGCGCCAGCGCTATGGCGAAGAAAACCTCGACTACCACTGCGCCGACACCAACGACACCTTGTGCTACGCCACCCACCAAAACCAAAACGCTACGCGCTCGCTGCTAAGTTCCGGCGCTGATTTGGCGCTGGTTGTCGGCGGCTACAATAGCTCGAACACCTCGCATTTAGTCGAGCTGTGCCTCCAATCCATGCCGAGCTTCCTCATCGCCAACAGCGACGAAATCCTATCGGACCAGCGCATCCGCCATTTCGATGTCCACACTAAGAAAATAACCGAGAGTGAAGACTGGCTGCCGCGTCCCCTGCCCGTGCGGCTGATCATCACCTCGGGTGCGTCCTGCCCGGATATCCTCATGAACCAAGTGCTAGAGAAGGTCGCCGGCTTATACGGGTACGACGCACAAGAACTTGACGGTGCCAGCCTGCAGCTTTTTGAGGAAAGCCCGTGATACTCGGCCTCGTCAAAGGGCACGTGGTCTCCAGCGCCAAGGTAGATGCCATCGAGGGCGAGAAACTCTTAATAGTCGAAATTCTCGCCGCCACACCCGAAGGTTTGCAGCGCACGCAAAAACACCTCGTCTGCATTGACGGCGTGCAAGCGGGCGAGGGCGAACTCGTCGTCGTCGTACAGGGTAGCTCGGCGCGGCAGGCACCGGGCATGGATCAGATGCCAGTAGATGCTCTGATCATCGGCATCGTGGATTCGCTACAGGCGTTTGGACGCCCAATAGAAAAACAAGTCGCATGAGGGTCTGCCGCGTCATTGGCCACGTAGTCGCCAGCAGCAAACATCCCTTGCTCGCCGGGCAAAAGATCATGGTAGTGCGTCCTGAAGACGAGGCGAGTGGCGCTTTGCAGGTGGCGGTGGATGGGGTCCAAGCGGGAATCGGTAGCAAAGTGCTGGTCGTGCAGTCAGGGGCCGCCGGGGCCGAGGTGACCGGAGCCAAGCGGCCGCCGTGCAGGAGCGTAATCGTGGGAATTATCGACGAAGGGACTGCCGCGTGAAGCTAGCCAAGGTAGTGGGCACCGTAGTGCTTTCGCAGTGCATTGAGCCATTCCGCGGCCAGATACTGCACCTGACCCAAGACATCGACGAGCGTTTAGAGCCTATGGGCGAGGCCGAGGTCTGCGCGACGTGGGCGGCCCTGCGCGAGGGAGACGCGGTGATCGTCGAGGTCGCACGCGAAGCCTGCAACGCCTTTGACCCTCCATTGCCTGTGGACGCAGCTATCGTCGGCAAGGCGGACGAGATACACCTCAGCTAAGCTGCACAGCGCTCGGCCCGCGCATCGCGCACCCTTTCCAACTCTAGCATCCAAGCATCTTCGTACTGACGCAGCACCCGATACCAAGCGCTCAGATCCGCTTCGCCGCGCAGGAGCTGACGAGCGGTTTGATCTACTACTTGCTCGGCCCGTTGGACTCGGGGACGGGCGGCCGAGCCGCCCATGGGAATGGGGCCGAAAGCGCTTCGCACCCGATTAATGACCGCGCTGAGCTCGCCGCCCAGACGGGATATAGAGGGGGATGTGGGGAATGATGCGCGCTGCCTGTGCATTGGAAACCTCCTGAGGGAGTGCTGGCGCTCGGGGGTGCGCCAGAGAGGACTTGGGAAATCGCTTTACTGCACTTTTGTTCAGCAATTAAAACATACTGAACAGAAGTGCAGTTGTCAAGCAATTTAATCCCTTGTAACGCGTTTTTTTTCGCCCTCAAATTCTCTATCTCCGCAGGCTAAACTCGCCGTTGTCCAGCCACCTCCAGCCCACGTAGAGGATCGCCAGCACCGCGGCGACCTGCAACAGCAAAAACGCCGCCCCAAAGACGCCGGACACCAAGCTCAACGCGGCCCAAAATGCCAGCCAGATTCCAGCGAGTAGGGCCAAGGCCCCGACGACCCGCCCCAAGATGCTCTCGCCGCGCAGCCAGCGCAGACCGATGTAGAATGCTCCGGCAGCCAAGAGGCCAACCGCGACCGCGCCGAGCAAACCAAAGAGGCTGCCGAACACGGGCCAAATCAGGTCGATCCCCCAAGCAACGCCCCCAATTATCAATAGCACACCTAGTATTCTGGCCAACATGACCGGCCTCCTTTACGATGTCTTTTCTGCTTTCAGCGCAGCCAGTTCCTCCGCGACCTTGTCATCGCGCTCGGCTCGGCGCTTAGCGGCTAATTCGCGCAGCACTTCGGCCTCGGCGACGGCCTGATCAACCTGCTCCTCAAAGCGCGCCAACTCGCGTTCGCTTTGCTGCACCCGCTGCGCGATCGCGTCAAAGCGGAGCGCCGGCGCGTCCTCTCCGAATGCTACACCGCGCTCGCGCTCGGCGCAACAGCGGGCGATCAGCTTGCCCCGCCGCGCGCGGATATCGCGCAGCTTTTGGCGCAGGATCTCGACCTGCTCCTCTAGCTCGGCCACAGTGTCGCAGCTCTCTGCGAGGGCCGGTTCCAGCCGCCCGTGCGCCTGATCCAGCTCCGTCTTCTGTATCAAGGCGAGCCGTGCCCCTTCGTCGTTTCCAGCTTCCACTGCGGCGGCGGCTTTGTCTTGCCACATCTGCATCTGCTCGGCGTTGCGCTCGAGATCGCGCTCTAGACGCCGCTTAGTGGCCCGAGCCTTGACTAAAGAATCTACGGCTTGGTCAACGGCGCGTTCTGCGTCGCGGACGATCTGATCCACCATCTTCGCCGGATTCTCGATCCGGTCTAGCACTTCGTTGAGGTTCGCCTTCCAGATGGCGGCGATCCGCTCTATTGCTCCCATGATATGCCTCCTATGCGGGGTTAGTGCTTTTGGCCACCTGACAGCGCCGCCGCCGCGCAAAAGGCGATTCAATATCGTATTTGCGGCAGAGCCGGCTAAAACTGCGGATCGTAATCCCCAGCGCCCGGCTGGCGTCCTGATTGCATTTGTACATCCGCGCGACGCGCTCGATCTGCTCCCTGCTAAATCCTTTGTTCACCAAGGTATCCTCCTTGTTGGGGTAAGGGATTCACCCCGTTTATTAGCAAAGAGCGTGCCGTTGTTTTGCATGATTCACAACTTATTTGCAAAACAAGTAGATAGGATCCTAATAGCTATATAAAAATCGTCCGCATTTATGGCGGCGTGCGCCACTTTTGGCGCGAGCCGCCAGCGGTACGTCAAACAAGGGCTTACCGAGGAAACACTGCTTGAATCCATAGCTCAATTTGTCCATTTTGTCTTATATTCATATTTATATATAAACCCATGCCGTCTGCGGTATCTTTCAAACACTCACTGATGGAGAAATTCCGTTGAATCCGCACAAGAGAGAAGTCATCGCGAGCATGGAGGATTTTGTCAGGGGCCAGCTCAAGTTGCTCAAATCCGTAGAGGACAGTTGGCAGCCCGACGATTTTCTTCCGAATGTGGGCGCGGAAAACTGGGAAGACTCCATCCGCGAATTCCACGCCCGCGCTCAAGCGCTCCCCGACGATGTCCTCGTCGTCCTCGTCGGCGACATGATCACCGAGGAAGCCCTGCCCACCTACCAGACCTTGCTCAACAGCTTTGAAGGCGTGTCGGACACCACCGGCACGGACCCCAGCCCGTGGGCCCAGTGGTCGCGCGGTTGGACGGCCGAGGAAAACCGCCACGGCGACCTACTCAACAAGTACCTCTTTCTCACCGGTCGCGTCGATATGCGCGCCATCGAGACGACGATCCAATACCTGCTGCGCAATGGCTTCAACCCGCAGGCTGCCCAAGACCCCTACAAAGGCTTCGTCTATACGTCCTTCCAAGAGCGGGCGACCCGCATCTCCCACAGCAACGTGGCCCGCTTGGCGCAAAGGGCTGGCGATTCGCACCTCAAGACCATCTGCGGCGTGGTGGCCGGCGACGAAGCCCGCCACGAAAAAGCGTACACGAACTTTATTAAGAAAATTTTCGAGCTAGATCCCACTGGTGCAATATTGGCCTTCCGCGACCTGATGAAACACCAAGTAGTAATGCCCGCTCACCTGATGACCGATGGGCAAGATCCCGACCTCTTTGAACACTTCTCAATAGTGGCCCAGCGGCTCGGGGTGTACACGGCCAAGCACTACGCCGAAATCATCCAGCACCTAGTCCGCCAGTGGGAATTGGATTCGCTCTGCGGCCTCACCGACGAAGCGGCCGCCGCCCAAGACTACTTGTGCACGCTCGGGCCGCGCTACGCCAAGCTGGCCGAGCGCAACGAGCGACGGCTACAGCAGCACACCGCACCACTGCGATTTAGTTGGATCCACAACCGCAGCGTCTAATCGGGGCCGCAGCTTATGCGTCCACGGCCTTCCGACCCTTTTTTCGCGCTCGTCCAAAAGGCACGTGACGCCTCCGGTGAGATCGACCTCGCCCACGGGGCCTTACTCATCGCCCTGCAAGCCTATCCCGACCTCGATATTGAACACTACCTGCGGCAACTCGACGCGCTGAGCGAGGACTTCCGCACCCGCTATGCCGCGACCGATTCCCTGCCGGCCTCGCTGGCCAACCTGAGCCAATACGTGTTCGGCGATCTCGGCTTCCGCGGCAACCGCACCCACTACGACGATCCCCGCAACAGCTACCTCAACGAGGTCCTCGACCGCCGCCTCGGCATTCCCATCACCCTCGCGGTCGTCTATCTAGAGCTGGGCAAGCGGCTGTCCTTCCCCCTCGCAGGAGTCAATTTTCCGCATCACTTCCTCGTGCGCAGCACCCAAGGCGACGAGCCGCTCTTTGTCGATCCCTTTGCCGACGGTGCTTTTGTCGATGACAAGTCCTTGGGCGAGCGGCTACCGGTCATTGAGGGACGCCGGCTCGAATTGGTCCCCGAGTTCATCGAGCCGGCCTCGTCGCTGCACATCTTGGCGCGTATGCTCCGCAACCTCAAACGCCTCCACTTCCAAGCCCGCGAGTTCTCTATCGCCATCCACTGGGCCGAGAAAATCGCCTACCTACAACCGACCGAAGCCGAAAACTACCGCGACCTCGGCTTCCTCTACCACCACACCCGCGAGTACCTCAAGGCCATTGAGGCCTTTAACCAGTACCTCCGCCAAGCCGACGACGCCCCAGACGCCTCCACCATCGAGCACAACATCCGCGTTCTCGCCAATCGCCTGATTCCGCTCAACTGACCTGATCCGCTTCGCGCTCTGCCGGGCTGATGTCTTCTTTGGCTGTCAACCAGCGCATGACCTCTCCCAAGCGCGGCGGCTTGCCCGTCATCAAGATGCCGATGCGAAATACCTTGCCCGCCCCCTGCACTGCGAAATAGATGGACAACAAAAGCAGCACTGTGGTCGCCAAATACTCCCACAGCGGTAGTGAGCCAGCGGCCCGATTCATCATGACAAAAGGGGTGAAGAGCGGGATGTAGGACATAACCCGCGCCAAGGTGCCGTTGGGGTCTTCGGTGATGGGTATCATGGTGAGCAACGGCACGATCAGCGGTACGAGGAGCGGCAACATCAGGCTCTGCGCGTCTTTCAAGCTATTGCACAGCGAACCGGCCCCCACCAACAGACAAGCGTATAGCAGAAAGCCAGCCAAGAAGTAAAAAACAAAGGACCACAAGTACAGCGGCGTGCTGGCAATGCCGACGATGGAGGCCGCATCGTCCCCCATCGCGACTGGCGCGACGACCACCCCCACCACAACGCACGCGACCCAAGTAAAGACCAAGGTCAGCCCAACCGCAGCCGTACCGGCGATCTTGCCAGCCATCAGTTCAAAGGGCGAGAGCGCGGACAGCAGCACTTCGATGAGGCGCGACGACTTCTCCTCCACAGTATTGGTCATAAGCGTCTGCGCGTTGATAAATATCGCCATCCACAATAGATAAACGAACGGTACAACGGCCCACTGCTGGACCCTATCGACTGTGGAAACTTCGGCCTCGTCGCCGCGCTTATCGACCTTGCGCTCCGCAAAATGCACTGAGGACTGCAACCAGTCGCTCGTTTCTGCGTCGAGGCCCGCCTGTTCAATGCGCCGCGCCCGCACCACTTGGAACACCTCGTCTGCAAACCAACGGCGTAAGTCCTGGTCGGTCAGGTTCAAAGAGATGTATTTGCATCCCTCGTCGCTGGCGACTGGATCTGGGGAGATGACGAAGTACGCAAAGAGCGAGCCGTCGTTCACCATGCGATTGAGCGCGGCTGGCGGATCGTCGCCGACCTCCACCCGGGCATAGCGGCTGCGCGAGAGTTCCAAGTCGAGGCCCTCTAACTCTTCAGCCGACACTTGCTGCCACCACTCGACGAGGCCAGCCGAAATCTCATCTTCGCCCGCAGCGAGGTCCTGGACCAACGCCGGCCGCTCCGCTTCGTCCACGCTCACATAGCCCTTCGCGGCGGCCCGGACCGCATCCGGCAAGCGTTCCCAAGTCTGACCGCCATCGCGGTAGCGCTCCGCCGCGTCCCGCAGCACTATGCCCAGATCTTCGGCCAAAATACTCTTCTCCACCTCCTGTAGCACAAAACCCGAGTGGTCGATCACAGCATAAGTCCGCGCCTGTTTGGTTCCGCTCAACAGCACGGGCACCACAACGCTCAACGCGAGGATGAGCGGGAAGGCCAAGACGCCAATCCAAAACCCCTTGGTGCGGACGTGCTCCGCGTATTCGCGCCGGGCAACTAAAGCAATTTTACGCATCGTCGGCCTCCCCTATGGCGCGGATGAAGATCTCGTGCAAAGAGGCCGTGCGCAGGGCAAAACCCCGTATTTGCACCTTGGGGACGAGCGCGGCCAACAGCGCTTGCGAGTCCGCGTCCTCAGCCAGAAAAAGCTCGGCCCGCTTGCCCGAGTCGTTTACCCGGGTCACGCCCGGCAGGTCGCGCAGCAGATGCCCATCTCCATCGTAGTCGAGCACTGCGGCGCGCCCCCCGCTGGCGAGCACTTGGCCCAACGGGCCATCGACGACCTTCTGCCCCTTGTTGATCAGCGCGACAAAGTCGCATAGCTGCTCGGCCTGCTCCATCAGGTGGGTCGAGAAGATCACCGTCTTGCCATCGCGGCGCATCTGCAAGATGACGTCCCGCATCAGATCGCGGTTGACCGGGTCCAGCCCGGAAAAAGGCTCGTCGAGAATGACCAACTCGGGCTCGTGGATCAGCGCTGAGAGCAATTGCACCTTTTGCTCCATGCCCTTGGACAGCACCTCGCAGCGCCGATCCTGATAATCGCCGAGGCCATAGCGCTGCAACAACTCGGCGGCCCGCTGCTGTGCCACGTCCATGGCAACCCCTTTGAGCCGCGCGAAATAGATCATCACCTCGGCGACCTTCATCTTCTTGTACAAACCCTTTTCCTCGGGCAGATAGCCGAGCTGGTCTTTGACCGCGAGGGTTTTTTGCCCATCCAGCAGGCCGATGCGGCCGGAGTCGGCGAAGAAGATGCTCATAATCATGCGGATAAGCGTCGTCTTACCCGCGCCGTTGGGACCCAACAACCCGTAGATACATCCGGCGGGCACGCGCAGCGACACTCCGCGCACGGCCTCGACCGCGCCGAAGCGCTTCCACACGTCTTCGAGCTGCACTGCCGTTGAAAAAGCCATGCCTTCTGCACTCCTTCCTCAATAGGTTCGGGTTGGCAAGCAAAACCTATATGTATTGTTTTACCGTGCAAAGCCTATCAATCGCATCTGAGCATTTTATCTAGGAGGTTCCTCATGCCCAAGCTCTTCGGCCGCAACTTCACCCGCCGCCAACTGCTCAACCGCGTCGGCGACATCAGCCAGCTCATGTACGCCCGCCGCGCCGAGCGCCGCGAAGGATTCGAGCGCGGTGCCGACCTCATCGACGTATTCAACGCCTCGGGCTTGGGGTTTTCCGTCCTGCCCGGCCGCGCCCTCGACATTGCCTCGGCCCACTACAAGGGCCAGTCGCTGTGCTTCCGCTCCGGCCCGGGAGATGTCGGGCCAGCCTTCTACGAGCCAGAGGGCTTCAAATGGGGGCGCGGCTGGTTCGGCGGGCTAGTTACCTCTTGCGGCCTCGACTTCGTCGGCCACCCAGAAGTCGATCCCGAAGAAGAAAACGCCGAGATGCCGCTGCACGGTCGCCTCTCGTACATCCCGGCGAAGAACGTCGGCATTGAGGCGGGCTGGGAGGGCGCGGATTACGTCGTCCGCATCCGCGGCCAAATGCGCCAGGCCGAGGTCTTTGCCGAAAACCTAGAGCTGTCGCGCGAGCTCTCAACCGTGCTCGGCGAGCGGAGCATCCACATCCGCGACCGCATCGAAAACCTCGCCGCCGACCGCTCGCCGCTCATGTTCGTGTATCACTGCAACCCCGGCTTCCCCCTCCTCGACGAAGGAACCCGCCTCGTCCTCCACAGCCGCAAAAGCACCGAGTGGACCGCGGACCGCCCCGTCGGCCCCGGAGACTACGCCGTGGCCAAAGGGCCGCAACCGCGCGCCCACGACGATGTGTACGTGCATCGGCCCCGCACCGACCGCCAAGGGCGCGTCCACGTCGGCCTGCTCAACGAAAAGTTAGGCTTGGGATTGTACTGGCGGTTCAAGCACAGCGAGATCCCCATCGTCAACCACTGGCAGCACTTCCACAAGGGCACCTACGTCACCGGCATTGAGCCGGGCAACTGCTCGGTACTCGGCCGCGCTTGGAACCGCAAGCACGGGACCTTGCAGTACATCGAACCGGGAGAGGTGCGCGAGTTCAATATGGAAATCGGCGTGTTAGACGGGGCAGATGAGATGCGCGAGTTTGAGCGGAAGGTCAAGCGGGGCTTGGCCAAGTAAGGCGAGCGACCATGGCAGTCTCCTTAGAGGTGCGCGAATCGGCCCAGACACCACCGAAGTGGGCCCTGCTTCAGCGCCAACTCTTCGACGCAATCGAGGACGCCGCTCCACAGGCGCTCGAAAGGTACACCCATCCAGATGGACGCCTGCTCTGGCCCCCCAGTCCCGCCTTCGAGAGCATCGACGCGCTGGATGACTGCTACGAGAGCTTCCACAACTGGCCGCTCTTTTACCTTCTCGGCGGCAGCGACCGGTTCCTAGCCGACGCCCAGCGGGAATTCGACGTCATCAATGAGCAGATGAGCCAGCACGGGACGGGACACGGCTACCCCATGGTGGTGCGGGAGTACCAGCCGGGCTACGACTGGTTCCATCAGGGCGAGGGCAACTACCTGTTCTACATGCTCTGCATGGCCGATCCAACCAACGGGGCCAACATCGAACGGGCCCGGCGCTTTGCCGGGCTGTTCCTTGGTGAGGATCCAGAGGCACCCAACTACGACCCGGAACACCGGATCATCCGGTGCGCGAGAAACGGCAGCAAGGGGCCGGCCTACTGGGCCTTTGAGGAAGGCCCGCATTGGCCCTATGAGGGGTACAACCTGCCCTTCTACGACGTGCCGGGATGCACCAATCACGAGGTGGTGCGAGGTAGTCCCGAGTTGGCCGCGCGGCTGGGCCAAGCCATGCGCGATCGCATGGGCCGCGGCGACGCCGTGGTCAACCTCCTAGCGACTACCCTGGGGGCCAACGCCTACCTGCTGACGGCGGACGGAAAGTACCGCGACTGGGTCCTCGAATACACTGAGGCCTGGATGGAGCGCGCCGACGCCAACAGCGGCATTGTGCCCGACAATGTCGGCCTCTCCGGCATCGTGGGCGAACACACCAACGGCAAGTGGTATGGATCGAGCTACGGCTGGGCCTGGCCCCACGGTTGGCACAGCGTGGGGCAGGCCGTGGGGGTCGCAGCCCAGAACTGCGCCCTGCTGACGCGACGACTGGAGTACATGGACTTTCCGCGGGCGCAGATCGACGTCCTCATTTCCCGCGGGATCGAGCGCGACGATCAGCTCTACGTGCCTCACAAGTACGATGATCCCGGGCTGGTCAACTACGAGTTGGGCGAGTGGATGTGGTACCCGATTCGCAAGGAAGACGGCACCACTTTGCAGCAGGATGGCTGGTTCGAGTTCATGCCCATGTACCCGTCCGACATCGCCCATCTGTGGTGCATGTCGATGGCCCGGTCCGATTCGCGGCGATTCGAGCAGACCCGCAAGCGGTCGGGCGATCCGTTCGCCGTCAACTCGTGGCACCACACCAAGGATCAAGGCGGGCACGACTGGGGCTGGATGGCCTACCTACACGGCGAATTCCCCGAGTATCCAGAGCGGATCCTCGAACACAATCTGGACCAAGTGCAAGCGCGCCTCGATTTCATGGCGCAGGACGAGCAAGACCCGGCCACCTATAACGACGCCTATTTCCAGCAGCGAAATCCCGTTACTTGTGAAGGCCTAGTGCAACTCACCATGGGTGCCCCCCTCCCCCACTACAACGGGGGCCTGCTGGTCACGAGACTGCGCCACTTCGACGCCCAGCGCCATCGTCCGGGGCTTCCGCCCGACGTGGCTGCACTGGTGTCGGGGCTGAGCGACGACCGGGCCGAACTGACCGTGGTGAACATAAGCCCGACCGAGCGCCGGGAGATGCTGATCCAAGCGGGGGGCATGGGAGAGCACGAGTTCACCGAGGTCGGGGGCGACGAGACATTCCAGCGCGTTCCGGTGAGCGGCAAGACGCTCGCGCTAGCTCTGCCACCGCGCACCCAAGCCCGACTCGTGCTAGGCATGAAGCGCTTCGTCCACGAGCCGAGTCTGGCCCCACCGTGGTGAAAGTCGAAGCGCTATAGAGCATCCATACACAGGAGAAAACGCATGATCCAGCATTGGCAGCGCGACGAAGGCCCCTGCATCGCCCTAGGTTCTGAAGGAGCCTTCGATGACATGCACCTCTTCGCCCCCTGCGTCGCCTACGAGGATGGGGTGTACTCGATGTGGTATAGCGGATCGCGCCACAACGTCAGCAACCGCGCGGACAATCGCGCCTTCACCCTCGGCTTGGCAACTTCCACCGACGGCGTCCGCTTTACCAAAGATCCGCGCTCGCCAGTGTGCCGCTTCACGGGCACGCGCTCGATTCTAACCCCGACGCTCCTCCGCCACTCCAACGGCTCGGTGTGCAGGGAGCAAGGCCGCCTGCGTCTGTGGTTTTCCTCCTGCGACTTCCCTTCCGGCGACCGGATGCACACCCTGCACGAAACTGCCAGCGACGACGGCATCAAGTGGGATGCGCCATCGGCTCCGCAACTCGAACACGCGTATGCACCGACCCTTATCAAAGAAGCCGACCACTACAAACTCTGGTACACCGACGTCCGGGCGCTGCCCTGGAGCATACGCTATGCCCAAAGCGCCGACGGGTGCGACTGGCAGGTCGCGGCCGACCCGGTCCTGACGCTCGACCAATCCTGGGAACACAATCGCCTCGTCTATCCCACGGTTGTCGCCATCAACGGCCAGTACTGGATGTGGTACGGCAGCTACAGCCAGCACGGCAGCGCGGAAATGAAAACCGCTATTGGCTGCGCGTACAGCGAAGACGGCTTGCGTTGGCACAAGGATCCCGACAATCCCGTTTTCGCTCCCGATCCGTCGCGTGCCTGGGAATCCCACTACACTACCAGCCAATCAATACTGCGCCTCGACGACGGCTCCCTCCGCATCTGGTACGCCTCGCGTCCGGCACCACCTTTCGTCCACAAGTATTACGCCATCGGCACCGCCCACTGGAAAGACCCATTGAGCGGGACTTAAATAACTATTTGACGAAAATAATTTTTTTGACGAGGGCTGTTTTAAAGAAAATCCCCGTGCCAAATTTCTCGGCACGGGGGTTTTTCGGTTTTCTCAAATTTCAAAGGAGCCCACGACCAAATAGCGACAAGACCTCTTGTTTTTATTGGAGCCACCTCCCGGAATCGAACCGAGGACCTGCCGCTTACAAGGCGGATGCTCTACCTGCTGAGCTAAGGTGGCTTAGCCAATAAGATCGTGGAACGCCTTTGAATTTCGATTTATATAAGGAATTCGTCAACAGCCGTCGCTGAGCTTTGTGGAATCCGAGAAGGCAGTGAGGTAAGCCCTATGGACTATCTACTTGCTCAAGAATGGACGCAGACAGCTCAGACAGGTCCACATTCTTTAAAGAAAAAGCCATCCCCATAAGGCCCTCAATACCCGGAATAGAAGTAACCTTAAATTCAAGGTTCATAACGACATCTCCCTTGACTTTTCTTATCTTTACCTGTGTTACTTCGTATAGTGGATCCTGTTGATGCTTAGTCATTTTTGCATCGCCTCTTTAAAGGTTCATCCCATCGACTATTCAGGTGGGCCACCACAATAATACGCTTACCTGTGCAGGGTGCGGACGATGTGCCCCTGCGGATCAACCACATAGATCGGCTCCTGCTGTTGGCCAACGCCGCATGACCACTCCGGCTCTGCATGAGTGGGGTGGGCTGCGATCTTCGCGCTGGCCTTTGCGGCGGCATCAAGTATGGTGTATGGATTCGCTTGCGTGACATCAACGACATAGCCGAGATCGGCTAGGGCCTGAATCGTGATCGCGCTCACCCCCCCCTCCCCACCAGCAGGAGACATGAGTTCGTCCCTGAACACGGAAGCCCGCCAGTGTGCCCAATTTTCCTCCAACGGTACCTTCTTGCCGGTGTAGTTCCATCCGCCCGCGTCGTTAAACGCGGCAATCGCCAGCGGGCCGTTGAAATGCATGTCGCCAGACGACTCCTGAACGAAGCCGTTATAGCTCCAAGGCTCTGTCCCGATCCCCAGCACGTGCCCTATCTCGTGCAGGGCTGTCGAGAGGGAAACATAATTATAAGCCAAATTGAACCCCATACATCCTACGACGGGCAGATGGGAGGTCTCGCGCAACACGTTTGGGCTACCCCACCCGTAGGGGGCGTAGTCGTTGAAGCTAACTACATAGATTCGCAGGTCGTCTATCCACTCCCCGGACGGAATCGCATACGACTGATCGCCGCACGGCCACGACCAGCCGCTAGTAAATGTAAAGTCCGGCAGGTCCTCCCGAATAATAGACATCCAGCGCCGGGCGGCATATTGGATCACCCTTTTGTGTTTCTCATCGAAGTGGTCGTCGAGGAAAACTAGTTCGATGTCGAAATCGCTCTCAGAGAGCAGCAGGTCAAATAATACCGTAGTGCCGTTATGCTCAAGGGCAGTAATATGATCGTTAATGGAGAAAGAGTTCAGAGCGTTTCCCACAAGATCCAGCCGCTGTAGGTTGGTCAAGCCCGTAAGTGGCGATATGTCCATGAGGTTGTTGAACCCAAGCTCCAGATTTATTAGCTCGGTCAAGCCCGTAAGTGGCGATATGTCCCGAATGTTGTTGTACCTAAGGTACAGCCACTGTAGGTTGGTCAAGCCTGTAAGTGGCGACATGTCCTGAATGTTGTTGTACTCAAGATCCAGCCACTGTAGGTTGGTCAAGCCTATAAGTGGCGATATGTCCATGAAGTTGTTGTGCCCAAGCTCCAGATTTATTAGCTCGGTCAAGCCCGTAAGTGGCGACATGTCCTGAATGTTGTTGTACCCAAGGTACAGCCACTGTATGTTGGTCAAGCCTATAAGTGGCGATATGTCCTGAATGTTGTTGCTCCAAAGATCCAGCTCTGTTAGCTTGGTCAATCCCGTAAGTGGCGATATGTCCGAAATGTTGTTGTAGTTAAGATTCAGGGTTGCCAGTTTGGTAGCAAACTCTAGTCCGGTCAAATCGCTGATGCCTTGATTGGCCGCATCTAGGGGGTGCAGAGTCTTCATTTCCGCCACGGTTATCGTCGCACCTTTTGCCTTGCCCAGAGCATCCTCAATCGCCGCCCGCAGGTTGGCGTCGGGGATAGTCACCTGATCCTCCTTGTCCGCGACGATTACACGTACGCTAGTAGAGCAGTAGTTGAGTGTATCGCCTTCGTCGCTGACGCTGGCCACACAGGCCCCGTAGTAGTAAGTGCCAGAAGTAGAGGAGGCCTTTAGGCTGATTAACTCGTCCCCACTGGTGCTAGACGTGTCAAGGCTACCCACTTCATCAGTGCCCAATAGCATATCCTGCGTGGAAATCGTTGCATCCGTAGAGCGGTAGTATGACAGGACGAGGTTTTGGAACTCATCGGCCCCTTGATTTTGGACCCTCGCCTTTAGTATGAATAGTTGCCCCGGCGTCGGAGTGTTATCGCTGACCGAAGCGTACACAATCAGAGACTCCGCCTCGTTGGACACGTCGAAAAGGTCACATAAGGCACAGTCGTCATCTGTGGATTTACCCGCTGAATACACGCCCGGCGATACGACTAACTCCACCGGAGCCATGCCCGCTTCAACCCGAAAAGCCGAATCCACATAAGGAACTAACCCTTCACCAGAAACGATCAATCCATATGCTTGTTCACCTGCTCCATCAGACCCACCGCCACCGGATACACCCGACCAAACAGAAGCCACGCCATTAGCTGCGACGCCTGCCTGCCCGTCGATCAGCACCATCCGCCCCGTCTGGCTGGCCACGCCCACCGTCATCCGGTAGATATACACCCCGGCCCCTACGGCACGCCCCGCTGCATCCGTAGCCGTCCACGTCGCCGTATGAGAGCCAGCCGGACGCTCCCCATCCACTAGCGTAGCAATGCGCTGCCCTAATAGGTTGAACACCTCTAGCCGCACTTGGGACGAAGCCGCCAGTTGATAGGGTATGATCGTCGAGGGATTGAATGGATTGGGGTAGTTCAGCCCTAGGGTGAAGCCTTCGGGTAGGGCGCTTCCTGTTAGGGCCGATAACGGCAGCGCGAAATACCCGGCCCCATCGGTCGTGGCTTGGGCAATAGCTCCCCGCCGTAGATCGGTCATATCGAATAGCCGCACCTTAGCGTCGGCGATGGGTTCGCCAGAGTCCAGCCGCACTCGACCCTCAATGAGGGGTTTAGCACTGACGCTAACACTTAACGCCAAACCAATGAGAATACTAATTGCTACTTTCATATCCTCAAACTCCTTAGTTAGATACTACACTATCCCGATGCGCCGATCAGCAGTAGAAAAAGGATCAGCGCGATAAACCTCCATAGTAATTCGCCAAGCCAGTCCATAAGGGGGCTAGTCCCTTTCCATTTATGGGGCGACCTTTTAACATGGGGCCTCGTAAGCCACCACCAAAGCAAGGTAAAGAAGGCGAGGATCGGGAGGCTGAATATGGAGGGGGTGGTCGAAGTGGACGAGACTTTTGTGGGTGGTCAAGAAAGTAATAAACACGCTTCTAAGAAACTCCGCGCTGGACGCGGGACGGCCGGTAAGACACCCGTCATTGGCATTAAGCAACGTGGGGGATTAGTTCGCATAGAGGCTGGCCGAACTGATAGTTTTTCGGGGCGTTGTTGCATGAATCCTATCGTAGGTATGGTTTTAGCCTGTTGTTCGTTTGTCAGTTGCTTTTTTCGATCCGCTCCGATTGGGGTTTGCCCAAATGGATCATTCGATTGAGGATGGCACAGCCTATGCGACTTTCGA
>JAJDYK010000153.1 GCA_022825185.1 Candidatus Latescibacterota bacterium | reverse complement strand
CCTCGGCGGCAGCACTGAGCCGGTTTCTCAGACTAATACGACCTCGATGTTTGGTGGGCGGGCGACGTTCCAGGTCGGCGACTTCATCACACTGGGGGCCACACTAGTCGATGCCCGCAACGCCAATACCACCCTCGATCTCTTCGCTGGCGACTTGGTCGCCGGCAGCCTCACCGCTGGACAGAGCACGACACCGCTGACGGCGATTGCAGTGATCCTGAGCGACGACTCGCCGGAAGACGGCGAGGGGGGCGCGGCCCTGTTCAGCCACGAGGTGCGGATCACTAGCCGCGACTTTGACACCGGCAAGGAGACAGTTTCTACCTTGCAGGAGGTGGTCCGGCCCGGCTCCGAATGGCCGGTCATCTTCGGCGGGTTCCGGCGTCCGGGCTTTTTGGCGGCGGACGGCCCGGAGCGGATCATCGTCAACTACGACTTCAACGATCCGGCCTACGTCGGCCCAGACCCGACGACGATTGTCGGAGTGGACTTCAACTACGTAGTGGCCAACGACTTCAAAGTCGAATTGTGGTCCGATCGCCAGACGGGCCAGCGGGCGGTACCGGCGGCCCCGTTGACCAGCGAAGTAATCGACAACAGCCAGCCAGCCTTCGTGGTACTGCGGCGCGCCGAAGGCAACGTGAAGGACATCTCCAATTTGCAGCGGATCAAGTTCGATTATGGCTTGCCGACTGCTAACCTAATCGGCGGCTTTACCATTGAGGGGGACGATGCCTTCGGCTTTGACTTCTACGGCGAGTGGGACCGCAACAAGCGCTATGCTCAGTACCCCAATGCCGCGCTGTTCAATGAAGGGAAGAAACACGCGATCTCTTCCGAGTCATCCGACGCTTGGTACTTCAGTGCCTCGCGCGATGACTTTCCCTACTTCCTCTATGGCGAGGCCTACGCCATTGATGAAGCTTATTCGACCACTACCTTTCTGGTCAACGCCAACGGCGATGTACAATACGACAATAGCCAGCGACACTTCTACGAGTTTGTCGACGACAACGACGATCAAGATCGCTACCCCGACTGGGTTCGCTTCGGCACGATCAACGACCGGGCAATCTACCCAGGTTGGGACCAGAACAACGACTTCATCTCCGACTTCAACCAGAACGACAATGCCACTGTAGGCAATATCACTCCCGATTACGAGGAGCCGTTCCTGCGCTACGGCGTCGACCGGCCGGAGTTTCTCTTCGGCATTGACCTCAACAACAACAATTGGATTGACCGCTTTGAGGACGATGACTTGCCCGACTTTCCCTATAAACCTGATCGTCGGGGATTCAATGTCTTTGGTGGGGTGCACCTGCTACCGGAGGCTCGGCTGATTGTCGGTCGCACCGACGAAGAGTCGCAGACAACCGACGCGACCAACGCGACCAACTATGCGATGTTCACCTTTGACAAGAACTACGCGGGCTTGGGACGCCTGCGGGTTTTCGATATGATCAAACAGGCCAAGGATACGATCCCCGATGCCCGCCGCGAGCCTACGCCCTTTGAGGGGGCACCAATCCAGCCAGTAGTCCGAGATATTCTCCCGGCGCAGGATACTTGGATCAACACCGCCTTTGTGCAGTTCGACTACAAGGGGATCGAAGGCTTGAACTTGGTCAACAAGCTCAAGTGGGAGATCTTCCGCCAGAACCAAGCCGAGACCCGCGACGCCAACGGCCGCCTGATGGAGGACAACTCCAGCTTTTTTGGCTTGATCAACAAGGTTGACTACACCTACGGCTTGGGACGTTTGGACTTGCAGCCGAGGTTCAAAAGCGAGCTTCTGCGCCAGACGGCTTTTCTCGTTGCAGAAGACGACCGCGAGGAATGGACGGCGACGGCGCAGTTGATCGCGACCTTGCCGGTACTGCGCCACACGATTATTCAAGCCGGGCTAGAGCAGTTGTGGTTCAGCGACCAGAGCGTGGACGAGAACGCGCTTATTGCCGCCGGTCGCCAGCAGGAGACGGGCGATCTGAGTTCGACCAATGTCGCCGTGCAGCTCTCAACCACTTCGGATTATTTGGGCTATCGGCTGACGACCCAGATTGGCCTGCGCTACGGTAGGATCCTTACCGAACAGGTGATTGAGAATAGCGACCGACCGGGGACCTTTGTGATTAGCGACGAGAGCAGCAATGAGACGACCAGTTTTATTACGGTCTTCGCTGGGCTGGAGTAATATGAGACGGGAGCGAACGATGTCGAGGCGCACGGCGGTTTTCGTCGTCGTCCTATCCTTGGTGCTAGGCGAATCAGAGGCCCAGGACATGGATTACGGCAATCGCTTGGGGTACCGCGTGGGCGAGCAGGTGCGCTACTCTTCAGTCGGCGCAGCGGTCGATATGGACGTGTTAGACCCGACGGTCATGCGCTGGTACATGCCGCAGGAGCTCTTCAGCGAGCATGGGCGTCGCCAATGGAATTACACCAATTACGCCAGGGAACCCTACCGCCGCTACCTAGACCGCAATCTCGATGGCAACTACTTCTACGACGCCTACGGGGATTTTATCACCCGTGGATACCTCGTTTACGACTGGCGCCAGACCCAGCCGCGTGCTTTCGAAAGCAGTTCGGTCACCAAGACGGGCCGCTACGCGGGCTGGTTTGACCGCTTGATTATCTCCTCGGACCAAACCAGTACTTATAACTATTCGATTATCGTCGGCGACGAGATCCGCACCACGTTGACGCCAATGACCTTCAACAAGGTCGGCTTCAACGGCGTGGTGACCAGCTTCGCAGCGGGGCGAACTCGGGCTACGGGTCTGTTTTCGCGGGTGACCCTGCCCATCGTCGATATTGACGCGGATGTCCCGACGGCCTCGTTGGAGAATTTTTCCAACTTGGCGGCTGGCCGTTTTGAACTCGACGTGGCCGACCAGGCGACCCTGGGGCTAACGCTGGTCAACGTCCACAACGGCAATGGTGCGCGCGAAAGTTTTCAGGGCAACCCACTCAAAGGCCAGTTGACTTCGGGTCAACTCGACCGCCAACTGAACCTACTGGTAGTTAGGCTTGCAGATGATTCGCCCGAGGATGGCGAAGGAGGGGCGGTGCTCTTCAGCGACGACGTGGAAATTACTACCACCCTAATGCGCGAGGTCACAGTCGGCGATAGCGTACAGCTAGTAGCGCGCGACACCACCATCATTGGCAGCGGCATAGGCTTTCGCCCGGTGCGAGATGGCGGTGAACTGCGCGACGGATTTTTGCGCGCCGATGGCGCTGAGAGCATCGTGCTCAAGTACGTGCTCGCACCCGAAGATGATGCCTCTGAGGAAGGCTCCCTGCGCTTGCTTTTGCAGCAGCATTTAGGGTTGACTTTGGCCGAGGCCGCCGACGCGATTACTGCCATCAAGAACGTGAGATTCCGCTTAGTGCTGGCCAATGATTACCGGGTGGAGGTGTCATCCGATCGCCAGACCAACCGCTCGGGTCAGCCCCAGTTCATCGTCATGGAGCGGGCACCGGGCAATATCAAGAACGAACTCAATCAGCGCGAGGTCGTCATCGACTACGGCCTGCCGACGGCCAGCCAGATCTTCGGGGCCAGCGCCGAACTGCGCGACTTTTTCGGCTTCGACTTCTACGGCGAGTTCAACGTCAGCAATCAATACCGTCAATACCCTGCGATCAACCGCAAAAAGCACGAGAGCTTCTCGGGCATCGTCGATGACGAGACCGCACTTGGTTGGATGTTCAACTTGGCGCGAAAGTCCGGGCCGTGGCTGCTCTTTTTGGAGGGCTTCGGCATGGATGAGACGTACTCTACCAGTGTGCTGCCGGTCGATGGCCGCGGCGTGGCCGACTACTCGCCCGAGGCTACCAACCTGCTCTACGACTTCGTCGACGACAACGACGACCACGACCGGCACCCGGACCAATTGCGGATTTTTCAGGGAAGCTTGATTCCGCCGCAAACGACTTCGATCAGCAACTTCACGGTGACTTCCGAGGGCGTGGCCGATCCAGCGGTTTTCCCTGGCTACGACGAGAACGGCGATTTCATCTCGGATTTCAACCAGAACAGCAACGGCGACCGGGAGAATCTTTTTCCCGACTACGAGGAGCCTTTCCTGCGCTATCACTCGGACCGGCCGGAGTTCCTGTTTGGCATTGACTTAAACAACAATGGCTGGGCCGAGCGCTTTGAGAACGACGACTTGCCCGATTACCCCTACAAAAAGGACCACTGGGGCTACAATACCTACGCCCGAGTTCAAGTCAATCCAGAGATGCGCTTGATGGGTGGTTTCCTCTATCAGGACCAGCGCGAGACCAATCGCCGCAATGAGACGGCCTATGGAATTTTGACTTATCAGCGGACTGGGCCTACTTGGGGTAGCTTGCGGGTCTATGACATGCTCAAAAGGGCTGAGGACACCATCCCCGACCCACTCTCACAGTGGATTATACCCGAACTGGAGTTGGGTAGCGTCGTCGAAGAGGTCAGTGGGCGCAACGTTCCCGTACCCGACCTTTTGGCTGCCGAGGATACTTGGATCAATACGTTCTATGCCGACTGGGAATACAAGAGTCCGCGACGCTGGGCTACGCGGCACCGCTTTAAGTGGGATTGGTGGCGTCAGCGCGATGTGGACGCAGTCTTTGCTCTCAATGAAGCCGGGGAAAGGATTCTCGATGCGGAGGGGGAGCCGGTGGTGCTTTTCGACCCGCTCGGTCCGGAGGGGCGCAATGGCCGTAAGACGTCGGGCTTTATTGGGCTAATAGACAAAATCGACTATGCCTTTAACTGGAGACAGTTGTGGCTTTCGCCTAGGTTCAAAAGCGAATTTCTGCGCCAGGTACCATTTAACCGCGACTTGGCTGAGCGGCGCTCTTGGGACGCTTTGTGGTCGTTCTTGGTGCGTTTCCCACTCTTAGTGAGCTCTAGTGTTGACCTCGGCGTTGAACAGCGCCAGTTCTACAACCTCATAGACGACGAGGCTAAACTGGGGGCGGGGGAGCGAACCGGAGATTTCAGAGGCACAGTCTTGGCCGTGCAGTTGACCAACCGCAGAGATTACTTGGGCTACGAACTCACCGCTCAGCTCGGCATACGCTACGACCGCCGTGCGATCGAAGTTGTCGATGGCGACGCCGAGACGCGCACGGCGGGGCTGGCCTTTCTCTCGGTTTTCGCCAGTCTAAGGTAGATAAATCCACGACATGAGTGGTGTCTCTACTGTGCAGGGTTGGATCATCAATCGCGGCTGCGATGCGATCTTTTTTATCGGCACGCCCCTTTTGTCGCTGGTTGCGTTGCTCATTGCTTCACAGTACTTCAGTTCGGCCGACATTGCTTGGTTCGTGTTGGCGTTCTTTGCGGTGGGCCATCACTTACCCGGCTTCATGCGCGCCTATGGCGAAAGAGAGCTTTTCGACCGCCACAAGGCGACCTTCCTCGTCTCGCCGCTGGTGGTAACCGCCTTTGTGGCTTGGAGTGTATTCAACGGCCATCTGGGCTTCTTCATCTTCTTGGCCTTATGGGATCTGTGGCATTTCTTCATGCAGCACTACGGTTTCATGAGGATCTACGATGTCAAACGCCGCAGGCCCTCACTCCTCAGTTCGCGGCTGGACTGGTGGCTGACGGCCGTTTGGTTCGGCTACATCATCATCGATAGTCCCCATTACCTGATCAATTTTCTCGAGCGCTGCCACCGCTATGGCTTCGGTCTCTACACCTGGATCACACCGGAGTTTCTCTTAGAATTTAGAGAGTGGGTTTTCTATCTGGCTGTTGGGATAGCCGTTCTCTATGTGGCAAACATGGTTTTTGAGCGGGCGCGGGGCATACCAGTGGTTTGGCCGAAGCTGGCAATTTCGCTGACGACCTTTGCCACTGTTTATTATGCCTATATCGTCTTAGAAGACATCATCCTCGGCTATGCGATTACGGCCTTGGCCCACGACATTCAGTACTTTGCCATTGTCTGGATTTACAACCACGGCGTGCTCAAGCGCTCGAAGGAGTTGGGCGCATCCTTCTTCCGCTTCCTGTTCTCCGACGGCCGTTTCCGCATCGTGTTGTTCTACGTGATTCTGATCTTGGCCTATGGCGGCATTGAGGCCTTGGCCCGAGCGACGGAGAACTACCTGATGTACGATGTGGCCAAGGTTATCATCGCCGCTTCGGCTTTTTTGCACTATTACTACGACGGTTTTATGTGGAAGGTGCGCAAAAAAGAGATCCGCCAGAATTTGGTCGATGGAGACGAGGGCGAAGCAGTCGCAGACGACCGCAAGGGACTGCGTGAAAGGCTACAGGAAAGCATCGGGCGCTGGGTGGGGTTGCGCTATGCATTCGAGACCGGGCGACAAGTGCTCTACTTCGGCGTACCCATTCTCTTTTTAGCTTGGAGCGATGCCACCTATTCGGTGTCCGATCTGGAAATGGGAGAATACATGGCGCGGGTGACGCCGAATGTGGGCAAAACTCACGATGACCTGGGCAGGGCCTACGTGCGGCAAGGCCAGTACGAGCGCGCGATAGAAGAACACCAAAAAGCGGTGGCCCTGGATCCTGAATTCGCCCCGGCCTATACTCACCTTGGCATCGCCTATTCGCTATCCGGCGACCCGAATCGAGCCATAGAACTCCACCGCAAGGCCATTGATTTGGATCCAAAAATGGCCCAAGCCCATTACAATCTAGGCGTGGATTATTGGAGAATGGGCAAGCTAGTCGAGGCGGAAAGGGCGTTCAAGCGGTCAATTGAGCAGGATAGTCAGTATCTTCGCGCATATCAGGCTCTATCTCAAGTGTATAAAAAACAGGGAAATAGGGCAGAGTATGTCAGAATTTCTGCTCTAGTCGAAGACCTAGCAAAGGCCGCTCAACGCAGGGAATTGGGCCGCAGTGCGATGCCGTGGGCTACGGGTACAGCACTGGCCGAGGACACTCGCTGAGAAAAATCATTGACAAATTATCCAATCCTTTTTTTGTTAGGTGGCAGTTTATAATGTTCGGAGTAAATGCTCTACAGGTGAAGCCCGTCGCCAGTGGTGGCAGGTATAAGCCTACTTTTTTTCACCTTACATAGGAGGTCTCAACAATGAGAAAACTGTTAGCTTTCGCCGCTACGGCGTTGATGCTGACTAGCACGGCTAGCCTCGCCCACTTTCCAGAAGGCCAGATCTTCGGGGCGTGGCAGTGGCCGTCGACTCACCTTCCCAACTTGGATGGCGATATCTCCGAGTGGAATGTGCTGCCGGATGAGTTGTGGATCGACATCTTCCAGACGGAAGTCGCCGAGGGCGATATCGGTCGCGAGATCGACACCGCCAACCTCAACTTCCGCGTTGCCGTTGGTTGGAACGACGAACTGGATCGCGTCTATTACGTCTATGACCGCTTCGATGACCTTTGGGATCGCGATGCCGGCGGCTTTGGCTGCTGCGGTCAGGACGACAGCATTGAGATTTTCCTCGATGCTGACCACAGCGCCGACCGCTTCGCCTTCTGGACGGGCGACTACGAAGACGCAGAGGAACGGGCCCGCAACAACGGCCGCACCAACCAGACGGGGCACTACCGCTGGCCGGCTCTAGAGCCTTTTGGCTTCTACTGGTTCTGGCTGAGCAGCTCGACTTGGCACGACAAAGAGCCTTATTCGTGCTGCCCTGACTCCTTCAACCTCGATGGTGCTCACGGCACCGAGGCCAACTTCCAGGCCGAATGGTACACGGTTGGTTGGGATGATTTCGATCACAACAGCCCCGAAAACAGCGTCCTCCACGACTTTGTCGAGGGCGAGATTATCGGCGTTGGTATCCAAGTCGTCGATAACGACCTCGGTCCGAATGCGGACGATCCTCGCACCGCCAAGTGGGCATTGGGTGGCCAGCCCTGCATCAACGGCGACGGTGCCTGCGGCAGTGACTACATTCTGCTGCCGGTCATGGCCGAGCTGCTGCCGGAGCAGACGACTTCTGTCGAGGGCAATAGCTGGGGCCACATCAAGGCTTCGTTCGGCCAATAGGCACGAACAACTAGCGGTTTTAAGCACCAAATAAGGAGGGGGGGTAGAGTTGCTCTACTCCCCCTCTTTGTATTATGATTTGTGCATTCTGTAAACCTCGGGGATTGCGAGTATGAAGAGAGGCTTATGGCTTTTGGCGCTTTTGGCGGTAATAGGATGGAATAGTCGTAGCGATGCGCTGACCATTTACCGCATCGGCGCAGCGGATTTGCCTGCTCCCGAGTTGGATGTGCCCTATCAATTTGTCCAGCTTGAGTGGGAGGCCATAAGTTCCAGAGCGCACGGTAGTGCGGTACAAATGGTGCTCGCATCCGACGGGATTATGCCGCAGCAGCTAGACCCGACGGTCAACCTGACGCCCCTTTTGGACGAGCGCGGCGGCCGAATTGAGACTTTGCAGACGATCGTCGGTTTTGCTGACTTTCCGGCCCGCGATGCACCGATGTTCGACGGCGATCCAACGACGCACTTTCTCGGCGATGGCGATTGGGGCGGAGACTACGGTCGGGTCAAAAACAAACTCCTGATCTTCGACTTGGGCGGCAATTTCATCGTCGATCGCATCAAGTTTTATCCCCGCGAACGCTTTCTCGACACCCGCTTCATCGAGCGCTTCGTCATTGGCACCAGCGATGGAGATCCACTCAAGAAGAATACGCGCGAGTACGTCGTCGGCGGCGAGGGGGGCCAGTTTCGCGATTACGATTTGGTGTACAACATCACCGAAAACACGCAGTCGGTAATCGAGTTGAGCATCCCGGATTCGCCTATCCGCCAACTCATGTTTGAAGCACCGCCCAACACCCGAGGCGTTTGGGAAATTGCCGAATTTGAACTCTACGGTATTGGCTTCGCGCCCAAGAGCCAATACACGACCAACATCATCGACTTAGGCGGCATGGCGAGTTTGGGCGATCTAACGTGGTTGGGGGAGGCCGAGGGAGGAGCAGAGTTGGCGTTGTCGATGCGCAGCGGTGATGACGACGATCCCAATTCTTATTGGCGCCTGACTTTTCGCGGCGACGAGCGCAGTCGTTTCGGCACCAATGGTACCGCCCTGACGCTCAGCACGTACAACCGATTGGAAAAGGGCGAAAAGGCCGGGATCACACCTGATACTGAAAACTGGTCCGACTGGAGCCCGCCATATAACTTCGCCGCTGGAAGAGACGTGCTGCTAGCCGATAGACCTCGTCGTTACGTGCAGCTCAGGGCTGATTTCACTTCCGAGAAGGAAGCTGGCGGACGCTTGGACTTTTTGCAGTTCAGCGTTTCGAACCCGCCGGTGGCGACCCAAGCCTTGGCCGAGATCGCGCCGGCTAGTGCTCGCGCTGGTGAGGTGACGTCTTTTACCTATGCGATTTTGCCCCAGTTGCGCGACGAGGATTTGGGGTTTGATACTATTGAGATTGAGACCCCAGTCGAGGTTGCAAGCATTGACGCGTTGCGGATTGATGGCCAGGAGGTCAGCTTTGACGTTGTGCGCTCAGACGCACGCGGATTCGCATTGCGGATCCCACGCATGGATCCGCAACAGACGGGCGAACTAATTGAGATCGACTTTGCGGTGGAAGTATTCAAGTTCGGGACAGTGTTAACCGGGAGGATCTCCGACAGTGAGAAGCCCTTTGAGGTGCGGCAGGCACTGACTGCTGGCAACGCTGATCCACTGGTGGATAGCAATACGCTAAGCGTGGGGCTGGTCAATGTGGAGGAGAAGGCGGTCAACGCGCTCAAGTTGTCCTCACCGGTGTTTACGCCCAACGGCGACGGCATCAACGATGCTCTCGAGATTGAATACGAGTTGTTGAACCTCTTCGGCGCAGTGCCGGTTGCACTGGAGCTATACGATCTATCGGGACGGAAGGTAGGGGTGGTGCATCGGGGAACGGCGGAAAGCGGCCGATTCGCGCTGGCGTGGGATGGAGTGCTGGCGAATGGGGCCGTGACCGCGCCGGGGCTGTATCTGCTGAGATTAGAAGTTGACAGCGACCAAGGCAAGGAAGCGCTTCAGCGCGTCATTGCCCTAGCCTATTGAGAATGGGGATGAGCCAGATGAGACACCTAATCGCATGGTGGACGGTGGGATCGCTGGTGGTAGGGGCAGGCGATCTTGGTGCTCTAACGATCTATCGGGTCGGGGGTACTGACCAGCCTGCGCCGGAGTTGGCATCGGTTGAAGGGGTGGAGTTCGTGCAGATTGATTGGGCCGATATCGACGAGGATTTACACGGTAGTATCAACTTGCTAGAGGTGACCAGCAGTCACATCGCGCCGCGGCAACTCGACCCCACGGTCAATCTGACACCACTTTTGCCGCAGGCCGATTTTCTCGGTGATATCCTCTACCTGACTTGGATCGGCTGGGGAGGGTTCGACGATGACGATGAGCTTATCTGGGACGAAGATCCCAATACGGCCTATCTGGGAGACGGTCATTTCGCCTCGCATGGGCCGAATACCAAAAATCTGATTTTCGATTTTGGCGGGCTGTTTTTTATCGACCGAGTCAAGTTCTATCCGAGACCCAGCCACCTGACCGATCGCTTTGTCGAACGCTTCATTATCGGCACCAGCGACGGCGACCCGCTCAAAGATCCCAATCGAGACCTTCAGGCCGGGTCACGGGGCGATTATGTGGCCTTCGACGTGATTTACAATATCCGCGACAATACGCAGCCGATCATTGACTTGAAGATGCCCGACGAGCCGATCCGCAAGTTGCTTTTCCGCGCACCGGAGAATACGCGGGGGATTTGGGAATTGGCCGAGTTGGAACTCTACGGTTCAGGTTTTGCGCCCTTCTCCAATTATACTAGCAGCATTATCGATTTGGGCAAGCCGGTGGCCTTGGGCGATTTGAGTTGGTCAGGCGAAGTCGATGCTGGTGCCCATATCGACTTAGTGATGCGCAGCGGCGACGTGCCAGACCCGAGCATCTATTGGCGCTTCACCTTCCGCGGCGACGAGCAGAGCCGCTTTGATGTCAAGGGCCAGCCGCTTACGGCCCGAGCCTACGATAGGCTCAACAAAGGCGAGAAGGCCGGGATTACGCCCGATAC
>JAJDYK010000132.1 GCA_022825185.1 Candidatus Latescibacterota bacterium | reverse complement strand
GGGCCTATTCGCGGTCGCGAGCGGTGGGGTTGTGGCAGTTTATGAAGAAGACTGCCGTTGAGGAGAACCTCAAGATTGACCATTGGATCGACGAGCGGCGCGACCCGATCAAGGCGACCGAGGCTGCTGTCCGGTACCTAGGAAAACTCAAGGAGGAGTTCGGCGACTGGCGCTTGGCCCTAGCCGCGTACAACGCCGGGCCAGGACGAGTCCGCCGGACCATTGCCCGCTCCGGCACCAACGACTACTGGCAACTCGATCTGCCCCGCGAAACGAAAAATTACGTGCCGCTTTTTATGGCCGCGACCATCATCGCCAAGGATCCCCAGCTTTTCGGTTTTGAACCCCAAGCCGAAGAGCCAGCCTTTACATACGAGGAAGTAGGTCTGCCCGCAGACTGGCCGTATGTAGATCTGAAAGCAGCGGCCCAGCTCTTGGGCATCGAACGCCAAGTGTTGCACGACCTCAACCCCGAGCTGCGCCAAGACATCACGCCGCCAGGGCACCGCTCGTCTTATACGCTGCGAGTGCCGCCCGGCAAGCGCCAGCTCTTGCTCGACCAGTACGCCAGTCTGCCGATCCCGCAGAAGGCCGCGGTCCATCAGTACCGGGTGCAGCGCGGCGATACGATCTCTGGCATCGCCCAGACTTTTGGCGTTTCTACGCGAGTCATTGCCGCGGCCAATAGCCTGAGAAACCCCAATTTCATCCGACCGCGGCAGGTGCTCTATATCCCGATCTCGGCCGCTCCGAGGGCTAAGCAAGGAAGAGCCTTGAAAAGCGGCGAAATGTACACGGTGCAGTCGGGCGATACGCTGTGGGAGTTAGCCCGGCGTTTTGCAGTCAGCGTCCCCGACTTACAGGCGTGGAACGGTCTTGAAACCGAACGGATCAAACCCGGTCAGGAATTGGTGGTGCGACCGCAGCCTAGTGTCCGAACGGTGCTGAAAGGCGGCGAAATGTACACGGTGCAGTCGGGCGATACGCTGTGGGAGTTAGCCCGGCGCTTTTCGGTTAGCGTCACCGACTTGCAGGCTTGGAACGGTCTTGAAACCGAACGGATTAAACCTGGTCAACAGCTAACCGTGGCCAACGAACAAACGCAGTTTTACACCGTAGTCACGGGCGATACGCTACACAGCATCGCCCGCAAATTCGGCCTCGCTCCCAGCGCTATTGCCCGCCAGAACAACATCGGCCTCTCGGAGACGCTGCTGGCGGGCACGACCTTACAAATCCCGAGGTGACATGAGTGCGGCCCGCCATATTCTCTTGTTAGCACTGGCCTTCGTCCTGCAAACTACTTGGGTTGATTCTATCAAGATAGGATTGATCAAACCCGATCTATTGATTGTGGCGTTGAGTTTTGTTGCGCTGCGCAGCGGGCCAGTGGTCGGGGCCTATACGGGACTTGGGCTTGGCATCTTACAAGACCTCTATATGCCCGCGGATCTCGGGGTCAATGCGCTCGCCAAATCGCTCATCGGCGCGGGCTTTGGCTATAGTCATACTCACATGGTCTCCGACAGCATTCAAGTGCAGGCCGCACTGATTTTCGGTGCTGTGATCCTCCATGATCTTATCTATTATGTATGTGCCGGCGCTGATGTGCCCTTTGAGGTAGTCACGGTCTTGGGCCGCGCTGTGTACACGGGCCTGATAAGTACGGTTTTCTTGACCGGCTTGCTCATCAAACGCTATCTCTTTCCCGCTTGATTATGCAACATCCACTGCCACAAGATGAGCGCCTGCCCCTCAAACTCCTCCTCGCGCCCGTTGTCTTGCTGTTCGCGATTTTGCTCCTGCGTCTGTTCTATTTGCAGGTTGTCACCTCGGCAGACTACGCTCGCGAGTCCGAGGAAAACCGCATTGCTCAGCGGCGCGTCAAAGCTCCCCGCGGGCTGATTTACGACCGCGATGGACGCATATTGGCCCGCACCCGACCATTTTACACCGTCGCGTTAGAACGCACTACGCGCAAGGACTTTGAGGCCGCCACCGCAGCATTTACAAGGGCCATTGGGGATATAGACCTAGACGGCGAATACAGTCGCAAATACCGCACCATCCGCCTCAAGCGCGATGTTGATTTTCGCACGGTATCGATCGTAGAAGAGCGGCTCAAGGCGGATTGGCCCCTGCTCGACATTGAAATCGAGACTCAGCGCTACTATCCCTACGGTACGGCCGCCGCTCATTTGCTCGGCTATATCGGCATCATCCGTGACCAAGATCTGCAAGGGAACAATGAAAACGCCTACGTGCTCGGCGATTTTATCGGCAAGGCTGGGATCGAGAAGGTGTACGAAAACAGCCTGCGCGGCCGCGACGGCATGATGTACGTCGAGATTGACGCGACTGGTCGCACGGGCCGAGAGTTTCCAGAGCGAGACCGGCTTCCCGTGCCCGGCGCTCCTCTGCACCTGACCCTTGACTTGGAAGTACAGCTAGCGGCCGAGCGCGCCCTGCCCGATAGTTTTGCTAGTGCGCTGGTCGCCCTTGACCCGCGCACTGGGGCCGTGCTAGCTTGGGTCAGCAAGCCGACCTTTGATCCCAACATTTTCGTGTCGTTCCAAGCCCAAAAGGAGCGGCGGCAGGTGTTGCAGAGCGAGACTGTGCTACTCAACCGCGCTTTGCAAGGGCATTATCCACCTGGCTCGACGTTCAAGATGGTCAGTGCCATAGCCGCGCTCGAAACGGGTGTCACCGATACGCTGAGCCTGTTTGAGCCTTGCTATGGTGCATTGCGGGTGGGTAGGAGCACGTTTCGCTGCCACAAGCGAACAGGCCACGGTAGTCTGACCCTGCCAGGGGCTATTGAGGTCTCCTGTAATGTTTACTTCTACCATTTGGCTAGGTTGATGAGCATTGAAACGTGG
The DNA here is from genome assembly GCA_022825185.1 of Candidatus Latescibacterota bacterium. The sequence continues at coordinate 22,248 of JAJDYK010000132.1, read as the reverse complement.
CGTAAGTACGGGGCCAAATTAGGCTTCGGCCAGCCGACTGGGATCACCTATCCCGGAGAAGCTGCTGGTCTCCTGCCCTCGCGCCAGTACTACAAGGAGCGCGACGGCTGGTCCTTTGGGCACCTGATCAACCTCTCCATTGGTCAAGGTTCTCTATTGGTCACGCCCATGCAGATGGCCCGCTACGTAGCCGCCATTGCCAACGGCGGTCATTTGGTCACGCCATACGTCAGCGGCGATCCCCCTCGCCGCCAACGCATTGACGGCATTTCGTCGCGGACCCTCAGCATCGTGAGAAAGGCCATGCGGCGGGTGGTGGACAGCGATACTGGTACCGGTCGCCAAGCGCGGGTTGACGGCGTCTCGATTGCGGCCAAGACGGGTACTGCGCAAGTGCCTAGTCGAGACGATGACGCTTGGATGGTGGCCTTTGCTCCGTACGAGAAACCCGCCATTGCCATCGCGGCTGTGGTTGAAGGGGGGGGCAGCGGTGGGGCGCGCGTCGGCCCGGTTGTGCGCGAGGTCGTCAAAGCCTTTTGCATTCAAGAGGGCATTATTGCGCCAGAAGTGACCGAGGTGGACACGCTGTTGACTAACCAGGGAATGCTTTAACTCATGCGCTTGCTCCGCAGGCTCGATGTCCCGCTCCTGATTGCGACTTTGGCGACCGTACTGATCGGCATCATCGCGATCTACAGCGCTACGTATCACAACGACTCTATCTCGGTGCAGAACGCTTGGATTAAGCAACTCCAATTCGCGATTTTGGCTTTTGCCGTAGCTATAGCGATCGTCTATATCCCGGAAAAGGTCATTTACAGCGTGGCGTATCTGCTGTACTTGTCCAGCATTGTGAGCCTAGTAGCGGTGTTGATGTGGGGCACGGGCGATGCTACTCGTTGGTTGCGCTTGGGTCCGGTGATGTTGCAGCCTTCAGAACTGGCCAAGATCGCCACCATCATAGCGCTAGCTCGCTATCTGAGCGATCGCAATACCGAACGCATCAACTCCTTCAACAGCTTTCTCGGAGCCTTGTTCCTCGTATTGGTGCCGATTGCCTTGATTGTGCGTCAGCCCGACTTGGGGACCGCGATTTCTTTTGGTGCGCCGTTTTTCCCCATGCTTTATTGGGCGGGAATGCGCAAGTTCTTCATTTTCCTCGTCATCTCTCCGCTCATCAGCGTCTTCTGCTCCTTAGATCCGCTGTGGCAACAGGGTACTCCCTATGTCTTCGCTGTCTTTATCGTCGGCAGCACCTTCTTGATTCACCATTTTATGCGCCGGCTCTGGCTGACCATTTCCATGGCCGTTGTCAACATCTCGGCGGGTTTGCTCACGGTGTACTTTTTGGAGAACTTCCTGCATCCATACCAGAAGGCCCGCATTATGACCTTCTTCAATCCGGAGAGCGATCCACTTGGATCCGGGTGGAACATCATTCAATCCAAGATCGCCATTGGCTCCGGAGGACTGACGGGTAAGGGCCTGCTAGAAGGCACGCAGACTAAGCACCAGTTCCTGCCAGCGGCTCATACCGATTTTATCTTCTCGGTCATCGCGGAGGAGGGGGGATTTGTCATGGCCCTGATCGTGCTGGGCCTGTTCTTTCTTCTTATCTATCGGGCGCTGCACATCGCCTCCATGGCCAATAATGCCTTTTACGGCCTAACAGCCCTCGGCTTGGCTGCGATGCTGACCTTTCACGTGTTTATCAACGTTGGCATGACCATCGGCGTCATGCCTATCACCGGCCTGCCGCTGCCCTTTCTCAGCTCGGGAGGCTCTTCGCTGCTGTCCAATCTCCTCGCTATCGGTCTGCTCCTCCACATCGGCACCTATCGCCACGAGTTCTGAATGCGCCTTGCTAGACAGGCCGTTTGCTGCGCTCTGCTCGGTGCGTTCGTCATCAGTAATCCACAATGCGGTGCCTATCGAGTCGGGCACGCCCAGCTAGCACACGCCTATTTGAGCGACGGCCTCTACGACCAAGCCTTGGCCGAAACCCGCCGGGCCATTCGCCAAGACGGGCCGGATGACCGCTTGCTGCTCATCGCCGCCCTCGCCCGACTGGGCCTAGACGAAGTGGATGCCGCCTTGGAGCTGATCGGCCAAGCCGTTGCTTTGGCACCGGACAACGACGACCTGTACAGGGCCTTGCGCGATATTTGCGAAAAAGAGGAGCGCTTCGCCCAAACCGAAAAACTCCTCGCGCAATTGCGTGCAGACCACGGACAGAGTGCGTCGCTGTGGGCAACCGAGGGCTGGCTCCACGCCCGTCAAGAGCGGCCCGACGCAGCCGTAGAAGCGCTGCGCCGGGCCACCCGACTCGATGGGCACCACCTCTTCGCTCACGTTGAACTCGGCCGCGTTTTGATTGCCGAGGGGCGATTCGCCGAGGCCGAAGTCGCGCTCGCCGAGGGCGTGCGCATTCAACCCGATGACCGGCAACTCGTCCTCACCTTGGGAGATTGCCAGCTCCGCCAAGGGCTTGCGGAACGGGCCGCTCGCACTTTTGATCAAGCGCTGACGGCCGGAGTCATCAGTGCAGTTGATATCGCCCGCATCTACTACGAGCGCGAGCGGCCCGACGGCGCTATTGAATACTACGAACGCGCCTTGGCCGGTGCTCCAGACGATCCTCTGATTCTCAACAACTTGGCTTGGACCTATGCAGAAGAGGGCCTGCGTCTTAGCTATGCCCTAAATCTGTCGATGCGTGCGGTCAAACTCGACGCGGAAAACTCAGTCTATTTGGATACCTATGCGGAATTGCTGCACCTGTTGGGGCGGCATGCCCACGCAGCAGCCATTATGCGCCAAGCCCTCGCGCTCGAGCCGACCGATGGCGAGCATCGGGCCTATCTCGAAGGCCAGATGGCGAAATTCCACCGTGCGCTCGCCACGCGCCTGTGAGCTAGGTGCGGTAGTGTTGGTAGTCGATGTCGAGGTGTTCTAGCTTTGCGTACAGGCTCTTGCGCGACAGGCCCACGTCTTCGGCTACTTGCGAAATCACCCCGCGGTGTCGGTGCAGAGCCTCGCAGAGGAAGTGCCGCTCAAACGAGTTCCGCGCTTCCTTAAAATCGCGCTGGTTTAGATCGAGCTCTTCTTCGTCCTGCCAGTGGACGATCTCTTCGGGCACGTCTTCTTCCCGCAACAAGCTGTCGCTCGCAAGGATGACCATGCGCTCGAGCGCGTTTTCCAACTGCCGCACATTGCCCGGCCATGGATAGGCCAAAAAGCGGTTCAAGGCCGCAGTGTCAAGGCCGCGAATTTTGCATTCGTTTTGCGCCGCCAATCGGCGGATAAAGTGTTCGACTAGCAGGGGAATGTCTCCCTTGCGCTGGCGCAGCGGCGGCAGCTTGAGCGGTACGACGTTGAGCCGGTAAAAGAGGTCCTCGCGGAAGGTTCCTTTGCGGACCTCTTCCCGCAAATCGACGTTGGTGGCGGCAATGACCCGCACATCTATCCGCAAGGTCTCTGCACCTCCGACGCGTTCGAACTCGCGTTCTTGTAGGACGCGCAATAGGCGCAGTTGCACGCGCATATCCGCCGCGCCAATCTCGTCGAGAAACAAGGTACCGCGATTGGCTAGTTCAAAGCGGCCTAAGTGCTGGCGGACCGCACCCGTAAAGGCTCCTTTCTCGTGCCCGAACAGTTCACTCTCCAACACGCCTTCGGGCAACGAGGCGCAGTTGAGTCGCACAAACGAGGCTCTGCGCCTTGGACTGCGCCCGTGTAAACGCCTCGCTAACACTTCTTTGCCTGTGCCGCTTTCTCCGGTGAGGAGCACGGTCGCTGGGGACTCAGCGACCCGGTCGGCTTGGGCTAGCAGGCGGCAGACTTGGGCGTTTTGGGTGATAAATTCGGGATGGTCAGCACAGTGGGGGGAGGACGCTCCCACTCGCGTAGCCGCGTCCGAGTTCGCAGACGTACAAGAATACACAGACAACCTTCCCTTCCTTCCTTTTTGGATATATAATGCAAAAATGCAAAAATGAATATAATATGCTGATACAAACGATTGTCAAGAAAATAATGTAGAAATGTAGACGGGGGATTAGGCTAAGACAGAGGGCCTATGGGCACAGATTTCGGAAACTAAGCTGCTGTAGTTGCTAGAGCCTCTCGATTCTGCGTCGTAGAGCGCGACGGGTTGGCTAAAACCCGGGGCCTCGGCCAAGCTAATGTTGCGGCTGATGATCGTCTGATAGACCTTGTCGCCGAAGTGGTTGCGCACTTCTTGGGCCACGTGGCGACAAAGCTGCAAGCGGCTGTCGTACAAAGTAAGTAAAACGCCCTCGATTTCGAGATCGGGATTGAGGTAGCGCCGCACCACGCGGATGGTGTCGTTGAGCTTGCTGACGCCTTCTAAGGCATAGTATTCACACTGCACCGGAATGAGCACGGAATCGGCCGCGCTCAGCGCATTGATGGTTAGCAAGCCCAGGGATGGCGGACAATCAATGAGTATAAATTCGTACTGTCGTTTTATCGGATCTAGGGCTTCGGCCAGCCGCTTGTCGCGCCCGACCATAGCGGCCATTTCCACTTCGGCACCTGCGAGGCGGACGTGCCCGGGCACTACGAAGAGGTCCTTTATATAGGTGGGAAAGGTCGCTGAAGAGGTGCTGAGCTGGCCTATCAAGACCTCGTAGGTCGAGGCATAGTCGCTGCCGAGTTCGGCGTCGCAGCTACTAGTGGCATTGGCCTGTGGGTCTAAGTCGATGAGTAGGGTTCGGTACCCGAAAATGGCTAGACCGGCGGCAAGGTTGACAGCCGTAGTGGTCTTGCCTACCCCGCCTTTTTGATTGGCGATAGCGATGATTTTGCCCATACCGATATTTTGCCTCATCAAAGCCTACAAAAAGGCTCAATCAGCTAATCGGAGCGCACCCAAGCGCGATTCCGTGCTATTTAGTGAGCAACAAATTAAAAGGGCCAACTGACTGCTCCCATAGCCAAAGGGAGCACATTCAGGGGAGTTATACAGAAGACCCTAATCACCGCCTCCAATTCAATATAATACGGCGCGACGGCGCGTCAAGGATTTGTTTCAATTTGGTTACATATGAATACTAAATAATGCATAAGTATATATAAAATAATATGTTGTAAATTTATAATAAATGGACTGTAGCCCCTGTGTCACGCGGTTTTTTGGGCTGGTGGTGAGCAGTTTCTTATTATTATTGTCCCATAATTAAAATCGCGGAAGCGAAAGACGATGCAAAACGATTCCTCCTTCTCAGAATTAGTTGCTATCATGGCGCGTCTGCGCGGCCCCGCTGGCTGCCCTTGGGACCGCCAGCAGACGCATGCCACGCTCAAACCATACCTATTAGAGGAAGTGTACGAGGCTCTTGAAGCCATTGACGCAGACGACGACGACGAGCTATGCAAGGAACTGGGCGATGTGTTGCTGCAGGTGGTGTTCCACGCCCAGATCGCGGCCGAGGAGGGTCGCTTCGACATTGAGGCGGTCGGCCAAGCCATCGTCGATAAGCTTATTCGTCGCCATCCTCACGTCTTTGGCGATGCGAGTGCGGACGAGGCCGACGAGGTCTTGCTCCGCTGGGAGCAGATCAAAAAGCAGGAGCGGCGAGAGCAAGGGGACGCCGCGCCGTCGTTGCTGGAGGGCATTCCCAAACACCTACCCGCTCTGATGCGTGCCTATCGGATTCAAACGCGAGCTGCACAGCAGGGGTTTGATTGGGACGAGGTTGATGGTGCGCTCGACAAGGTCGAAGAGGAATTTGCCGAAGTGCGCAAGGCTTGGGAGGCGGATGAGGTCGCGGCGGTTGAGGAAGAGTTTGGCGACTTGCTCTTTTCGTTGGTCAACGCCAGCCGATTCCTCAAAGTAGATCCCGAGCAGGCACTCAGGCGTGCAGTCGCCAAGTTCGAGCGCCGCTTCCGCGCTCTGGAGGAGACCGTCCATGCGCGGGATGAGGAAGTCGCCACGCTCTCGCTGGCGGCCCTAGACGAGATATGGGACGAGGTGAAAGCGCGCGAAAGGGGCGAAGAATAAGCAAGCGATATGGAACTAGCGCTCGACAAAGTCCCCCTCCGCATTGACGCGCTCTTTTTCGCCACGGTCTTGGGCGTTTTGGCGCTTTTGGTGTTGGCCGTGCGCGTCGCGGTCCAGCGGGTAGGGCAGGCCGCCGACCTGTGGACGATGCGGGCGGCCATGGGAGCGATGCTCTGGTTGGTGGCGACCGGGCTAGCTGCGCTCTCGGGCGAACTACGCGGCTTTTCGCTCCCCCTCTTCACAGCCTTGATGATCCTAACGGGTGGGGCGGCCTTTTCGCGGATGGGGGCCACGCTGGTGGCTGCAGTCGGCCCGGTCGGACTGATTGGCTTCCAGTTTTTCCGCGTGCCGGTCGCCGTGTTCTTACGAGGAATGTACCAGGCCGGGCAAGTGCCGGTGCAGATGACCTACGCGGGGATCAACTTCGACATCTTCGTCGGCTTGACCGCGCCGGCCATGGCTTGGCTGGTCTGGCGCGGCAAGGTGGGCTCCTACGCGATATGGACTTGGAATGTGCTTGGGTTGATGCTACTGGCTGAGGCAATGGTCATCGCGGCCCTCTCCATGCCGACGGAGTTCCGCATCTTCACCAACGAGCCGGATAGCACGTTCGCCACTTATGCGCCCTACGTCTGGCTGCCGACGGTCTTGGCACCAGCCGCCCTATTGGGTCATTTGTTGGTATTGCGCTGGTTGTTGTCGAGTTGCTCTGGGTCGAGGTAATCCATGGCCGGGTCGAGCTTCCAGCGGCACTGGTCGGGGGGTTGTACGGTGCGGCCCCACGCGGTTAGGATGGATCGGTCGGCGCGGAGCGCGGCCATGCGCGCGGCGATCCACTCTGGGTCCCATCCGTCTAGGACTTCGGCTTTGAGGGCGGCCAGCGTTTCTTGGTGGGCCGGGTTAGCTGCTAGATCTTGGCATTCGCGTGGGTCGTCCTGGAGGTTAAAAAGCTGACAGGGTTGGCCGTGGTAGTAGTTGAGCTTCCACGGCCCGCGCCGAATCATGCGCTGGAAAATGCCCTCTTCTGAGAAGGGCCCGCCGGCCCCGGCCGCGTCTTGGCAGAACTCGGAGAACGCGACGTCGTCCCACTCGGCGTTTTGGGGATCCGAGAGCAAGGGCAGTAGGCTGCGGCCCCGCGAGTGGGGTAGGGCCGGGCAGCCCAAGGCGTCGAGCATGGTGGCGTTGAGGTCGAGTGAAGAAATTACCCGGTCGCAGCGAGTGTCTGCGGGCAAGTGTCCGGGCCAAGCGAGTATGGCTGGGACCTTAACCGAGTCCTCGTAAAAGGTCTGCTTCCACCACAGACCGTGCTCGCCGACCTGCTCGCCGTGGTCCGACGTGTAGAGGACGAGGGTATTTTCCTCCAAGTCGTTTTCCCGCAGTGCGGCCATGATCTGGCCGATTAGCGCGTCCATGCGGTGGACTAGCGCCCAATAGGCGGCGCGGGCACGGCGGATTTCTTCTTCGCTGACTTCCTCAATCTCGCAGGCTTGGCGCCAGCGCTTGATGTGAGGATGGAGGTGGTCACCGAAGGGTTCAGGAATTTGTGGGGGAGTGATGTTTTCATAGTAGTAGCGATAATCTTGCAAGCGGGCGACAAAGGGCTGGTGCGGCAGCATGAAACCGACCGAGAGTGAAAACGGCTCTGCGGCTTGGCCGGCGCGCTTGGCGACGCCGAGGCGGTTGAGGTAGTCAACGGTCACGGCGGTGACGTCTTCGTCGTGGACTTGGTAGGCGCTCTGGCCGTGGCCAGACAGGCGCAGGCTGACGCGGCCCGGCCCGGCCGTGCCCGAGAGTTGGCCGTGATCGACGCCTTGGCCTCCGGGTTGGTTGGGGCCGTGGTCGCCGACGAGCCGCTCGGCGTACCCGTGCAGTTGGTCCGGCCCGACCGAGTGCATGCGGCCGATGAGAACAGGGTGGTAGCCGCCGGCACCCATGGCGTGGGCGAAGGTGGGGATGCCGGAGTCGAGGATGTGGCTGTTGGTCCAGACTTGATTGTCGCAAGGATAGCGGCCCGAGAGCATGGACATCCGCGAGGGCACGCAAATCGGCGAGGGGCAATAGGTGTTGTCGAATACTACGCCGCGCTCGGCGAGGGCATCGAGGTGGGGGGTCTCGACCAAGGGATCGCCGTAGCAGCCAGCGACGTAGGGGCTGTGCTGGTCGGAGTGGATGTAGAGCAGGTTGGGGCGGGATGATTGGCTCATAAGGGTCCTTGTCGGTTATGTAGTGTGCGCGACAAGGTACGCGGCTGGTCGGGGTCGAGCAAGATGGGGCGGGGCCGATTTTTCTCGCGCTACGGCCTTGTGTACGTTTTTTTGAACGGCGAACCGCGAGCGATGGAGATTGGGTATGCAGACTAAAAAGAACGCCAAGCCGGAGAAGATGAAGCGGAAGAACTACGAGCGCGAATTGACCAAGTTGCACCACGAATTGGTCACGTTGCAGCACTGGATCAAGGACCAAGGGTTGCGGGTTGTGATCGTCTTTGAGGGACGCGACACGGCTGGCAAAGGCGGGACCATAAAGCGCATTACCGAGCCGCTCAATCCGCGCGGCGCGCGCGTGGTGGCCTTGGGCACGCCGTCGGACCGCGAGCGCACCCAGTGGTACTTCCAGCGCTACGTAGCCCACCTACCGGCTGCCGGTGAGATCGTGATTTTCGATCGCAGTTGGTACAACCGCAGCGGCGTCGAGCGGGTGATGGGCTTTTGCACCGAGGAGGAGTATTGGGAATTCCTCCACTCGTGCCCGGAGTTCGAGCGCATGCTGGTGCGCTCGGGGATCATCTTGCTCAAGTACTGGCTGTCGGTGAGCGAGGAAGAGCAAGAAAGCCGCTTTCAAGAGCGCGCCCGGAATCCGCTCAAGCACTGGAAGCTCAGCGATATAGACCTCAAATCGCGGGATATGTGGGTCGAGTACTCCAAGGCCAAAGACGAGGCGTTTTTCTACACGGACATTCCCGAAGCGCCTTGGTACACAGTGGAGGCCGACGACAAGCGCCGAGCGCGTCTCAACTGCATCGCGCACATCCTTGGCCAACTGCCCTATAAAGATGTGATGCCGAAAAAGATCAAGCTGCCGTCGCGCCCGCCTCACGGCGAGTACCAGCGTCCGCCGCACAGCAAGTTGCACTTTGTCGATGAGAAGTACTGAAAAGCGGTTTTGCGACTTATCTGAGTGCGAGCGATGAGACGCCATGTCCAGCCAGTTCGAGTTTCTCGGCCTTTCCCACATCGCCGCGATGATTGTGACGCTCGCCTTGCCGGTCTTCTTGACCTTCGTCGTCAAGCGGCTCAATTCGGCACGGGCGACTCAAGCCGTTTGCGGTGCATTCGCGGGCGTGCTCTTGCTCAACGAGATCCTGCCTTGGGGCCAGCGCGTGGCGATGGTCGGAGCGTACGAGTTTGTGCGGTGGTACCTGCCGTTGCACGTCTGTAGCATTACCGTCTTCGCCGTCGCTGCCGCGCTCATCTTCCGCTGGCAGACGGCGTATGAAATCGCCTACTTCTGGGGACTCGCCGGCGCGACCAATGCCGTTGTCACGCCGCCGCTCATAGCTGACTATCCAGCGTATCGCTTCTTTCAGTATTTCATTGCCCACGGCGGCATTGTCGCTGGTGCGCTGTTCGCAACTTGGGGCCTCGGCATGCGACCGACGTCCAAGTCCGTCCTTCGCGTCTTTGCGCTGCTCAATCTCTTGGCCATTGTCGCGTTCGGCGTCAATTGGGCGCTCGGGAGCAACTACATGTTCCTCAACCGGCCGCCCGTTACCCAATCGCCGTTTTTCTTTGCTCCGTGGCCGTGGTATATCCCAATTCTCGACGGCGTGGCGCTCGTTTTGTTTTACGTGTTATTGATACCCTTTAAAATCGGACGCAAGGTAGATAGTTCGTGAGTGTTTATCCATGAAGGCATCCTCCCGAAAAAAGAAAGCAGCGCCTAAAAAATCTGAGCAACAGGATCTCAAAGTGGATATTGGTACGCGCATAGTCAGGTTATTGGAAACGCCTTGGGTTGTCGCGGCGACATTCCTCCTAGGGATCTGGACCTTTGACGCCAAACTTTCCCTCAGCGGCGACAACGCCGAATTCATCACGCTGGCGCATAGTCTAGCCCAAGGCGAGGGGCTTTTGCACATCAACTCGCCCGATCCCAAGCCAGCGACCAAGTACCCTTTTGGTTTTCCCCTGTTGTTGGCTCCTTTGGCGTGGGCTTTTCCCGGCGATTGGGTGCCGATGAAGGTTTGGGTGCTGGTGCTCTTCGCATTGGGGATGGGGGTGCTGTACCAATTGGCCAAGGAGCGGGTGGGCGTATTGCCCGGCCTAGCGGTGGTGACGCTAAGTGTCGTGCTCGGCAAGAGCTATTTGACGCACGGGCCGACCGGCGCAGTCTATGGCCCGCTGCTGCTGCACTACGCGCACCAAGTCATGTCCGAAGTGCCCTATCTGACTTTTTCGCTTTTGGCGCTGTGGCTTGTCGAACGAGGCGTTGGGCGCGAGGGTCTCAGGGGAAATTGGTGGCTCGTCGGCGGATTTGCCTGCACCATTTGGGCGTACTACATCCGCACGGTTGGGATCGCGCTGGTGGCGGCTGTGGTGGTCTATCTGTTGCTTCGGCGCGATTTCCGGCGGTGTTTGCTCTTTGGCGGCGCGGCGTTTGTCTGCTGGCTGCCGTGGACGTTGCGCAATCAAGCGGTAGGTGGCGGTAGCGTCTATATCAAACAGCTCTTCATGGTCAATCCCTACCACCCAGAGCGGGGCTTGCTCGACGTGGGCGGTTTTGTCGAGCGCTTTATCGGCCATGTGTATCGCTATCTGACGGGGGAACTGCCCAATACTTTGGTGCCTTTTTTTGGCGGCACTGAGACGATTTTTCACCCCGCACCGTTGTTGCTAATCGCGCTCGCCGTTGCGGTGACGGTGCTCTGTATCAAGCGCGGCGAACACCTGCTGTTCCTGCTCTACGCGGCCTTTTTTATGGGAATCGTGTTATTGTGGCCTTGGCCGGGAGATCGCTTTTTGGTGCCGATTGTGCCGGTGCTCGTCTTGGTGGGGGTCTGGGCCGTTTTGCAAATTCGCAATAGGCTAGCTGGGGGCGATGTGGGCAGATTCGCGATATGGGGTTGCTTTCTAGTATGCATTATCGGCCAAGCCGGCGGCGTCAAACGCCTAGCTGACTACGCGGCTGCCGACTATCCTCCGCCTTGGCTTCGCTACTATCAGGCCGGTCAATGGCTCAAAGCCAACGCGCCGGAAGACGCCATCGTACTGTGCCGCAAGGGCTACTGGATGTACATCGTCTCGGGCCGGCGCTGCGTCGGCTTTCCCTTTGACGAACCGGCAAAAGTTCTGGCCTACATGGAGCGCGAAAAGGTTGATTACGCGGTGTTGGAAAGCCTCGGTTTTCCGCAGACGGGACAATACCTGTATCCGGCCATTAAGGAATACGAAAGCCGCTTCCAGGTGGTGTGGCACGATCCGGTGGTGCCGACGTTTGTGCTGCGTTTCCTCAAACAATAGGTCGTTTGCCCTTGCCGACCGCTCGCATCTTTTGAAATGCCTCGCCCGTTTTCTCCAATAAAGAAGGTGTCCGTGATCCGTCGCTGCTCGCTGCACGTTCTCCTGTCCTACTTGGTGTGCAGTCTCGTCTTCACATACCCGCTGGTCTTTCGTCTGACGACCCACGTACCCGGCGGTAAAGGCGATGTGCCAATCTATATATGGAACCTGTGGTGGATGAAGAAAGCCCTGTCCGAGGGCATCTCGCCACTTTTTTGCGACTATATCTTCGTACCCTACGGCGCGTCGCTGGTCTTCCACTCCTTCGTCTTTTTTAAAGCTGTATTGGCAGTGCCCTTGCAGTGGTTATGCAGTGCTTGGACGACCTATAATATCCTGATCTTGGCGACATTTGCCACGGCCGGTTGGGGGATGTTCTTGCTGGCACGCTATCTAACTGGCGATGGCCGGGCCGCGTGGATCGCCGGGCTGATCTACGCCTTCAGTCCCTATATGTTGACCCGCAGTCTAAGTCATTTCAACTGTCTGAGCAGTGAATGGATTCCCCTCTATGTGCTCTGTCTGATTCGCTTGGTAGAAACGAAGGAGCAACGCTGGGCCTGGGGCGGTGGACTGTGCCTGTTGCTGACGGCCTATTGCGATTACTACTACCTTATCTACCTGACGTTGTTCACGGCATTTTACCTCGGTTGGCGATCCTACCGCGACCGGTTGGAGGTGCTAAACGGGACCTTTCTTGCACACTTTGCACTTATGGGGGCTATCGTCGCAGTCGGTTTCGCGCCTATTATGTGGGTGGTCTTTGAGACGGCACAGAGTGGCTACATTTACGGGGGAGCCTCCTCGGCCAAGCTGGGGGCAGACCTGCTGGCTTTTGTAACACCGCCGCCGGGCAGCCTGCTCTATGGCGATGTAGGAGCTGAGGCCTACAAGGTTTTTTCCGGTGGCAATGCGGTGGAGGCGACGGTGTTTTCTGGCTATGTGGTGCTTGGGCTGTTGGCAGTGTGCGTCCTGCGCTTGTGGGGCGAAGAGGACATCAGGGGATGGCTCTGGTTGACGCTGGCATTTTTCCTGCTCTCGCTGGGGACGCTGCTCCACATCGGCGGGGACTTTGTCTTCGCGTTTGGAGAAGGGCGCTTTGCTGTGCCATTGCCCTACGCACTTGTGCGCTACGTGCCCCTGATCAAGGGAGCACGGGTGGCGGCGCGTTTCGATATTATGGTCATGTTGGGCTTAGCGGTACTCAGCGCATATACCATGAGCTATTGGCTAGGCCGGGTAGCGCATCCGGTTCGCTGGATGACGGCGGTTGCTGCGCTGATTGCCTTAGAGTTTTTCAGGCTGCCCTATCAGGTCGCGGCAGTAGAAATCCCCGACGCCTACGCCGAGGTCGCTGGCGATCACCGTGACGTAACGGTGATGGAGGTGCCCTTGGGCTGGCGCACTGGCTGGGGAAGCACGGGGCGCAGTTTCGACGAGCGACAATTGTTCCAGACTGTTCACGGAAAACGGCTGATAGGTGGCTTTGTTGCACGGGCTCCCGAAGACGGACTGCAACGCATGACGGCGCTACCCGGAGTCGGCCAACTCTTGGCCCTGCAGGAGGAATTGCCGAGGCATCCTTCGCCAACGGCAGCTCGTCGGCCCGCTATCCGAGAACAGCTACGAGAGCTTTTGTCTCATTCGCCAACCTTTTTGCGCGAACGACTACTACGCAACAACTCGGTGCGCCGTTTCCTCGCCGACGCGCCATTAAAGCAGATACCGCGCTCAGGCTCGCTGGGTGATCTGGTGCAAGCTGTCAATTTGGGCTATGTGTTCGTACATCCGCCTTATAGCGATTACGCACCGGTCCGGCACTATTTGGAGGCCGGTTTGCCTCTGGAGCAATTTTACGAGCACGACGGCGTAATAGGCTACCGAGTGGTGACACCAATGGACAGATAGGTTGAACAGCAGGCGGTCTCATTGCATCTGGCTAAAAATACAAATGTCTGAATACTTATGTAGGGCGTAAAAAAACGTGTGGATACTTTTAGGGCAGGAATGTATCTTGTCAAGATTCTCTTATCCCAAGCCAAAGAAGATAAGGACGCTGATTAAATGGATAACTTCAAACTGGATCGTATTACATGACGAATGTACCACGGTGGCGGCACCGCATTTCCTTACCCGACGGTACAGTAACTCCGGGCGTACAGGACTCGCCAGCCCTACTTAAGCGGCTGCAACTGCCTGAGGACCTTTCCGGCAAGACGGTGCTTGATATCGGCTGTTCAGATGGGTTCTATAGCTTTGAATGCGAGCGTCGGGGAGCTTCTCGTGTCCTAGCCGTGGACAATTACAGTTCGCCCTTGATTGACTCGCCATCTGGCTTTCACATGGCCCATACCTTGCTTAATTCAAAGGTAGAATTTCGCCAAGCAGACTTGTTCAGTTTGAATCCAGATGAGGATGGATGCTTTGATATCGTTCTGTTTCTGGGCGTCCTCTACCACTTGCGCCACCCCCTCCTTGGTATAGAGCGCGTCGCAAGCTTGTGCCGCGAAAAGCTGATTTTGGAAACGCGTTTAGACTCTCCTTTTGGCTTGTGGGGGGCTCTCAAGCGCCGTCTACTAGGGCCAGACAATCGCAGCCCTTCTATGCGCTTTTGCGAGAGGGCACAAGTCAATTCCGATCCAACGACTTGGTGGACTCCCACGGCCCAATGTGTAAAGGCCATGTTGCGTTCTTGTGGTTTCTGCTCAGTCAAGCAAGTAGATAAACAGGGCTGGCGGGGTATATTCCACGGGGATAGCCCACGATGGGGCTCTGACGTGTTAGATTTGGTCCAATCCTTAGGAAGCCAGCGGGTGGCTTTAGCCTATGAGCAAGAGACGGGCTGCTCTCTAGAGGGGGAAGAGGTGGTGGAGACTCTACGCAAGGTGTCCATCCCTCATTTCGCTGCCATCAAACAACGAGCCTTTGAGCTAAACGGATAGCTTCTGGCTATTAAAAGATAGTTCGACTACTCAGCGGAGATTGAGTGTGGCAAAACCACCTATCGCGAAGGGTCGTTACGGCTGCTACAAGCGGCTGGCAGCCTGTCTGCTGAACGCCGGGCTGGCCGCATGGGCAGGGCCGGTGGCCGCGGAGTCAAACCCGTGCGCCAATGGTATCGTCGTATCGGAGCCGCAGGACTACCCCGGCTTAGTAGCCGACTGCGAGGTGCTCCTAGGCCTACGCGACCGCTTGGCCGGTAACCGTGGCTTAAACTGGAGCGCGGACATACCCATTGCTCAGTGGGACGGTATCGCGGTCGGCGATTCCGGCGTCAAAACATTGGAACTCGGCGACAGTGAGTTGACAGGTGTGATCCCCCCCGAATTGGGCCAACTAAGCCAACTGGAGTGGTTGAGCCTCTACAACAACGGGTTGAGGGGTATGATCCCACCTGAATTGGGCCAGTTGAGTCAACTGGAGTGGTTGGATCTTAGCGGCAATGTGCTGATCGGCTCGATTCCTCCCGTGTTGGGGCGTCTGAGCCAACTAGAGTGGTTGGATCTTAGCGGCAATGTGCTGATCGGCTCGATTCCGCTCGAACTGAGCCAACTGATAGCCCTGCGGGGGCTGTATCTCCACGGCAACCAGTTGATCGGCTCGATTCCACTCGAACTAAGCCAACTGACAGTTCTGCGAGGGTTGCGCCTCGACGACAATGGGTTGACGGGTGTGATTCCACCCGCATTGGGCCGTCTGACAGAGTTGGAAGAGTTGAACCTCGACGGCAACGCGCTGATAGGATGTGCACCGGAGACATTGGCCCGATGGGTCAACCATCTGTCGGTTTGCTCCCAAGTCTCGGAATCATCCGATGCGGCTGTTAGCGGAGTGACGGCCACTGTCTTGGGCGACGAGGTTGAGCACTTAATTGTTGAGTTTGCGCGCACCATCCCTGACCGCGAACCCGACTACGCTTGGATCGGTGTAACCGACGAGTTCGGCCAGCTAGAATTGATCATCTCCAGTGAGGATCCGGTGAGCGGCTACTATCAAGCCCAAGCTCGCAACGCCGACGGAGAGATGGTAGGCCAGTGGCACGGCATTTTCCTCGATCAGGACCGGCACCAGAGCTTGGAACTGACCCTAGGCGGCGGTGTGCAAGTGATAGCCAGCCAAGTGCTGGCCGGAAGGGCCGAATTGATTGCCCACTACCCCTTCAATGGCAATGCCCGAGACGTCAGTGGAAACGAGTATCACGGCACCCTGTCGGGTCCCGTACCTACAAGAGACCGCTTTGGCAACGAAGATGGTGCTATTTTCTTTCACGGTATTGACCATCGCATTGACCTGCCACACAAAGTGCTCGATAGCCTGCTGGATGTGACCATCGCCTTCTGGTTGAAAACCTCCAAGTCTGGGGCTCAAACCATTGTCAGCGGTGCCAACCAGCTCAACGACAACGAATATATTGTCTTTTTCTTAAACGAAGGCTTGATCCGCTTCTATTCGCACGGGAATGTGGGGAGAAATCAGGTCTGGTGCGACGTAGAAATCCAACCGATTGCCGACGGCACTTGGCACCACTTTGCCGTGATTCGCAATGCCTCGCTGGGCCATGCCGACTTTTTTATCGATGGCGAGGGGGATACCGAGCGTTGTGGGCACTTGGTGTACGACACACTCAAGGTCGAGGCGGGAGGGCTTATTCTCGGTCAAGATCAGGATGAGTTCGGTGGGGGGTTCGACTCGAGTCAGGTTCTCAGGGGTGCGTTGGACGACCTCAGAATATACGATGGGATATTATCGGCCACTGAGGTGCAGGCCCTTATGCGTGAAAGCAATCCAAACGATTCCGGTGCGGCTAAGGAGGTGACGTCGGTCGCCGACGGCCTAGATCCCAATTATCCCAATCCCTTCAACGCCAGCACCCAGATCACCTATCGCTTGGCCACTCCTGGCCCGGTGAGATTGGAGATCTACAATGTGCTGGGTCAGTCGGTGCATACACTGGTAGATGAGTTTCAGGCGGCTGGCTCTTATCGGGTCCACTGGGACGCCCGCGACCAGTGGGGCGTCCCAGTAGCGACGGGCGTCTATCTCAGCCGTCTGCACTACCCCGGCGGAGTCCAGACTCGACAGTTGCTCTTGCTCAAGTAGCTCACGGCAGCGGGGCGTCGTCGCGGACTAGGCCTTCGTCGCGGAGTTCAGCCCAAAACGAGGCGGGAATCTCCTGCGTGAGCAAGTCGAAGTTCTCCTGCACCCGCTCGGGCTGCCGCGTCCCAGGGATGATGCAGGTGATGGCTGGATGGGCGAAGACGAATTGCGAGGCCGCTGCTTTGAGATTGACGTGGTGGCGAGCGGCCACGGCTTCTAGCGACTCGGCCTTAGCCGCGATTTCGGGCGGAGCTTCCCGATAGTTGTACGTCGCACCCGGGCGCGCGCCTTTGGCCAAGATGCCGCTGTTGTACGTGCCGCCGGCCATGATGCCGATGTTCTTTTTCACGCACAGCGGCAAGAGTTCGTCGAGTGCACCTTGGTCGAGCAAGCTGTAGCGTCCGGCGAGGAGGAAGCAGTCGAAATCGCCCTCGCGGGCAAAGCGGGCCAGCATTTCCCATTGGTTCATGCCCGCACTGACGGCGCGGATGACGCCTTCGCTGCGCAGCTTGTCGAGCGCGGGATACGCGTTGTCGATGGCTTCCTGATAGTGGTTGTCCGGATCGTGAATGTGGAGGATGTCGATGCGATCTACGCCTAGGCGTTTGAGGCTGTCTTCAAAGGAGCGCATGACGCCGTCGTAGCTGAAGTCGAATACCGGTTGATACGAGGCCGGGCCGTCGAAAATGCCCTCCTGTTGGTCTTGCTCGGTTGGGACCAAGATGCGTCCTACTTTGGACGCGAGCACATAGCTGTCGCGCGGCACGCCCACGAGGGCCTTGCCGAGGCGAATTTCGCTTTTGCCTGCTCCGTACAGCGGTGCGGTGTCTAAGAGGTTTAGTCCCAAAGACAGGGCGCGGTGTACGACAGAGGCGGCTTGATCGTCTGGTATGTCGCCGTATAGGCCGCCGATAGAGGCGCAGCCCAAGCCGAGGCGGGTGACGCGCAGGCCGCTGCTGCCGAGGGTGACTTTTTCGAGTGGATTCATGGCGTGCTCCTCGTTTTATAGATGTAAAAAGCAAAACATAGGCCAAACTATCCGCGACAAAAAGCCCGCCCCTTGGGACTTGCTTGACGCTGACAGGGGCATGCCGTACATTAAGCGGCCTTGGTAAATTGCCCCGAACTCATTGAATATAAAAGAGATGTGTCAATTTAAGGCCAAGCTGCTGGCGCTGCTAATGCTGGCTGGGTGTGCCGCCACCGAAGAGCCGCCGCAAGCAGCAGCAGCTCGCAGCGAGCAGCCCGCTTTGGCCGAATGGCAGTGGGCCGATGGCGAGCTGCCTTGGGGCACTTGGGACGAGTCTTTGTTGGCACTCGCCCAAAGCGAAGACAATCCCATATTGGTGTATTTAGCTGCCCCGGGATGTGAGGGCCTGTTTCCCGCGCCGACGCCAGCGTTGCGTCAACTGGTCGCGGAGAAATTTGTCAGTGTGCAGGTCAATCCATTCAAGCGGCCGGATATTGCTCGGCGCTACGACAGCGGCGGTTGGCCGGCCCTAGTGGTGGCCCTGCCGGACGGACAGGTTTTCGCGCGGGCTGTGGATATTCCGTCGGCCAACGTCGAGCCTTATTTGCGCCGGTTGCGCACGGCCTACGAGGAAAAGCGCGAAGTAATCGTCGCCAAGGTGCAGCGCGCTGCCGCTCGTCCTAAGGTTGAGAAACCTGTCACAATAGATGCCGTTTACCGCGCGTGCGCGGCTGCTTTTGACTCGGCCCACGGCGGTTTCGGCGGCCCGACCAAGTTTCTCGAAACTTCGACGTTGCGCTTCCTGCTCACCTATGACGAGGCGCGAGAAGTATCACCAGCAAGGCAGATGGCCTTGGCGAGCTTGGACGCGGTTCTTGCCTCGCCGCTTGGCGACAGCGGTGGTTTTCGCGCGTACTCATACACACCGGATTGGAGTACGCCTGCGGGCGAGCGGGACGCTCTCGATCAGGCAGCCATGCTGCACTTGTTGCTGGAGACTGGCCAGTCCCGCTACGCCGAGTCGGCTAGGGCGTTGCTGGGCTTTGTCGAGGGTACGCTCTTCGACGCAACTGAGGGTGTGTTCCGCGGTCGCCAAGTCATGGCCGACACTTGGTGGACCGACCCCGTGCTCTACGCCGATCGCCAAGCGGCCTTGATAAGAGCTTATCTCGCTGCGGCCACCACACTAGGCGACGAACGCGCTGCTCAGGTGGCTATGCAGGCTGGCGACGCGCTCATCAGTCGCTGTATCGACGGTCGCGGCCAGGTGCAGCACGTCTGCGACTCAGACGACGAAGGCAGCGCTGGCCTGCTCGTCGATCAAGCCTTGGCGGCATTGGCCCTGTGGGAGTTGGGCCAGTGGAGTGGGGAGGCGCGGTTTGCCACGGCTGCCGAGCAGGTTGCGCGTTTTATGGAGCAATCGTACGATCGTCCCGCTGCCCTCGATCCGCTATCGCATCACGGCAAAGCTCTCGCTCTCCAACTCTACGGGCGACAGGGCCGCGCTGAGCAGGTGGTCGCCTTGGCCGCCGAGTCGCGTCTGTCTCAGGCATCCGGCCGAGCGCATAGCTCGTGGGCGCGAGCCTTATTGCTGTACGGCCCGCCGCTATGAAAATTTTGGTGACAGGTGCCACTGGCTTTTTGGGCCGCACGCTGCTCTCCTTGGCAGAAGAAGCCGAGTGGATGGGCTGCGGTCGTCGGCCCGCTGCCGAGGGCATTCCCTATCGCCAAGTCGATTTAGCCGACCGCAAAGCTGTGGCCGCACTCGTCGCCGAACTGGCTCCAGATTGGGTGATCAACGCCGCGGCCATGACCGATGTCGATGGCTGTGAAAAAGACGTGCGGGCCGCGCGGCAAGCCAACGTCGATATTCCCGAGAATTTGGCTGCGGCTTGCGACGCGATTGGCGCTGGCTTGGTCCACGTTTCTACAGATTATGTCTTCGACGGCAAGTGCGGCCCCTACGGCGAAGGGGATGCGGCCAATCCGCTGTCTTGCTACGGCCAACTCAAACTCGAAAGCGAGGGCATATTGCAAAAGATGGAGCGGGCGCTAGTTGTACGGACCCTGTGGCTGCACGGCTATGTCCCGCAGGCCGGGTCCAACTTCCTCACTTGGGTGCTGAATTCCCTATCTAGCGGCCAGCCCCTGCGGGTCTTTGCCGATCAATGGGGCAATCCGACTTATATCCGCGATTTGGCCCGCGCTTTGGTGGCCCTGTGCAGCCAAGAGGCTCGGGGCTTGTTCCACGTCGGCGGCGCGACCTTTATGACGCGCTGGGAGATGGCGCGGGAGATAGCCCATTTCTTTGGCATTGACGGCGCGTTGATCGAACCGGTGCCGACCTGCGCGGTCGCGCTACCAGCTAAGCGTCCCCTGCGCTCCGGCCTGCGCACCGACGCACTGGAAGCCGCGCTCGGTCGCCGGCCCCTGAGCTTTGCCGAGGGGTTGCAATGCCTCGCTGCGGACCCGCTTTTTCGCCGCGACTTTCCCCAATTCTCCCGCTAGCGTGCTCCCATGGACCCCGTGCAGATTTCACTGATAACGCCCACGTACAACGAGCGGGAAAATCTGCCGTTTTTGGCGGAAGAAATTTTCTCGGTCGTCGGCCAAGAGCCGGATATCGACTTGGAGCTCATCGTGGTAGATGACAACTCGCCCGATGGCACCGGCGAAGTGGCCGAGTCGCTGAAAGCCCACTATCCCATGCAGGTGATACATCGGCCGGGCAAGCTCGGTTTGGGATCGGCGGTGATGGCGGGTTTTGCGCAGTCGGCGCGACCGCATCTCGGAGTGATAGACGCCGACTTGAGCCACGACCCGGCGATCCTGCCCGAACTCATCCGCAGCCTGCGCGAATGCGACATTGCCATGGGTAGCCGCTTTGGGGAGACCAGCCGAGTCGAACGGTGGGCTTGGCACCGCAAGCTGATTTCGCAAGTCGGCGTAGGTGCGGCTCGCTTGCTAACCGGGGTCGAGGACCCGCTGTCGGGTTATTTCTGTCTGCGCCGCCAAGTGATACAGGATCTAGTGCTCACGTCTTCGGGTTACAAAATTCTGCTCGAAATTTTGGTCAAGGGCCGCTATCGGCAGCATCGGTCCGTGCCTTTCGTTTTTCGCAATCGCCAGTTCAGCTCCAGCAAGCTGGACCTGCAAGAGTACCTACTATTTGCCAAGCAGATTCTCTACTTCAGCGGCTACAAGCTCATGGGTCGCCACCGAGGTACTAAATCGTGCGACTGAGCGTTGTTTTCCTCAACTACAACACCCGAGACCTGACCCGCCAGGCCCTGAGTTCTGTGCTCGCAGCAGCCGAAGGGCTAGCGGTGGAGATATTCGTCGTTGACAATGCCTCGGTAGATGGCAGTGCTGACATGGTAGCCGAGGAGTTCCCGCAAGTGAAGCTGATCCGCAACGCGGCCAATGTGGGTTTTGCGGCTGGCAACAACGTGGCCTTGCGGCAGGTGACCGGAGAATACGTGCTGCTGATCAACACCGATACCATTGTGCGCCAGGATGCGCTGCGCACGATGGTAGAGTTCTTGGACGCGCACCCGGAAGCCGGAGCCTGCGGGTGCAAAATCCTCGACCCGGACGGCACCTTGCAGCTCGACAGCCGCCGCGGCTTTCCGACGCCTTTGGCTGCCTTCTGCAAGATGTCGGGCCTGAGCCGCTTCTTTCCCAAGCACCCGCTCATCGCCCACTACCACATGACGTATCTCGATCCCGAGCAGACGGCTGAGGTCGAGGTGCTGTCCGGTTCTTGCATGATGGTGCGCAAGGCGGCCATGGACCAAGTCGGCCTGCTCGACGAGGACTATTTCATGTACGGCGAGGACATCGACTGGTGCTATCGCTTCCACCAAGCCGGCTGGAAAATTTACTACGTGCCAACAACCTCGATCATTCACTTTCGCGGCGAGAGTGGCCGGGGGGTGCCTCTGCGAATTCTCTATCGCAAGAGCCGTGCCATGTCGATTTTTGTCAACAAACACATGGCGCGGCGTTTTCGCTTCTTCCCACTGTGGCTTTTGCAGGTGGGCATTGCCCTGTACGGAACGTTCCGCCTCCTCGCCCGGGCGGGTCGCGCCTTGGCCATGCCGCTGATCGACGCTGGCTTAGTGCTCTGCGGCTTAAAGCTCGGATTAGCGGTGCGCTACCACCAAGAGCTGGTGCCTTTTATCTACCGCATCGAGCAAGTCGGCAATCTATTCGGCCTCGACGTCCAGCCGACGCGCTGGCTGGTGCCGCCTCCGTATTCGGATTTGCAATGGGCTACTGTGTACGGCGCTTCGACCTTGGTCTGGCTATTGGCGTTTTACGCGTCGGGCCTGTACGACCGCCGCCGCTACTCGGTGGCGTGGTCGGTAGTGGGGGTGACGCTGGGGTTTGCCTGCATAGTGATGCTGGTGTTCTTCTTTAAGGCGTACAATTTTTCGCGGCTAGCTGTGGTCGCGGCTTGGTTTTGCAACTTGCTGTTAATCGCCGGTTGGCGCTTGGCCGCGCGTTGGTTCCTGTACCAGCGCGGCCGCGAGGGTCGGTTGCGCACCCTGTTGGTGGGAACGGATGCGGTTGCCGTGCATTTCGTCGAGCAGTTA